>CANGPO010000039.1 GCA_947455705.1 Actinomycetota bacterium | reverse complement strand
GCGGTGACCGAATCACCACTTCCACTGATTCCGGCTGACGCTGGCCCGCGCGTTCATGCTGCACTGGCATCGCCCTATCGCACTCCTCGACGTGAGGAGGTGGCACCGTGAAGCGCATATGTGGGCTCATCGTGATCTGTCTGAGTCTCGCGGCCTGTAGTGGGGTTCCCACGTCTGGGCCGATTGAGCAGGGTCCTGTCGTTTCTGTCGCTGGCCAGGATCAGTTCATCCGAGTAATCGCCCGGCCACCAGTTCAGGGGATGTCTCCAGAGGATCTCGTCCGAGGTTTTCAGGAAGCGTCTGCATCAGCCGACGGAGCCTACATCGTCGCTCGTGAATACCTCACCGGTAAGGCGGCCTCGATCTGGAATCCGGGTGCCGGAGTTTCGGTCTATGACAATGGTGGGTTGGCGTTTGCCACGAAGGGTGATGAGGTTCAGGTTCAGGGGAGCCTACTGGGATCCATAGATTCCACCGGCCAGTACACCGTGGCCAACCCCGGTACGAAACTTGATGACACCTACAGCGTGACGAAGGTGAACGGTGAGTGGCGAATCTCGTCATTGCCACCGGGCTTAGTCCTTGGCCCCGGTGATATCGATCGTGGTTTCCGTGCCATGGATCTTTACTACTTCACGAGGGACTTTGGCACCCTCGTACCGGCACCCATCACGATCCCCGTGTCGGGTGCCGGGATGGCTACCCAACTTGTTCGAGCGTTACTTGCTGGTCCGACGTCCTGGATCGCGCCGTCTGTGCGTACCGGCTTCCCTGAAGGGACGAGGTTGGCACTTGACTCGGTGCCCATCGTGGATGGCGTCGCACAGGTGGCGTTGAGTAGCGAGGTACTCGCGGCCGATGATGCGACCCGAAAGGCGTTGTCGGCCCAGTTGGCGTGGACGTTGCGCCAAGTACCGTCTGTTGGTTCGTTCCGAATCACCGTAGGCGGGCAACCGGTTGCCGTACCAGGTCAGGGGCCGGTGCAGTCGGTGTCAACGTGGAACAACTACAACCCTGATCCGGCCGTCAAGGGCGCTATTGCAGTCAGTGAGCGTGGCCTGGTTTCGGTAACGGCCCAAGACAAACTCTCTGTGATCGGCCAGACAAAGCCCGCGATCGTTTCACCAGCTATTGATGTTGGCTCGACGCAGGTTGCGGGTCTCAGTCTGGATCGCCGCTCGCTGTGGACTGCGAAGCTGGGTGGAAATCAAACAGCTACCAAGAGGTATTCGGGTGCCGAACTCTCTCGTCCGTCGTGGGATTCGACAGGTGGTCTGTGGTTTGTTGATCGCGGGAAGGGGCTGTTGCTGATCAGAGCAGGAGTTGTTTCTGCGGTTTCCGTTATCGGTCTACCACCGGGCGTGCGAGATGCGGATCTGCTGTCAGTGGCGATCGCGCGTGATGGCACTCGCGCTGGACTTCTGATTCGCAGAGGAACTCGGGTAGAGCCGATGGTCGCTCGCATTGAACGTTCAGGCGATGTGGTGAGAGTTGCTGATCCCATTCGCGTTGAGTCCGTCCTTACTGATGCGATCGATCTGTCCTGGAGTGATAGCGGAACGCTTGCGGTGCTTGGGGCCACAGGTGCTGCGTCATTGCAGGTTGCGTATATCGCGGTCGGTACTGCCCGAGTGGGAAGTGTGTCCGTTCCCGATGGTGCGGTGACAATCGCAACCGCCCCTGACATGGAGACGCTCATTGGTGCAGGTGGCTCGCTGTATCGCAGCGTCGGCAACACGTGGACCAGCGTTGGCGCCGCAGTTGATCCGGCGTATCCCGGCTAAGTCCCGTCCACACAGTCGCTATCTGGCCCGACTATGCACTGCGACCGAGAAACGCCAGACTCACGCGCTCTCGACTGTGATCCGATGACGTGTGGCTAACCCAACTCGGGAGTTCCTACGGCGTCAGTTCCTTTCGGGGCAGTGTCCCGGCTGTCGAGTCAATCCTGCGCCGCTGTGCGGTGAATGTCGGAAAGCCCTTGATGCTCCTGTTACATGTGTCGACATGGCTGGTCGTCCGACCTCGTACGCATTGAACTACGAACCCCCCATTTCCAATCTGATCATCGCGTTCAAGGATCGGGGCGAGTGGAGTTTAAGGACTGTCCTGGCGCGGTTGCTCACCCGCTCGATTGCGCACCTTCTGCTGGAGCGTGATGAGCGTGGACTAGATGCGATGTCCCCGCTAGTGGTGGTGCCCATTGCATCGACGGCATCATCGATTCGCATGCGTGATGCCGATCCCATCGCTGACTTGGCACGTAGCGCTGCACGGATCATGGGACGGTCTGGATTCGATGTTCGAACTAGCCGAGTGTTGCTGATGCAGTCCGGCCACCGTGATCACGTCGGATTAAGCCGGCAAGAGCGCGAGGCCAATATGCACAACGCCTTTGCCGTGGATGGACGACATCGAGCCGAGGGTCAGGTCGTCATTGTGGACGATGTCGTAACTTCCGGCGCCACCTTGGCGGCGGCTCAACACGCTTTGTCTGAGGCTGGCTACCCGGTCGCGGGGGCTGCTGTCATCGCTCGATCTCACCACAAACAGCAAACGGGTGATCGAGGTTGGCCAACTAACAAGCAAACGGGCCGTCGCGGGGATACGTTGGGGGTGTGACACCCGCTCGGGTCCGTGGTTGCGCCCCCGTGGTGGTTCCGATCGTCGGAGCCGCTCGGGAGCTAGCCGATGCCAGCCGCAGGCAAAGCGGTCCACGTAAGGCGACTCTTTGTCGCTCGATCACGGTGCGGTTTAGAAGTAAGTCCTGCCCCAACTCTGCGTACATCTGCGCGGATATCTGGGAGAAGGGGAGTAGTCGCGTGATACCCGCCCGGGTGCGGCGAGACCCTCAGCAGGCGAATGTGGGGTCGAAAACCAGGTCGGCCGATCGGGTGTCACGCATTTCAGTAATGTCCGTCGCATTTCACACGATGAAAGACCGTACGGATAAGGACCGTACGGGGGATGAGGGAGTGTCAAGCATGTGCGTCGATGTCCGACGCCCGTGTACACGGAACTAGATGCAGGAAGGTGATGCTCATGAGCACCATGCACGCACCAGCCGAAGTTGTCATCCACGGCCGCCACATCGAGGTGTCCCAGAAGTTTCGAGAGCATGTCCTGCACAAGATCGGACGAATAGAAAAATTCGGAATACACGTCACTCGGATTGACGTAGAGGTCTCAAAAGAAGCTAATCCGCGCCAGGCCGATCATGCCTTTGAAGTTGAGCTCACCATCGCCGCCAAAGGTCCGGTCATTCGTGCTGAGGCCAACGCACCCGATAAGTTCACGGCTTTCGACCTAGCCTATGGACGACTCGAGGAACGGTTACGGCGAGCAGCAGATCGCAAGCACAGCAAGCATGCCAAGCATGGGAAGGTGGCGGCCACAATGGCAGCGGCCCCGTCCCTGGATGGTTTGGCTGCCGGGCCTGCGGTGGTTGAGCCCACCACTGAGGCGACGGTCCTGGAGTTTGACGATTCCGATGTGGTGTACGAGGACGGACCAATCCTGGTTCGCGATAAGACTCACCCCAGTACCCCCATGACGGTTGCTGACGCGTTACATGCCATGGAATTGGTCGGTCACGACTTCTTCCTGTTCTTGGACGCCGAGACCAACCAGCCGACCGTCGTCTACAAGCGGCGTGGCTACAACTACGGGCTACTGCGTCTTGAGGTTGTCGC
This sequence comes from Actinomycetota bacterium, assembly GCA_947455705.1. GTDB lineage: Bacteria > Actinomycetota > Actinomycetes > S36-B12 > CAIYMF01 > Longivirga. The sequence goes on along the minus strand of CANGPO010000039.1, from coordinate 19,846 downwards.
AGACGAAGCGGATGTTGCTTCCTAGTAAGCAGCTATCAATCGAGGTGAACTCACCTCGTGGGCATCGCGTCATGACATGATGCCTGCGTGAATGAGTTCACCTCGATTGTTCGTGTGGCGGTTGCTGACCGAGCCCCGCTGTTTCGGATCGGGGTCGAGCAGACCATCGCGGGTGTGGCCGATTTCGAGGTCGTTGCCTGCGGTGGTTCCACCGCTGAACTTGAACGTCAGGTTGCCGACGGTCACGTCGATGTCGTGCTCCTCGACAGTGGTGTTGCAGACGGCTGTGCCATTATGTGTGAGCGCATTAAAGGGGTGGCGCCCCTAACTCACGTCATCGTTATGGTCCGCGAGGACGATGATGCGGAATTAGCCGGAGCCGTGCGAGCTGGTGCCCGCGGCTATGTGCGCAAAGATCTCAGTGAGCAGGAGTTGATCGCCGCGATTCGTACGGTGGCGTCGGGCTCGTCCCTGATTTCTCCGGTGATCACGGGTCGTCTCCTGGACGAATTCGCCGCTGTAACCCGTCGTTCGGATGGCATAAACGAGGGCACGACTGCACTGTCACGACGTGAACTCGACGTACTTCGGCTGATTGCTCAGGGCTTGAACAACAAAGCAATCGCCCACTCGCTGTACATCAGCGAGAACACGGTCAAGAACCACGTGCGTTCAATCCATGAAAAGTTGCAGGTGCACTCGAGGATGGAAGCAGTTGTGCGAGCGGTACATGACGGACTACTGCAGGTGGGATAGCTGATGGTTAAAGCTGTTTCAGTGTCGGCCCCTGGCAATCCTGTGGAGTTGACTAGTGCCGACGCACGCGCGCTGGCGATCGCTGCCCAGAAACTTGATAAGGGTGGTCCGTCGATAAACGCCCGTTCGTCACTATCACGACGAACGCAAGCGGTGAGCGACGTACTCGAACAGCTCGGTGCCGTTCAGCTCGACACGATTAGTGTGTTGGCGCGCAGCCATGAATTGATCCCGTACGCACGTCTCGGTGCGGTGGGTCGCGATGCAGTGGAGGCGGCTTACTGGGGCGCAGGCTCGGGTAACGAACATCCGTCTGAAGCTCAGGCGTTTGAGTACTGGTCCCATGCGGCTTGTATTTTGCCGATCGACATGTGGCCGCTGTTCGCGATGCGTCGACGCGCTTTTCACCGTCGCGGCATTCGTTGGCATGACGTGCCGCATAACGCCTTGGACGGAGTGCGCCGACAACTGCAGGTGCAGGGTCCGCAAACCAGCACCGACTTGGGCGGGGCGAAGAAGGGCGGTGAGTGGTGGGACTGGTCTGACACCAAGATCGCCGTTGAGTGGCTGCTAGATATCGGGGAGGTTGTCTGCGTTCGCCGCGTGGGTTGGCGACGGGTCTATGACCTAGCTGACCGGGCTGTTCCGGATCAATACCGCACAGCAAAGCCGACCTGGGTCGACGAAGATGGGGTCTTTGGTCCACCCGATAGTGAATGTATTCGTGAGCTACTCCACCGCTCAGTGCGCATTCTCGGCGTGGGCACGTTGGCAGACATCCTTGATGTACATCGCTTGGCCACCAAACATCACTCACGCGACATGATTCATGAGCAGATTGCGGTGCTCGTTGAGCAAGGTGCCATCGTTCCAGCGCAGGTACAGGGTTGGTCGGGGCTGGCCTATGCCGATGCGCAGCGATTGAGGACTGGTTCCACTCGTGGGTCATCGAGGACGACGCTGCTGTCGCCCTTTGATTCACTTGTCTGGCACCGCGGCCGCACGTCACGGCTCTTCGATTTCGACTATCAACTCGAGGCGTATGTGCCGGCCCATAAACGTGTCCATGGTTACTTCACCATGCCTGTGCTCCACGGCGGAAAACTCGTAGCCCGGGTGGATCCGAAACGCGTTAAAGACACCCTTCATGTACGCCAGGTCACCTTCGAGCCGGGTACGCGCGGTGCCAGTCCAGCCACGAGCATCCGTGGAACGGCAACAGCACTGCGTGAGGCGGCTGCATGGGTCGGCTGCGACAACGTGGTGGTGGATCGCGTGTTCCCCACCGAGGCTCGTGTGGCATTAGCCGATGCGCTCACGTCGAGGTAGGGGCTGAACCGGTGATAGACCGCTAGCGGATAAGTTCACTGGCGATGAGGCCGCCAACCCAGGCATCAACACGCTGCCCACGCTGCAGCATCCCGAGCCGGACGGTGCCTTCGAACTGATAGCCGCACTGCTGGACGACGTTCCGTGAGGGCGTATTGCCGACCGCAGCAACCCAATCGATGCGGGCGAGACCCAACTCATCAATGCCCCATCCGCTCAGGATGCGAACTGCGCGGCGCATCAGGCCCCTACCGCGTGCGGCGGAGCTAAGCCAGTAGCCAATTTCAGCCGTGCCGCCGGGGTCGCCGTCGAGGTCAATGTTATGCAGGCCGATCATGCCGAGGAGTTGATCCGGAGCGCTGGCATCGCATACCGCAAAATGGGCGGCCTTGCTCTGCGCCCAGGATTCGCCGACGTGATCGACGAACCACACCGCGTCGGACTCTGCGTACGGCGACGGAACAGTTGTGTAGGCCGCCACCGATGGCTCACCGGCACCCGCCGTGATCGCCGGAACATCGGTCTCACGAGGCTCGCGCAGTAGGACAACTCCGTCGCTGAGTGTCGGTCGACGTGGCAGTCGGCTCGTGGGGGCAGTGTCCATCGGACCATTCCAGCGCACCGGCGAGATCATGTCGACTCAGTTTCCTGGCCGGCCAGACGGCTGTTATCGCCCATAGCAGAACCTCCGACTACGCCTATGCGTGACCTGATTGTTACCATCGGTACTGGTGACGGTGAATCCGTGCGCTGGGTCGCGCCCGTAATACGGCGGCGGACTCTTGACTGGGCTGACAAGGACGTAACAAGTGTCGATTCTCGACAAGATCCTTCGCGCTGGAGAGGGTCGCATCCTCAAGAAGCTTGAGGCGATCTCGCGACAGGTAAACGCCCTCGAAGAAGACTTCGTGAGCCTCACAGATGACGAGCTCCGAGCCAAGACGGCCGAGTATCAGGCACGCTATGCCGAGGGTGAATCACTCGACGCTCTGCTACCTGAAGCGTTCGCGACCGTGCGCGAGGCTGCCAAGCGCACTTTGGGTCAGCGTCACTACGACGTTCAGATCATGGGTGGTGCGGCCCTGCATCTTGGCAACATCGCTGAGATGAAGACCGGTGAAGGTAAGACACTCGTCTCGACCCTGCCGGCGTACCTCAACGCACTGTCCGGTGATGGCGTACACGTCGTTACCGTCAACGACTACTTGGCCGAGCGCGACTCCGAATGGATGGGTCGAGTACACCGATTCCTCGGCCTTTCTGTTGGCGTAATTCTGGCCAATATGGATCCAGCCGAGCGACGCATCGCATATGAAGCTGACATCACCTACGGCACCAACAATGAGTTTGGTTTCGACTACCTGCGCGACAATATGGCGTGGTCGATTGAAGAACGCGTCCAACGTGGTCACAACTTCGCCGTCGTCGATGAGACCGACTCGATCCTGATCGATGAGGCTCGTACCCCGCTGATCATTAGCGGCCCGGCTGATGCTCCCCAGAAGTGGTACAACGAGTTTGCTCGGCTAGTTCCGCGGCTCACACGTGGCGATGAGGACAAGGGGATCCCCGGCGATTACGAGGCGGACGAGAAAAAGCGCACAGTTGGAATTCTCGAGTCCGGTGTCGCGAAGGTTGAAGACTGGCTGGGTATCGACAACCTCTACGAATCGGTCAACACGCCACTGGTTGGTTACCTCAATAACGCCTTGAAAGCTAAAGAGCTCTTCAAGCGCGATAAGGATTACGTCGTTATGAACGGCGAGGTGCTCATTGTTGATGAGCACACCGGCCGCATTCTTGCGGGGCGTCGTTACAACGAAGGTATGCACCAGGCCATCGAGGCCAAAGAAGGTGTTGAGATCAAGCAGGAGAATCAGACTCTTGCCACCATCACCTTGCAGAACTACTTCCGTCTGTACTCCAAGCTTTCAGGTATGACCGGTACTGCCATGACCGAGGCAGCCGAGTTCGACCAGATCTACAAGCTCGGAGTTATCCCGATCCCGACGAACCGCGCTGTGCAGCGACTCGACGAGCCAGATCTCGTTTACCGAACCGAGGCTGCCAAGTACAACGCTGTCATTGATGATCTGGCCGAGCGTTACGCCAAGGGCCAGCCGGTTCTGGTCGGGACAACGAGTGTTGAGAAGTCTGAGCACTTGTCGAACCTGTTGCGTAAGCGTGGGATTCCCCATGAGGTCTTGAACGCGAAATTCCATGAGCGAGAGGCTGCGATCGTCGCGCAGGCAGGTCGAAAGGGTGCTGTAACCGTTGCCACGAACATGGCTGGCCGCGGTACCGACATCATGCTCGGTGGCAACTCTGAATACATGGCCGCTGCGGAACTTGCTCAACGTGAACTCAGCCCTGTCGATACTCCCGAAGAGTACGAGAAGGAATGGCCACTAGCCCTTGAGCGCGCTAAGAAGGCCGTAGCCGCAGAGCATGACGAGGTTGTCGGACTTGGTGGCCTCTACGTCCTTGGCACTGAACGGCACGAATCTCGACGTATCGACAACCAGTTGCGTGGTCGTTCCGGTCGTCAGGGCGATCCGGGCGAGACGCGCTTCTACCTGTCGCTCGAGGACGAACTGATGCGGCTGTTCAAGGCCGATATCGTCGATTCGTTCCTGCGTCGCTTCAATGTTCCAGACGATGTGCCGATCGAGGCGAAGATGGTGAGTAAGGCCATCCTGTCTGCGCAGACGCAGGTCGAAGGACAGAACTTTGAAATTCGCAAGAACGTTCTCAAGTACGACGAGGTGATGAACCGCCAGCGAGTGGTCATCTACGACGAGCGACGTCGCGTCCTTGAGGGTGAAGATCTGCACGAGCAAATTCGTGAGTTCCTCGACGATACGGTTGATGGCTATGTCGTGGCCGAGACGAGCGAGGGCTACCCAGAGGATTGGGATTACGATCGACTGTGGACAGCGCTCAACACGTTGTACCCGGTAGGTGTGAGTGTCGAGCAGGTTGCCGCTGCCTCTGGTGGCGGCAAGGCGGGGCTTTCTCAACCCTTCCTCGTGGCTGAATTACAAGCCGATGCACAAAGTGCCTACGACCAGCGTGAGCAAGTCCTTGGTGAAGATGTCATGCGCGAACTCGAGCGCCGGGTCGTGTTGTCGGTGCTGGATCGCAAATGGCGTGAGCACCTCTATGAGATGGACTATCTGCAAGAGGGCATTGGCCTTCGTGCGTACTCACAGAAGGATCCCCTTGTTGAGTATCAGCGTGAAGGTTATGAACTCTTCAACGCGATGATGGACGGAATCAAGGAAGAGTCGGTCGGTTACCTCTTCCACGTGGATGTTCATGTGGATCAGAACCAGCCGATCGACGGTGAAATCGTTCGGGCAGATGGCGACATCGATGAACTCGAATCGGGCTCCGAACAAACCGTTGCCATCGAAGCTGATTCTGCACCGAACATCACCGCTAAGGGCCTGGGCCCTGCTCGTCCAACGAAGCTCGAATACAGTGCACCGTCGATCGACGGTGAAGCTGGAATCGTGCGCTCGGAAGAAGAGTTTGACGAGATTCCTGAGATTGGCCCGGATGCCAGTCGCGCCGAACGCCGTCGCGCCGAGCGCGCTATGCGTAAGCGGGACGACAAGAAGCGCTAGTAAACATCACGCGGCGGTATGCAGATCTTCTGATCTCATACCGCCGCTGTTGTTTGCCGGGTGCGCACGCCCGCGTGGGTCACAAGATGGCCAGCCGCGTGCACCTCCACCGCCCGTCCCAGCCCTCAAGTCGCAACGCCACCGCTCGGGCGCGCGAGCCACCCACAATCACGGCATTGGCTTCAATGATTCCGTCAGCAGGCTCGAAGATGTGGACACTGCTCACGGATCGACGCGCTCGAGGAGTCTGGCCTGGCCGCTTGGGGTGTGCGCCGGCGAGTACGGCGGCACTGATGTCTGCATAGAGGGACGGGCTAAGCCATCGAACCAGTTGTTGGCGTGGTCGCTCATGTCCGAGCACCTCGACGACTGCCTGGACGAGTTGTGCCGTCCAGCGGCTGGGTTCGGGAAGTTCTGCGCGTGGGGTAGCGATGACGGCGACGGCCGGATCTGTGTTGAGATCGCAGATAGGTAGTCGCGCGCCTGGACTGTCGACGGACGTGAGTTCAGGTGAGGTTGGAAGTGACGGTGACCAATCCAATGCCAAGGTCCCTTGGACCGGATAGTCCGAGGCCGAAGGGTGTACCGGGCGAGAGATAGCCGGGCCCGGTCGCGTTGTTATGAGAGCAAGTCGAGCGTTCATCAGTTCACCGTCCTGGTTCGCGTGGGGGATTTCGGTGCTATTTACCTTCGTTTGCGTTAGTTTGCATATAACAACCTGTATTTGGCATCAGGTCAATCCCCACTACTCCAAACTGGGGATAACGTCAGGCGCCCCGGGAGATCGCTAGGCAGGATTTACGTCAGGGAGGTGTGGGGTGGAATCGGATAACGCCTGGATCGGTGCACTTGAAGCTGATCTGCATGCGCTGGCTCATGCTGAGGTCGACGTAGACCGAGATGTCGAAGTTGCCGAGCGGATCCGCATCGAGCGCGCCGCAGTCGGATTATTTGATCGCGCCCTGGCAACCCGTGGCTCGGTTGAGCTTCACCTGGCGTCGGGACGGCGAGTATCAGGTGTGATCCGTGACGGGGCGCAGGATTGGTTGTTGATCGAAACTGCATCGGCACCGGTTACTCACGCACTTGTCCTGAAAGACGCCGTCATGTGGGTACGTCAGCTGCAACCAGGTGCTCGGCCGTCAGGGCTGCTTCGAACTCGCACGATTGCATCGGTATGTCGTGAATGGGCGCGCGACCGCGCAGTTGTGCAACTACACGTACGAGATGGATCGCTGATTGCAGGTGCAATGAACGCGGCCTATTCAGATCACGTTGACCTGACGACACCGACCTCGCAGATGTACGCAATCGCTTATTCGGCCATCCACGTGATTACTCGCGTTCGGGATTAATCGATTGAGGCGGACTCAGTGAGATCGTCACGACTGAACGGATGATCTTTCACGAACGCGGCCGTCTCGGTGTACATCCGGGCGATATAGGCCTCGAGTTCACTGGCTTCAACTCGCCATTGCCCGCGTCCGCCGATCTTAATCGCCGGTAACTCACCGCTGCGGACAAGTGCATAGGTCTGCGATGCGGAGATGTTTAACGTCTCAGCCACATCGGCCAGCGTCAGAAAACGTGAACTCACAGGGTCATCTTCGCATCTGCGACACCCACACGGACGAACCATGACGCGCATGTGGACAGATATTCGGGTGAGGCTTTGATCATGACTCCAACGCTTACCCTTCGTAAAGCCCCGCCGGCCCCCTCGGCGGCCGTCTCTGCGCGTAGCCCGCGCCGCTTTTCCGGACATCGCAAGGATGTTCGCCTGTATCTCGGCCTCGCCCTGGTCCTCGGGTCGATGCTCGTCGGCGCCAAAGTGATCGCATCATCTGACACTCGCGTTCAACTCTGGACGGCACAATCGGACTTAGCGGCGGGTACGACTCTGCGCTCGCAGGATCTGCGCGCCGTCTCGGTGGGGGTTGATGATGAGTCGTCATATGTTGACTCCTCGACCTCGTTGATCGGCAAGGTCTTACGTCGGCCTATCGGCGCCGGTGAGCTCATTGGGGCGAGTGCCGTTGCTGATGCTGCACCGATCAAACGTCGATTGGTCACGATCGCTGTGGACCCACTTCATGCACCACCGGGATTGGCTCGGGGTGAGCGCGTCGATGTGTACGTCACGCCGAGCGATGCAGCGGGCGGCCCAACCCAGCCGGTGTTGATGCTTACCGGTGCGCTGGTAGCTGATCCGGGGGCCACCGATGGGACGGGATCTGGCCAAGTCGGGGTTGTCGTGGATGTGTCTACCGCCGATGCGGCTAAGGCCGTCGAGGCTGCCCGCGGCGGACAGGTTGATGTCGTCCGATTTGGTGAGGGCTCATGAGCGTTCCGGTGGTGGTACTCCTTGGTGCGACCTCATGGGAAGGTGCATTCGTAGCGGGGCTGGCACATCCTGCAAGCCGCGTCGAGGTAGCACGGCGGTGTGTCGATACGGCTGATCTCCTTGCCGCCAGTGCGACGGGAGTCGCGGCGGTGGCGATCGTGGGGGCCGATGCTCCACGTCTCGACAGCGAGGTGATCTCGCGTGTCATCGAATGCGGGGTCGCGGTCGTAGCGGTGACGAGTCGAGGTGACGATGGTGCGGTAGAACGTATGAGGCTGTGGGGGATTGACGATGTGCTCACGATCGATGATCGAGATCTCGGTGCAAGTGTGAGCGCGACGATTGCCGCAGTGAATCAGCTCACGTCAATCACCACCGCTTCGTCTGAACGGCCATCAACGTCGAGGTCGCGCACGCGATCTGAGCCAGCGACCAGCGCACCCGTACTGGCTGTATGGGGGCCCGCAGGATCCCCCGGACGCACATCCATTGCCATCGGACTGGCCGATGAAGTGTCGCGGGCTGGACACAACACGATTCTCATCGATGCCGATACGTGGGCGCCGTCCATCGCGCTTGCGCTTGGTCTGGCAGAGGATGGTGCGGGGCTGGCCTCCGCCTGTCGCCGAGCACTGTCCGGCTCACTTGATGAACGCAGTTTTCAAAGCATCCTCAAGCCACTACATGAACGCTTGCGGGTGCTTACGGGAATTGGGCGTTCGGGACGCTGGACGGAAGCGCGCAGATCGGCGATGCACGCCGTGATCGATCAGGCCCGTTCGATGGCGGACGTTGTTGTGATCGACTGCGGGTTTTCCCTTGAATCTGACGAAGAACTGGTCTTTGACACCGCCGCCCCTCGACGTAATGCGGCAACCTTCGTCGCGTTGGAGCAAGCAACCGACATCGTCGTCACCGGGTTGGCGGATCCGATTGGCCTGGTGCGACTCGTCAATGGCTTATCTGAACTTGATGCATTAGAACTCAGCGGCCGACGGTATGTTGTGGCCAACCGGGTGCGTGAGGCGATGCTGGGGCGTAAACCGAATGATGCGGTTGCCGATGTACTACATCGGCACGCAAAGGTTGACCACCTGTGGTGTATCCCCGACGATGCCGCCGCATTCGATACTGCGCTGCGGGAGGGATGCACGCTTTCGGAAGGCAGAGTCGATTCCACAGCCCGGCACGCTATTGCGTCGTTGGCTCACTCCTTGATGGCAGGCGAGGTTACTGGCTCACTATCGGCGTGACGGAAGCGAGATCACGACGGTCGGTACGGAGTAAGCACACCTCGTGCGATCGTTCGAATGTGGACGTCGTCTGGACCGTCAACGATGCGAAGAGTTCGCGCGTGGGCGTACATCGCTGCCAGGGGAGTGTCGGGGCTTACGCCCGCAGCGCCATGAGCCTGAATCGCCATGTCAATCACCGAACAAGCAACGCGGGGTGCAATGACTTTGATGGCGCTTACTTGCTGGCGTGTCTGCGGATCCGCCATGCCCTTGTTGTCGATCAACCAGGCTGCTTGCAGGACGAGTAGGCGTGCCTGATCGATCGCCAACCGAGCCTCGGCGATATTGGTTTGTAGCGCACCGTGTTCGGCAAGATGCTTGCCAAAGGTTGATCGTGCCCACGCCCGTGAACAGGTGAGATCCAGTGCTCGTTCTGCCATGCCGAGTGCGCGCATGCAGTGATGTACTCGGCCGGGGCCAAGTCGTGCCTGCGCAATCATGAAACCGTCGCCTTCGCCCGCGATCAGATTGCTCACCGGCACCCGCACGTTGGCGAAGTCGATCTCACCATGTCCGTGCTGATCGTGATTTCCGAACACGGTCAGATCGCGCACGACGGTGACGCCGGGGGTATTCATGGGGACCAGAATCATCGACTGCTGGCGGTACTTGTCTGCAGTGGGGTCTGTCTTGCCCATCACGATCAGAATCGCGCAGCGTGGGTCGAGGGCACCGGTCGTCCACCACTTTCGTCCGTTGATGACGTACTCATCACCATCGCGAACGATCGACATTTGAATGTTCATGGCATCGCTACTTGCCACCGCCGGTTCGGTCATTGAAAAGCCAGAGCGAATCCGACCGTCAAGTAACGGCTCGAGCCACTGGTGCTTTTGCTCGGACGTGCCGAACATGTGAAGGACTTCCATGTTGCCGGTGTCGGGAGCTGAACAGTTCAGCGCCTCAGGTGCGATGTCGAGTGACCAGCCGGTGATTTCGGCCAAGCCAGCGTAGTCAAGGACAGACAGTCCGGACTCATCAGGCAAAAACAGATTCCACAATCCGCGTGCTCGGGCCGTGGTCTTGAGTTCTTCAACCACCGCGGGCAACTCATGGGTGCGCCCGGCACTGATTAAGTCACGGCGCTGCGCGGCGTAGATCGATTCGGCGGGTATGACGTAATCGGCCATGAACTCGCGCAAATTCGCAGTTAGTTCGACGGCGCGTGGCGACGGGGTGAGGTCCATAAGGCGATCCCATCACGTCGCGGGTCAAGATGGGTAGCGCTAGGGTCGAGTCGTGCGCGTATCTGAGGATCTAGTGTCGCTAGCCAAGCTCGAACCGTGGCTAACTGAACGCGGAATTCTGCCCGGTGCGCAGCCGCTGACGGTGAGTCCGCTTGGCGAGGGACATAGCAATCTGACGTTCCTAGTGGAGCGGGGTTCACAGGCTGCTGTTCTGCGACGCCCACCGCGGGGGCCCCTTCTCCCAACTGCGCATGACGTCGTTCGTGAGGCGAACATCATGGGATTGGTGGCAGCACACGTGCCGGTTCCTGAGGTGCTGGGCACCTGCATCGACGAGGCGGTCATCGGTGCTCCGTTCTACGTCATGCATCGCGCGCCCGGCGTCGTGATCAGGGAGTCGATGCCAGATTTCCTCACCGGCCCCGATGCGGTAGACCAACGACGAGCCTTGGGATTTGACGTAGTCAACGTCTTAGCCCGTATTCACTCTGTGCCCTGGCAGCCGTTAGTCGACGCCGGTATTGGCCGACCCTCTGGTTACCTAGAGCGGCAGGTTCGACGCTGGGTGGGACAGCGCGAGGGTGTTCAACGGGCGGTTGCCGTTGCGGGTGGCCAAGCCCGTGAGTTGCCTGATTACGATGCGGTGCGCGACTGGTTGATCGCGCACATGCCAGAACCTGTCGAGCCTGCACTGGTGCATGGTGATTACAAGTTGGACAACGTGATTGTGATGCCGCCAACGGGGAGTCAAAGCACTGGCATTAGTGCGGTCATCGACTGGGAGATGGCCACCGTTGGTGATCCGCGCGCCGATCTGGGCTACCTACTGTCGTTTTGGCCGGAACCTGGTGAGGACGTGCCGCTGGCTGAACTCGTCACCCAGGCCGCGGGTTTCCCATCGCGTGATGAGATGGTGAACGGGTGGGAGCGGGCCAGCGGTCGCGAGGCCGGCGACACTCGCTGGTTTGTCACGTTGGCGATATGGAAACTAGCGATTCTGCTTGAGGCAAGTTACTACCGGTTCCTCGCCGGAACGGCCACTGATCCGTTCTTTGCCAAGCTTGACCAGGGAGTTCCGGCATTACTTCGACGAGCCCGAGAGGTTTCTAGTGCCTGACAACGTGCTAAAGGGATTGGTCGTCGATTGGGGTGGCGTGCTCACTGGCCCCATGCGCGGGGTCGTCGAGTCGTGGGCCCAACGTGATGGCATTGATCTCGACACCTATTCCAACGCGATGCGTGACTGGTTTGGTGAACCTGTTGGTCAAGAAGCGCTGCTCAACCCCATCCATGCACTTGAACGCGGTGAGATGGCGCTACCGGATTTCGAAGAGTTGCTGGCCGGGGAGATGACGCGTCGATCGGGGCGCGAGTATCGGGCCGATGGACTCTTGACTCGCATGTTTGAACATTTTGAGCATGCACACGATATGAACGCCCTCGTACGTCGTGCTCGTGAGCGCGGAATCCGCACAGCCCTGCTGTCTAATTCGTGGGGAAATGACTATCCGCGCGATGGATGGGACGACATGTTCGACGTCGTCGTCATCTCCGGTGAGGTGGGTATGCGCAAGCCTGAGCCGCAGATCTACACACACACCCTCGAACTCATTGGGTTATCGGCGGCCGAATGCGCGTTCGTCGACGACCTGCCCCATAACGTGGCGGCCGCCGTGAACATCGGAATGGTGGGCGTTCACCATGTCGGATACGACACCACTTTGGCCGAATTACAAGTACTTTTCGACGTCGATCTCTCGTAGTTGATCTTCGTCAAGATGACGCAAACGTCATCGTCGTGACACGATGGGGAGTCAGTACGCCACGGTGGAACGTCGTCGTGGCCGCCCGGGTGGAGGTGATGACGTTTATGGCGGATCGATTAAGTTCGCTGGACGTTTCGTTCCTGTACCTAGAAGAGCCCACCACTCCCATGCATGTTGGCGGAGTAGTGGTGTTTCAAGCCCCCGAAAAGGGCTTTGATCTCGATCGACTCACCCACCTTATTGAAACGCGGATCGGGCTCGTTCCTCGTTACCGACAGAAGGTCAAATGGGTTCCGGGTCGCATCGCAAATCCGGTTTGGGTCGACGACGAAGATTTTGACGTGCACTTCCATGTGCGTCGGTCGGCACTCCCCAAGCCGGGATCCGATGAGCAACTCAAAGAACTCGTCGCGCGCATCATGTCTCGACCTCTGGATCGCAATCGCCCGCTCTGGGAGATGTATCTGGTTGAAGGGCTATCCGGTGGACGCTTTGCGATTTTGTCCAAGACTCACCACGCCATGGTCGACGGTGCAGGGGCTCTCGACATCGGTCAGGTGATCTTGGACCTGACCCCTGAACCACGTGCGGTTGACGTTGAGCCGTGGGATCCACGTCCCGAGCCAAGTGATGCGGACCTGGTGAGCGATGCGCTCGCTGAGATGGTGCGCAGCCCGGCCGCTGCCTTCGATGCAGTTCGGTCCGGTGCCGACGACATGCGCGAAACGGCTGAACGCTTCGGCCGGCGTGCCGCAGGTTTGGCTGCGGCCGCACTGACGATGGCGCGTCCCCCGGCACACAATCCACTTAATCGTTCCATCGGTGAAGCTCGCCGATACGGAATGACCGAAGCGCGACTCACTGATCTCAAGGCAATCCGTAAGGCGCATGGCGGCACGATCAATGATGTCGTCCTAACTGTCGTTGCGGGTGCGTTGCGTGAGTGGATGCAAACTCGCGGTGAGTCCGTCACGTCCATGACTCAGGTACGCGCACTTGTACCGACGAGCGTGCGCGACGGTGCCGAAGGGTCAGGCAACTTCATTGCCGCGTTCCTCGTTGATCTTCCGGTGGGTGAGCCTCGAGCGGTGGTGCGCCTGCACCGGGTGAGTTTCGAGATGGATCAACTCAAGTCCACTGGTCAAATGGTGGGTGCCCAGGCCCTCGTTGGGGTAGCGGGTTTCGCTCCTCCTACCTTGCATTCACTCGGTGCACGCGCAGCCAGCGATCTCTCGCGGCGCATGTTCAACCTCGTCGTCACGAACGTACCTGGGCCGCAGCTTCCCCTCTACGCAGATGGTGCCTTGATGCTTGGCGCGCATCCGGTGGTGCCGCTGGCGAAGGGACAAGCCCTGTCCATCGGTGTGACGTCCTACAACGGTGGGATGTTCTTCGGACTTAACGCCGATCGCGATGCGATGGCTGATGTGGACGTCTTGGCGCAGTGCATCAATACGGCAATCGATGAACTGCTCGACACGGTGCCTGATGAGATTCGCACCGCACTTGGTGCAACGCCGCGCCCTATTGATCCGTTGCCGCCTGCTTCAACACAGCCAGTCGATGATGGGATTCTCGATCTATCAGATGGCTCCCATGACCCAGTTGACCCAGTTGACCCAGTTGACCCAGTTGACCCCATTGACCCCGTTGACACCGTCAGTCCAGCCGATGCATCCAGTCCAGTCGACGAGGTGAGTGCCGTGGCCGATAAATCGAAGAAGAAGAAAGATAAGAAGAGTTCGAAGGCTAAATCCTCGGACGAGCACAAGGTTAAAGACAAGAAGAACAAGGACAAGAGCAAAGACAAGGCCTCCGCGCCTGTTCAGGATCGCGATCTGGTTGCATTGGCAGCTGCTGACGTTGAGCTGCGAGATCTAGTACCTGTCGCCCCGGTCGCGCCTGTCGTCCCAGTCCGGCCCAAGCAGGTCACATCAGCAGCATCACGTGGGCTTGTGCCCCGCGGCAGCAATGAGTTGCGAACAAACCCGGTGATTCGCGGATCGTCACCCGAGCCGTAGGCCGAGTTCGGTCGTGCAGTAGGGCATGCTGGTGATGTGCGCATTTACCTACCCGTGACCATGAATGAATTGCGCGGACTCCATGCGAATTCCCGGTTAGCTCCATCGCCACTTGCGGCGCATGCGATCACCGCAGACTTCTTGGCAGCGACCGCGGAGATTGACGATGAAGAGCGTGAGTATCAGGCGCTCATGGCGGCGGCGAATGAATCGTTGCAGCTGATTGCGTCCACTGTCGGTGAGCCGCGTCGCGTGGTTATCTCTGCAGATGTCGATGACCAATACGTGCACAGACGACGTGGTGTTGCTACAGCCGTTGAGGTGTCGACGGAGATCTCGCTACGCCAATGCTCATCGGTTCACATCGATGAGGTTGGTGCGCAGGCTGCAGTTGCTGCGGCGGTTACAGGGCTTGGTAGCTCACCTGGTTCGACAAGCACCACAGGCGTAGATTCCGCTGGGACTGATTCGATCTACGACCTGGACGATCACGAACTGCTGTGGTTTGCCACGCAAGAAATCCCGGATCTGCTTGTCTGACTCGCGAATGACTCGCACATCGAGGAGTATTCGTGGGACACAACTCTTGCCAGAGCGCGAGTGAACGTTGACGCATAAGGAGAATGACATGGACGCGGTAACCCTTCCACCCTTGCCGGTGAATGAGCCGATTCGTTCGTACGGACCGGGCACCGTAGAACGCACGCGGCTCCAAGGTGCGCTCGAGTCATTGAAGGATGCCAATCTCGATCTCACCTGCACGATTGGTGGCGTCCAACGTCAAGGCTTAGGTCCAGAGTTTGCTGCGGTGTCACCACATGAGCATGCGCGCATACTTGGTCGGGGTCAGGGCGCCACACAGGTGGATGCGCAGGCTGCTCTCGACGCTGCCCGATCCGCAGCGCCGGCATGGCGTGATTTGAGTTACGACGACCGTGCCGCCATTTTTCTTAAAGCCGCCGACCTGTTGGCGGGTCCGTGGCGCGATACGTTGAACGCGGCCACGATGTTGGGTCAATCGAAGACGGCGTATCAGGCCGAGATCGACGCAGCCTGTGAGTTGATCGACTTTTGGCGTTTCAACGTTGCCTTCGGTTATCGGATCTTGTCTGAGCAGCCGATCTCATCTGCAACTGTGTGGAATCGCTCAGATCATCGACCGCTCGAAGGTGTGGTCTACGCCATCACTCCTTTTAACTTCACAGCGATTGCCGGAAATCTTCCAACTGCTCCTGCGCTGATGGGCAACGTCGTTGTGTGGAAGCCGGCGCACACGCAGCAGTTTGCCGCGCATTTGTTGATGCGCCTGCTTGAGGAAGCCGGCCTGCCGCCGGGTGTGATCAATATGGTGACGGGTCATGGGGCTGACGTAAGTGATGTTCTGCTCTCATCGCCAGATCTCGCTGGAATTCACTTCACTGGATCCACTCCGGTGTTCCAGCACCTGTGGTCGGCCGTCGGTTCGAACATCGCGAACTACCGTTCGTACCCCCGCATCGTTGGGGAGACCGGTGGTAAGGACTTCGTTGTTGCTCATCCGTCGGCAGATCATGATGTCCTTAAGACGGCGCTGATCCGCGGTGCGTTTGAGTTCCAAGGGCAGAAATGTTCGGCGGCGTCGCGCGCCTATATCCCACGATCGATATGGGCGAGGTTGAAGCCCGACCTCATCGAATCGGTGAACGCCTTGAGCCAAGGTTCGGTCCTCGACTTCGACAACTTCATGTCTGCAGTCATCGATCAACGAGCCTTCGACAGGGTCCGGGGTGCCATTGATCGAGCCGAAGCAGATCCGAAGGCGACGATCATCGCTGGGGGAACGTACGACGATCGCGAGGGATGGTTCATTCGTCCGACCGTCGTCGAATGCACCGACCCAACGGCCGAGTACTTCACAACGGAATACTTCGGACCATTCCTAGCCGTCTATGTATACGACGATGAGGATTTCGATGCCGTTGTGCGCCAGATGGAGTCGGTTGCACCGTACGCACTGACCGGAGCGATCATTGCGCAGGATCGAGCGGCAGTTGCAGCGGCCACTCATTCATTGCGATTTGCGGCGGGCAACTTTTACATCAACGATAAACCGACCGGTGCTGTGGTGGGCCAGCAGCCATTCGGGGGTGGTCGAGCCTCAGGTACAAACGACAAGGCCGGTGCCGCTCAAAACCTCATGAGGTGGACCTCAACGAGGTCGATCAAAGAGAATTTTATCTCGCCCAAGGTCACGGATCCATCCGGATACGTCGGTTGGGGTTACGGGCCTGCGGATACCGCTCCGCGACCCTAACCGCAGGCGGTTCTACGGCTGCGCGAGGAACTTCTTGGCAACCTTTTCTTCGATCCGCAGGAAATCCTGGATGTTGTCGGCCGCGAACTTCTCGAGTTTGCCACCGACAAAAGGAACGGATGCCTTGACGTCGGCTTTGACCATGACGATAGAGCCGTCAGGTGTGGGCTCGAGTTTGAGCGGACCTTCGATCGACACCGGGGCGCCGTCGATCGTTACCGAAACAGTTCCGCGGCGGGTGCCATCCTCGCTGGCCGGTCCAAAGGTTCGCGTCTCGGTGAGCTTAAGAAAGTCCCCAACGAGGGCCTTGGCGTAGGACGGTAAATCGGCCGGAAGAGCGCGCCGCGAAACAATGGTTGCGCCGCCGTCGATCGTCGGGGTTACGGTGATCTCAATATCTGTGCCACCCGTTGCTTCGGCTACTTGCTGCAGGTAGATGCGGTTCGTCACCATCTCAAATGCCGTCTGGGGGTCAGCCGGAAGCGACAGGCTGGACGACAGATTGGTTGACACGTGAATCCTCCGATGACTCGTTCATGAAGTACTAAGAATGCCTCATTGAACCCACATGTGTCGGTCGACGCCACCTACGCAGGTTAATGTGTACCTATCACACAACGGCGTGTGGCATTGGCGAGTAAAGGCGAAAAGTCGTGTACGACGATCCCGATTCTGTCGATAGTTCAACGAGCGATCCGCTGTCTGCCACGGCGAGTGTGTCGGCGGGTTCTGCACCGACGACCGATCCCGATGATGTCGTCGTCGATGCTGTTGATTCGGCGCGGCGCCTAGATGAAGCCAAAGATGAGCATCTTGATCACGCGATAAGTGCGCTGGACGTTGATGCCGAGCCCGCCCGTGAAGAGTTTGTCCACGAGTACTACCGGCACGTGTCACCGGACGATGTCTTGGGTCGTACGGCTGAGGACATTGTCGGTGCCGTTTCCTCGCATTACGATGCCGCGCGCATCCGTCGCCAAGGCACATCGGTGGTGCGAGCGTTTACTCCCACTGTAGAAAGGCAAGGGTGGGCCAGCGACCACACCGTCATCGAAGTTGTAACCGACGACATGCCATTCCTCGTCGATTCGGTAACGGGCGCGCTCACGATGATGGACCGACCGGTTCACCTTGTGGTTCACCCACAGATCGCGGTGGTGCGCGACTTTACGGGCACGTTGATGACCACGATCGATGCCGAGAGTGACGATCTGCCGGCTGATGCGATCGTCGAGTCGTGGATGCATATTGAAATCGAGCGCGAGACCAATCCCGTCGAGTTAGCTCAGATCGAAAAAGACATCCAGTCGGTTCTGCGCGCAGTGCGTGAAGCAGTTGAGGATTGGCCGAAGATGTCAGCTGCGGCGCAGTTGGCCGCGGATGACATCGATACGCGTCGACCGTCAACCGTCGATCCCCGTGAGGTTGAAGAGTCGATTGAGTTCATCTGGTGGCTCTTAAGGGATAACTTCACCTTCCTGGGCTACCGAGAATATTTGCTGAGCGAATCGGGGGAGTACCTGGACGCTGTGCCCGGAACTGGCTTGGGCATCATGCGATCCGATCGTCCGGCCGAGCGCGCGCAGACTCCGCTCACTCCAGAAATCCAGCGGTTAGCTCGTCAACCACATGTGCTCGTTCTGACTAAAGCCAATAGTCGTTCGACCGTTCACCGCACCACGTATCTGGATTATGTCGGCGTCAAGATGTTTGATGACGCTGGAGTGGTCGTCGGGGAGCGTAGGTTCCTCGGGCTGTACACCTCCTCGGCTTACACACAGTCTGTTGAGGAGATCCCGCTGGTTCGCAGCAAGGTGCAACGCCTGCTGGATGAGTCTGAGCTTCGCTTTGACAGCCACTCGTACAAGGATCTGCTTCAGGTTCTCGAAACGTATCCCCGCGACGAGCTGTTTGATATTTCCGATGAGGAACTCAAAGCAACCGCTCTAGGGATTTTGCATATGCAAGATCGTCGTCAGGTGCGGTTGTTCCTTCGTCGCGATCAGTACGGACGTTCAGTGTCATGCATGGTCTACCTACCGCGTGATCGATACACGACCGCCGTTCGCTTGGAAATGATGGACATCCTGCGCCGAGAGTTCCAGGCTGCATCGGTTGACTACACCGCGCGCGTCTCAGAATCTCAACTTGTTCGGCTGCACTTTGTGGTCCGCAGCGCACCTGGTGACGTGCTGCCCATCGTCGACCAAAACGTCCTGGAAATTGCTCTGGCGGAAACGACTCGTTTCTGGCAAGACGTGTTTATTGATGCGCTCAATGAGGCGTGCGATGAAGAAGAGGCTGGTCGCCTCCGCCGCATATACATCTCAGCCTTCCCAGAGGCATACAAAGAGGATTTCACCGCAGCTACCGGCGTTAACGACGTCATCGTTCTCGATCAGCTTCGAGAGGAAGGTGCCGTCGCGCTGAATCTGTACGAACCGCACGGTACCGACGCTGGGGAGCGGCGATTCAAGATTTACCGGCGTGGTGACCAAGTCTCACTGTCCACGGTCTTACCCGTATTGCAGAGCATGGGTGTTGAGGTTATCGACGAACGTCCGTACGACATGTCCTTGGAAGACGGAACGCAGTTATGGCTGTATGACTTTGGTATTCGAATGCTCGGTGGACCATCGTTTGACCTTCCGACGCTCAAGTCCCGATTTGAGGATACGTTCCGGGCCGTGTGGTCGTCGCAGGCTGAGGTAGACACACTCAATTCACTGGTCGTGGGGGCGGGGCTCACGTGGCGCCAGGTTGTCATCATTCGCGCATATACGCGTTACCTACGTCAGGCCGGAACCTCGTTTAGCCAGT
Source organism: Actinomycetota bacterium (assembly GCA_947455705.1). Taxonomy (GTDB): domain Bacteria; phylum Actinomycetota; class Actinomycetes; order S36-B12; family CAIYMF01; genus Longivirga. The sequence continues at coordinate 406 of CANGPO010000039.1, read as the reverse complement.
TGTACATTGAGGGAACTCAGGTCGGAAATGTTGCGATCGCCCGAGCTCTGGTCGCGCTATTCGAGGCCCGCTTCGACCCCACCCGTGACGTGAATCGTGGCGTAGTGGTTGAGGACATTGAGGCTGACATTCAGGCGGCGTTGGATGATGTGGCGAGTCTGGATCAAGACCGCATCTTGCGTTCGTTCCTATCGTTGGTGTCGGCAACTCTGCGTACCAACTTCTATCAGCACGACAGCAGCGGTCAGCTACACGATTACGTCAGCTTCAAGCTTGACCCGGCTCTTGTGCCCGACTTACCGGCTCCGCGCCCCAGGTTTGAGATCTGGGTCTATCACCCGCGCGTAGAAGGTGTTCACTTGCGGTTTGGTTCGGTTGCTCGCGGTGGGCTTCGATGGAGTGATCG
>CANGPO010000038.1 GCA_947455705.1 Actinomycetota bacterium | reverse complement strand
GCATGGGTGCCGGCGACCGGTTCAGTCAGACCTGCGGGCAAAGACTTGCTGCTCACGGCCACCTTGGTGGCCGCTGCGCTGCGCTTTTATTTGCCCTCCGGTCCGCGAGCCCCGATCGCCTTTAACTGGCGGTTCTTGGGGTACTAGGACGAGAGGCGCTTGCGGCGGCGCAGGCGTGGGTCCAGTAGCGCATCGCTCCACTCGGCCATCATCGTGCGAGCCGGGAAGATTGCCGCGACGGCCAGGACCAGAGCAACCACCGGCGCGATGACGGGGTAGCCAATGTGGTCAACGATGAAGGTCACTATTCCGGCTACGAACAAGCCGCAAGCGAATGGCACCACTCCGACGGCAAATGACACTCGGGCGCGCTTCTCGTCGGGCACGACCGTGAGTGCTGCGTGTCGCGCTACGTCGCCGATGCTCCAGCGAGGTACCCACCAGCAGATGATGCCCACAACGAGCAGTGGCAGAGTCTGGCCAGCCAGCAGCCCGAGGATGATCAGTGCGGCAGATATGACCGCGGCGATGGGGAGCACGGCCAGCGAACCCGGAATATCGAGCTTTTCAAGGATGCCGGTGGTGAAGAACTTCTGCAGCAGTGCACAGATGATGAAGACGATCACCAAGGTGCTTCCGTAGAGCACCTGCAAGTGTGCTTCGTTGCGCATCACACGGTCCGCCGAACTCAGGAATGACGCCTCAAGGGACTGTGCGGCGATGAATACCAGAATCGATGAGATGAACATCGCCCGGAACGCCTTGACGCCGCCGACGAAATCCCAGGTTGAGGAGATTGACTCTGAGAGGCTCTCTTCGCGGCCGTGACCGCGGCCGATAGCCCGTCCGGCCAGCACCCTCGGAAGCCAGATACCGATCACCAAGACGCCGATCGGGCAGATCACAAGTAAGGCCCATAGCGGGAGACCCAGCGGCACGAACAGCAGTGGGGCAACTGCGGGGACGGCTAGGCCGAGAAGTTGCCCGCCGTACTGCCACGAGGTCACCCAGGGGTAGATCTTGCGACCTTCTCCAGCGTTGAACAGATCCGCGACGATCGCCCAGACGATCAGTGGCAGCAGGAAATTGAGTTGGTCGGCGATCAGCCACACGAGCCCGGTGCCCCACACAGTGGTGCTTTCATTCGCGATCAGGGCAATCGCCACCACGAAAGCGATTGCGTATGTGACGGTGACCCGACGGAAAGCCTTGTCGCGTCTGATCATGTCGATCCGGGTCATCTGTAAGAGGGCCACCGCGATGAGCGAGACCCCGCCAACGGTGTAGATGATGACGAAGGCGGTCGGACCAAGCAGGTAGACGAACCGAGCTGCTGCCACGACCTCAGTTACGAAACCGAAGAAGAAGACGGCAGCAAGAGCCCACGCGAGTGGCCGGGCACGATGTTTGAGCGACTGCATCGCGGTGAACTCACCGGCATCCTGCAGTCGTTGGCCGGCGGCAGGGGAGGGCGCAGCTGCGGTGGACGGGTCCAGCTCTTCGCCTTCGGGGGCGTCGGCGGCAGCAGCGGGGGTGGGTGCGACGTTGCGGGGGTTGTTTGCCGTGACGAAGGCCCACGGGTCATCGTCGTCGCCTTCGGAGGCGCTCGGCGGTGTGTACTCTCTCATCGGTCGGCTCCTTCGGGCAGTGAGTCGTTAGTGAAGAGGCCGCCGTAGAGACCCAGATCGTCGTCGTCGAGTTGCCAGAGCTGCATGGCTCCGGCAACGCCTGAGGTGGCCCTATTGCCGCGCTGGCTCGACCACCCGAGTAACTGCCGCGCGCGCGGCGGAATCGAGTTGGCGACTTCCGGCGTTAGCGACAGCGGGGTGGCCTCCTCCGGGGTGAGCCAGCCCAGAACATACCCGCAGTAGACGCCCTTGCGGACACGGTCTGTAGTGGCGTTGCGCCCACCTCCGTGGACGAGGCTGCCAAGGTAGACCACGGCACTGCCAGGCTCAAGCTCCACCGGTGCGGCTAGAGAAGGATCGACCGGTGTGTCGCGGGGCCACAAGTGACTGCCCGGAATGGCCATGGTGGCACCGCATTCGGCATCGTAATCACCCACGGCCACCAATGCGGAGAACTGGAGGTCGATGCCCATCGCGGTCGCGTAAGACCAGTTCAGGTCATCGCGATGCAACTCCTGAGCGTTCTCGCCCGGGCCAATGAAGATCGTCTCAGTCTGGCTGATCCAGTAGTCGCCGCAGTTGGGCCGCAGGATCTCGTCTGCGATCGCCAGTAGGGCGGGGTTGAGCATGACCTCAGTCACGTACGTAGGTGACTTGGTCGCCAGGCCCTGGAATCGCACAGTATTGCGTCCCCAGAAGTCTCCGTATGCGTCTCCGCCAAGACCCCCCGGCCGTCGAGCGACATGTGGGGCGAGTTCGTCGTTGATCCTGTCAACGGCAGCGGCATCGATCATTCCCTCGATTACCAAGCAACCGTCACGTCGCATTGCGTCGGCGAGGATGGCTCCCGATGTCGACGCAGAGAAGCGTTGAATCGCAGTCGTGGCCGTCATGGGTGCCTCAGACTCGCGACAGCGGGATGGTCGGATGGAAGTAGGTAGTGGTCGAGAAGGAAAGCTGCTGCACCGGCTCGCCCAGCGGCCTCAAGGTCGTAGGGACCGGGATCGATCGGGATCCCGACCAGGGTGCGGTCGAAGAAGGTGGGCTCGCCGTGGGCTGCCCACTGCACTCCGAAGTGTGGCTCCGCGTAGGGGAACGGCAGAACCTCGAATCCGAGCCGCTCCCAGAAGGGGATCATCGCCTGTTCTGTTTCGGCAGTGACGCCGTGGGTCGGGTCATTGCCGGCCAAGGCCAGATCCGCGGCCACGAGCGCAACTCCGTGTGAGACGAGCGCTGCCGAGAGCCGTTGACCGTCGAGATCGACGCCGCGAAACTCTTGCTCCACTGCGATGAAGTGGATGAGGCCTACTCGTCGAATCAGATTGCTATGGATCAAGATGAAGCCGCCAGGGGCACCATCAACAAGGGCTAGCACTTGGTGCACGATGCGATCGTCGCGAGTATTCGTGCCGGTCGCGTTGTCGCGAATCTCATCAATCGCATAGCCGTAGTCAGGGAACCACCGCTCGTGGAGTTCGACCAAGGCGTCAACCTGCTCTGGAAAGGCAGCTGCCGTTGGTTCGAGAAAGGTGACCGTCACAGTGGCTTACCTGCCTAGAACGCGGGAGCGGGCGAACCGGGGGCCGAGCCATCAGCCTCGTCCAGCTCTCGCATGCGACGGCGCATATTGCCTGCCTTCGCGGTAAGTGAGCTAAAGAAGTCCGAGTCGGTGATTTCGCTGACAGACTGCTCGCGCTTCTTCGCGTCGATCTCGACCGTGAGCCTCTTCACCTGCTGGGTCAGGTTCTTCTCACGGATCCGGACCTTGTCGACCATGGCCTCAAATGACTGGGCCAGCACAGCCATCTCGTCGGGGATGCGCGTGGCTACCACGTTGCTGAGGTCTACGTCGTAGTCACCGGACGCGATCCGCCCTGTTGCCTCGGTCAATCTTTTGAGCGGACGCGTCAACCACGTGGACACGAGCAGCACGAGTCCGGTCAGAAGAAGGTATGCGATAACCAGGAGGGGAACGATATTGCGGATCGCAGCTGAACGTACGTCTGAGACGTAGGAGAGCGGATAGTCCACGGCGAGTCCGCCGACGACTTTGCCGTCCGCGGCCTTGATCGGGACGTACGTCGAGATCCAAGAACCGTTGGCATCTGTGTAGCTTGGCTGGTCGGTAGGAGCCTTGAGCCCTGCCTCGAGGTACTTATAAGTCTCCGCGTTGACCACTCCGGACACCGGGCCGCGGAAGGAATTGGTGAAGGGCGGATCAGGCTTAAGAGCGGAGTATGAGGTCATCCACTCGAGCTTGCCGGTAGTGGGATTCAACGTGTACGTATATGGGCTCGCGTTGGGAACAACTGAGCGGATGTTCTGCAGTTGCTGATTTGCCGCAACGTATAGCGGATCACTCTGGGGATAGAGGTTGTTCTTGTCATACACCGGGTGAGTGGCAAGTAGTGTCTGGAGGCCTGCGGCATCGAGCGTGCTCGAACCGCCGACTGCGGTTTCCCGTAACTGCGTCACGAGTTTGGATTGCGCTTGGTCGGTGACGAACTGGATCACGAAGTACGTCAGGATGCCGAAGATAATCGAGAACGCCACGGCGAAGGCTGTCAACATCTTTGCCCGCATCCCGAACCGGATCTTGGTGGGGTTCGCCGGCGCGAGCGATTCAGCGGCGGCCTCTACCGTGGCGGTACTCATGTGACGATCCCAAACAACGATGCGGGAGCATAGCCGGCCGTAACACAGACGAATGTCCCCATGGTTACAGAGTCACTCTCGAGGCGATCCGGCGGATTTGCTTCGACCACTCGTGGTCGGGGCTCGTCAGCGAAAAGAGGCCGGCGGATGCGTTCTGGACGACCTCTTCGGACAGGGGCAGGATCGCGGCGGTCTCGGCGGCGTAGGCGGCCGTCATCTGCGCTTCGAGGTCGTCGAGGTCGATTCCAGACGGCACCTTGTTGACGATCAGGAAGAGGTCGGGCACGCCAAGCTTGCGAGCAACATCTACGGTCACCGCGGTGCCTTGGAAATCTTGGCGGTCGGGGCGCAGGATCAGCAAAAGGATGTCGCTGATCGTGATGGAAAGCAGGGTCTCCTCGTTGAGCCCGGGGTGAGTGTCGATGAGGAGGTAATCGAGCGCCAGGTCCTTGGCGAGTTCACGGAAGCCCTCATTGAGAGTGCCGACGTCGTAGCCCTCGCGCAGGACCCGGGCAATGTCCGCGGCCTTCATGCTCGACGGAACCAAGAACAGTGCTCCGCCATCGGCGACTGTAGTTGTCGAGGCGATCACGCTCGTGATGTCGTGCGCAACGTCCTTGATCGTGGACTTGCCCCAGAGGTAATCGTTGAGCGTGCCGTCGAGATCGTCGGCGAAGCCGAACAGAACGTGGATGCCGGGGCTCTGAATGTCGGTGTCGACGACCCCGACGCGGGCACCGCCCGCACACAGTTGGCCAGCAAGGTTGGAGGTGCTGTTGCTCTTGCCAGTGCCTCCACGGAACGAGTGCACGGAGATCACGGTAGTCATGGATCGCTCCTGGTAATTGGGTGTTGCGGCTCGCTGTCGTCTTCAGAAGAGACGTTCGGGGTAAGGCTACGGGATGCGTCAATGGGCGTCGAATGGATCCGTCGGTAGTGCTCATACATTGAGCATTAGGTGAGTATGGAGGGTGAATGTTGGTGGGCTCCCGGTCTGCCAACACCGACCGCATCGATCTAGGGAACTCTGGCCAGCTGGCACCCTGGCGAGCTAGTCGGCCAGCGTGGCAACCATCACTGCTTTGACGGTATGCAGGCGATTCTCGGCCTGTTCCCACGTGATGTTGACGTCGGATTCGAAAAGAGAGTCCGTCACTTCGAGGCCGTCAACCATTCCGGTGCGGCCTGCGATTTGCTGACCGACGACGGTGTTCATGTCGTGAAATGACGGTAGGCAGTGCATGAATTTGGTAGACGGCTTGCCCGTGGATCCGATGACGTCGGCGTTGACTTGGTAGGGGCGAAGTAACGAAATTCGTTCATCCCAAATGTCGACCGGCTCACCCATCGAGACCCATACGTCGGTGTGGACAAAATCGGTACCGGTGACAGCCTCGTATGGATCTTCGGTCAACGTGATCTGCGCACCTGATTCGGCAGCGCGGGCGTGGGCGATCGCTTGCACGTCCTCGGACGGCCACAGCGCTTTGGGGGCGGCTATGCGTACGTCCGAACCCATGATCGCTCCCATCACGAGTAGCGAGTTACCCATGTTGCTACGGGCATCGCCCAAGTAGGCGTAGGAGATGTCATCGGCGGGACGCTGGAGGTGCTCGGTCATCGTCAGAAAGTCGGCAAGCATCTGTGTGGGGTGCCAGTCGTCTGTGAGGCCGTTGTAGACCGGGACGTTGGAGTAGTCGGCCAGAGTCTCAACGGTTGCCTGAGCACTTCCGCGGAACTGGATTCCGTCGTACATCCGGCATATGACACGGGCAGTATCGGCGGCTGATTCCTTGTGGCCAAGTTGGGACGAAGAGGGGTCTAGGTATGTGACGTTCGCACCCTGGTCATACGCGCCGACTTCGAATGCGCAGCGAGTACGCGTTGATGATTTCTCAAAAATGAGGGCGATGTTGCGGCCGCGGAGCAATTGTTCTTCCGTGCGCGTGCGCTTACGCAGTTTCAGGCTGGCAGCCAGATCGATCAGGTACTGCAGTTCCTCGCGGCTGAAGTCGGCTTCCTTGAGTACATCTCGACCGCGCAGGTCGACGTCGTGTAGCGGCAATGGGCCAGTAGACATCTTGTGGCACTCCCCTGGGGAAGAGGGCGGGAGCGGGCATCATCGACCGCCGACGAGAAAGCAGCAGTCTACGCCCGCAGATCCCCAAAACTCCGCATGGCCCCGTCGACGAAACGTTGCACCATTCGAGCGGGGCAACGTTAGATCGGCGAGGTCATCGACGGATCGACAAGGTGCCTACTGAGCGGCGAGGCGATTAAGGGTTTCCACGCCGATGGCTCGGATGCCATCTCCGCGGTCGCGTGCTGAGTCGTGTGAGGTGAGGCGTACGTAGAGCTGTTCGCGCTCTTCCTCAGTCAGGCCGCCCCAGACGCCATAAGGCTCGCGGGCGCGAATCGCGTAGTCAGCACACTCAAGTCGTACGTCACAACGTCCGCAGACTGACTTAGCGGCACGGTCGCGTCGCAGGCGCGAGGAACCGCGCTCATTCTGGGGGTGAAAAAACAGTGCGGTGTCGGCGTCACGGCATGCGCCGTGCTCTTGCCAATCCCATGTGGCGTCCATGGGCACCTGTGCGAGGGGTTGCTGTGGCATGTCCCCCTCCTTTTCATTAAATCGGCACTATCACCAACTCGGCGTAGCGGATTGTTACACCGTGTACGTAAATCTTCACTGAACGTGATCAGTGATGGCATCGGCCGTTCGGTGGGTTTTCGAGAGGTTTTGAGGCGGCGGTTCACCCATTTGGGTCACTCAGAGCGACATTTCCGTGCCGCGCCCGACTAGGGCATATTTATCGGGTGACACTCCAGCCACTCGATCTGCCTACGCCAGAGCCGCGGATGGGCGCACTTTTGGTGTCGGCTCCGGTGTTAAACGACCCAAATTTCACCCGAACGGTGCTCCTGATCCTCGAACACGACGAGTCGGGCACCTTCGCAGTAGTGATCAATCAACCGTCTGACACCCAGGTCGAGTCAGTACTCCCGGAGTGGGAGCACAGTCCGATTGCAGGTGACGTTCTGTATATCGGCGGCCCGGTGGCCGAAGACAGTGCGTTGGGGATTGGACTGTTCGATCGGCGAACCCAACTGCCTGAAAGCGCACGCGCAGTTACCGCCGAGCTGGGAGTTATTGATCTTGACGAGGAGCCCTTCATGCAGGGGCTAAGCGCCATTCGAATTTACGCCGGATATGCGGGCTGGGAACTCGGGCAACTGGACGACGAGATCGATCAGGGGGCTTGGTACGTAGTCGACGGCGGTCCAGATGACGTATTCGATCCAGATCCAAACACGCTGTGGCGCCGGGTGTTGAAACGTCAGCCGGGTGAACTGTCTTTTGTCGCCACGCATTCAGACGACCCGACATTGAACTGATGCATCCGCTCGAGTGGTGCACCCTACGATGGTCGCATGACGACACCGCTAGAGCCGATGCCCCTTTCTGAGCCGGACACTAACTTCGGAACCCTGGTTGAGGATCGACCAGATACGTCCTTTGGTGATGGTGACCACGAACGCTTCGCCCACTATGTGAAGAAAGACAAGATCCTTGAGTCAGCACTCAGCGGGGATCCCGTCATCGCACTGTGCGGCAAGGTATGGGTCCCGGGTCGTGATCCCAATAAATTCCCGGTCTGTCCCGATTGCAAACGGATTTACGAAGGCTTGCCCGGATCAGCCGGTGGATCAGATAAGGGTGGGGCCGACTCCTGAGCGAGTCCCACGAATCAACCGATTCGGCCGAGACTGCGTCAACACGAGCAGTCCCTCTCGCGCGCCTGCTGGAGCGGGATTACCGGGCCTTCACGTTAGGCATCGTCGCGGTCATGACGATGTTTGCCTTTGAAGGGATTGGTGTTGCTACGGCAATGCCGTCGGTGGCGCGTGCACTGGATGGACTGAGTTCGTACGCATGGGCGTTCAATGGATATCTGGTGTCCAGTCTCGTCGCTATGGTTGTTGCGGGGGAGTGGAACGATCGCGCTGGGCCGCGCCTACCCATGATGACTGGTGCAGTGCTCTTTGGTGTCGGTGCTGTGCTAGCGGGAGCTGCGGTAACGATGCCGATGCTCGTAGTCGCTCGCGTCATTCAAGGTCTCGGCGGCGGGTTGGCCGTGGTGAGTGTGTACGTCGTACTCGGCAGGGCCTATCCCGATGAGATTCGGCCACGGGCATTCACGTTGCTCTCAGCTGCGTGGGTTCTACCGTCCATAGTCGGCCCATTCGTCGCCGGTTTCCTGACCGATCACGTTTCGTGGCGTGCAGTGTTCTGGCTCGTTATCCCCTTTGTGTTTTCGGTACTCCTCATGTCGTCGCGCCTCGGGCATCTCGGTGGTGGCTCACAAGAGCATCCACCCAGATGGAATCGACTGGTATTCGCCTTCGCGGCGGCTGCAGCGCTCGCGGTCCTACAAGAGGCGGGATCTAGGCGGGATGTTCTCGGCGCCGCGCTTGCAGTTGTGGGCCTCTTGGTCCTTGTGCCGACGCTGTCGCGGTTGCTTCCCGATGGCTCGTTGCGCTTTGCCCACGGGCTGCCAACGGTCGTGATGATGCGCGGGGTGTTGGCGGGCTCTTTCTTTGCCGGTGAGGCATTTTTACCGCTCGCGGTGCATACGGTCCGTGGTGCAACCACCGCGGAGGGCGGGTTGCTGCTGACGATCGGTGCGCTGGGATGGACGGTCGGATCACAGTTACAGGGGCGGCTCTACCCGCGGGTTCAGCGGCGCCAACTGGTGCAAGCCGGTGCAGGGCTTGTCTCGCTGTGCCTCTTCGTTCTTCCTGTGGCGATGATGTCCGCTGTGTCGTTTTGGATCGCCGCCTTGCCGTGGCTCATAGGCGCACTCGGCATGGGACTGGCTTTCGGCGCGATCGGCACGCTGACCCTGGAGTTATCTGGACCGACCGATCAGGGTGCGAACAGCGCCGCGCTCCAAGTCCTGGACAGCACCGGCTCGATCGTCTTCATCGGCATCGCAGGCGTGATCTACGGCAGTGCGCTGGCGCGTGGAGTGGTTTCTGGTTGGACCTTCACGTGGATTTGGTGGGTGATGGCTGCCGTGGCATTGGGAGGCGCGATCGTCTCGCGAAGAATTCCGACCACTTCAATAGGCACTGCATCAGCCTGACGCGTCATCTGCATGATCTGGCGGCCGATGTGAGGGTGACTTTGATCTCAAATTGGTTGCAAATGGGGCTTTTTTCGTTTATTTCGAGTCTGATGCGCAAATCGCGGTGCTCGGCCTTGGCAGAATGTCCCTTAGCGCGGGGAGGGCTCGCGTTACTGCCATGGAGGTTGTTGTGCGTCGGAAGTTTTTGCTCGTAGTTCCCGTTGCTGCGCTAGTGCTCGCGGCATGTGGAAGTTCAAGTGGTGGTGGATCTGCAACGCAGTCATCCGCTGCATCAACTCCTTCGGCATCTACTGATCCCTGTGCTGCCGGCTCACTTGCCACCGTTACCTCAGGCAAACTGACGATTGGAACCGACAAGCCGGCATACCCGCCCTACTTCGTCGATGACACCCCCAGCAATGGCAAGGGCTTTGAATCCGCTGTTGCATACGCAGTAGCGAACAAGCTTGGTTTCACCAACGATCAGATCACCTGGGCCGTGGTGCCGTTCAATAACTCATACGCACCTGGCAAGAAGAACTTCGATTTCGACATCAACCAGATTTCGATCACCCCTGAGCGCGCAGCTGTTGTGGACTTCTCCGATGGGTACTACACCGTTAACCAGGCTGTAGTTGCCCTGAAGGATTCCAAGATTGCAAACGCGAAGACGCTTGCTGATCTTCAGGGGGCGAAGTTGGGTGCACAGGTCGGCACTACCTCGCTGCTCTACATTCAGAACGACATCAAGCCAACGGCCGCGCCAAGCGTCTACAACGACACAGTTGGTGCCGAGGCCGCGCTGAAGAATGGTCAGATCGACGGACTCGTCGTCGATCTTCCGACTGCCTACTACATCACTGCTGCCGAGCTTGATAACAGCAAGATCGTGGGTCAGTTCCCAGCCGTCGATGGCCCGGATGCAGAGAAGTTCGGAATGCTTTTCCAGAAGGGCAGCCCGCTCGTCGCATGTGCCAACAAGGCCCTTGCTGATCTCACCGCATCAGGTGAGCTCAAGCAGATCCAGGACCAGTGGCTAGCTGGCGTCGACGCGCCGTACTTCGCCAGTTAGTTAACACCGTGTCTTGCTCATAAGGCAGACTTCGTGAGGTGTCAGTACTGACCTCAGACGTGGGCTCACCATACGTGGATCCAGAGCGTCGCGATCTCGTGCGCCGAAAGGCGCGACGCGACGCTCTGGTCGCGTCGGTGAGCCTTATCGCTTTTGTCGTCGCTGCGTTGGTTCTGATTGCGCGGTCGCCGGGCTGGCCGACGGTGCAGGATCTGTTCTTCAACGCCGAAGCATTCAAGAAGTCGTTCCCAGAGGTGCTTTCTGCCTTTTGGCTGAACGTTCGAATCTTCCTGATCGCTGAGCCATGCATTCTGATTCTGGCTCTTCTCATCGCTCTCACTCGCGGATCAACGGCACCTGTCCTTTTCCCACTTCGAGTGTTGGCCACCGTATTCACCGATATCTTTCGGGGCATCCCGACGATCTTGCTCGTGCTACTGCTTGGTTTCGGTGTCCCGGCCCTCAACAGTGACTACATCACCAACGAGCCTGTCTTCTGGGGCGGAGTTGCGCTGATCCTGTCGTACAGCGCGTACGTGTCAGAAGTGTTCCGAGCCGGTATTGAATCGGTCCATCCATCGCAACGATCTGCAGCGCGATCATTGGGTCTGAGTGCGACGCAGACGTCCCGCTACGTCGTTTTACCTCAGGCCATTCGCCGGGTGATACCTCCACTACTCAATGACTTCATTTCATTGCAGAAAGACACTGCCCTGGTGTCCGTGATCGGGCCCATTGAAGCCTTACGACAGGCGCAAATCGACTCGTCGTTCACCTTCAATTTCACTCCGTACGTTGTGGCCGCATGTTTGTTCATCGCACTGACGGTGCCTATGACGAGGTTGGCCGACTATCTGAATCGTCGAGCGGCTGACCAGCGCGGGCACGGTGGTGGCTGATGACATCCGCCCTGCTCCACGTCGACAGTGTGCACAAGGCCTACGGCAGCAATCCGGTCCTGCGTGGGATTGATCTGACGGTTGATGCCCATGAGGTAGTTGTTCTCGTGGGTGCCTCCGGCTCGGGTAAATCGACTCTGCTGCGCTGTATCAACGGATTAGAGACGATTGATGCGGGCCGGATCATGCTGGACGGGGTGTTGGAAGTTTCGGCGCCCGATGCCGACCTCGATTCAGTGCGCAAACGCGTCGGCATTGTGTTTCAGTCTTTTAACCTGTTCCCTCATCTGAGTGTTCTCGACAACGTCACATTGGCTCCGCGCAAGGTGCTGCGAGTTCCTCGAGCTAAGGCAGAATTCTCCGCACGTGAGTTGCTAAGCCGTTTCGGTCTCGGTGATAAGGCCGAAAGTTTCCCTGACCGGCTCTCAGGTGGACAGCAACAGCGAGTGGCCATTGTGCGGGCTTTGGCCATGGACCCCGACCTGATGTTGTTCGATGAAATCACCTCAGCTCTCGATCCACAGCTCGTGGGTGAGGTGCTTGACGTCGTTCGCGAGTTATCGGAATCGGGTATGACCCTGGTGATGGCAACACATGAAATGACATTCGCACGCGAGGTGGCACACCGAATCTGTTTCCTTGAGGCGGGGGCCGTTCTCGAGCAAGGACCGCCGGAACAGATGTTTGACCATCCTGTGCATGACCGCACGCGCGAATTCCTGACCCGATCCAGGGTGCGTTAACGTCAGCGACGCGTCACTGCCAGGCTCGCAAGCACCTTAGATCGTGGCGACACAGTGACGCGACGAGCACTGCTTAAGCACTATGAATGGTCGCTTCCCCTACGGTTATAGGTGCCACATTCGATTGGCTGTGGCACAACAGCACATTCACATGGATGTGCCGAATAAGGAGTTCTGTATGTCCACCACCGAAGAGTTCGTTGACGAGAGCGATGTTCTTGCCGCTCTTGGACGAAACTGGGGATTGGTGCTCTTCCTTGGCATCATGACCCTCCTGCTGGGTGTGGCCTTTGTTGCTTGGCCAAACGCAACCCTTGCCGTTATCGGTTCGCTGTTCGGCGTCTACCTGCTCGTAAGTGGCATCTTCAACATCGTGCGCGCTTTCTCAAGCAATCACGACCGTGCGCTTTTGATCATCACCGGCATCCTGTCGATTCTGCTGGCAATGTACTGCTTCAAGAGCTTGGCTAACTCAGCTCAGTTGCTTGCACTCTTCATCGGTTTCGCATGGCTGTTCCGCGGAATCATCGAGCTCATGATTGGTATCAAGGCCAAGGGAATTGATGGCCGCGGCTGGCTCATCAGCGGCGGCATCTTGATGATCATCGGTGCGTTGGTGATCTTCTTCTACCCGGTCGGATCATTGTCGACGTTGATCTGGATCTCAGGCATCATGCTGATTTTGTTGGGCATCAGCGAGATTGTCGGCGCCTTCCAGATGAAGGGGCTCACCAAGAGCTAAGGATTTGTACTCAACGAGGGTGTCAGCCACTGCGGCTGGCGCCCTCGTTATGTTGTTGGAGCTTGAGATCTCGTCGACCAAACAGTGTTGAGCGGTTGAAGATTAGAAACAACCCGTCGCGGTGGCCGGAATCTGATCGACTGCCTGGCGCACCTTCAGAAGGGGAATCTTGCTGCTCCAGTTGTTCACCATCACGGCGAATGCCTTGAGTCGGCCATCGGATCCCTTGGCGAATCCAGCCAACCCAACGGTGTCGTGCAGGGTGCCAGTCTTGGCGAATACCTTGCCTCGTGCGCATTTCGTCGGAGCGGTTGAGTATCTGTGATTAGAGGCTTTGAGTGTGCCACTTACTCCGCCCACTGGTAGCAACCCCTTGAGTGGTGCAAGTTCTGGGTGCATCGGTGATACCGCTGCCCGTAGGAGTGTTACCAAGCCGCGCGCGGTTAACCGATCCGTGCGGCTAACTCCACTTCCATCGCGGATCACCCATCCTCGCGTCTCAATTCCGAGGCCCTTGAGCACTGCCAGCTCGTGGATTCGAGCGTCGATCCACGAGCCAGTCAAACCCGATGCGATTGCACTGTTTCGAAAGAATCGTTCAGCGACGTCGTTATCTGATACCAACAGCATCCACGCCAATGCGGCCCCTGAGGTGTTGCCGTCAAACCGCGCAATGTCGTGGCTAGATGTGGGCGTCGCGAGTCGGCCCGCATACACCGTGGTGATCAACAGATCTTTACGAGCCGAGGTGAAGGCCCGCAGATACGTCTGCACCTGGGCTGCGAAATAGCGCCCGGCATCTGCACTTGAATCAGTTGTGTGTCGCAGGTTGTAGACCAGCGGGCGAACAGGGGAGACGACGTAAGGCAGGTAATCAGCCGGCCACCCCTGTGCTGCAGTGGGCGCTGGGTACAGCGAGTCGTCCACGCGCACCGAAAAGCGCACGGGGATAGCGGGGGGCGACACCGGAGTCATCGGTGTTGGTGTGGAGGTCGGTGTTGGTGTGGGTGTGGGTGTGGGTGTGGGTGTGGGCGTTGGGACGGGTGCTGGAAGTGCTGCCTCCAACGACATAGCGGTGGTTCGAGCCAGAGCACGAAGTTGATTGCTGGTCAGCATCGGGTCGCCACCGGCAACAATCACGACTTCGCGAGAGTTTCGACCTGTGACGATTCTCGTCGGGAAGCGAGTTGTGGTGCCCAGGGTGTGCAGGGCTGTGATGGCAGTTGCCAGTTTGGTGACGGACGCTCCGCGCAGGGGAATCGTCGATCGTTCATCGACGGCAATATCTCCAGATAATGCATCAGCTACCAGTATTCCCCGTGAGGCAGCCAGTGGTTTGAGCTTGGCAACGCGCTTGGGGATCAGGATGGCCATCCGTCGTTGTGCTGCCACTGCGGCGGCAGGTAACCCGGTGGTCAACGACGTATGCAATGCGGGCAGGTCCGTTGCAGGTGACGCATGCGCCGACTGTGGACTAATCGCGGCGGTCAGCGTTGCGCTGGCTGCGATGATCACTGCCACGATGCGTCGAGATGCATGTGGGCTGTACCTCATACGTACCCCCGGGTAGTTCTTACTGATCGTTGCTGAGCTTCTCGGTGCCGCTTTCTCGGTGCCGCCGTCTACGTGCTCGACGTTACGTCACGTGAGGTCTCATCGTCACCCTTGAAGAAGATTCTAAGGCGGTTCGCTCATATGGACCCGGTGTCAAGCCACCTAGCGCTCATAGCGGAGTGTGCGCGGATGCGGGTCTTCCTTCGTGTAGCAGGTGCCACGACCTAGAGTGAGGCTATGTCATCGATGCCAGCCGGATGGTACCCAGACCCGTTCTCCAACGGGGGGTATGTGCGTTGGTGGGATGGCCAACGATGGGGGCAATCCACGACGGTTGTGCCCGGTCAAGCACCACCCCCGCCGCCCCCCGGTGCGCCGCGTTCGCCGGCGGGTCAGGGTCAATCACATTTTCCGGCTGACGGGACAGTGGATGACGGTCAACTGGCTCGTTACGGACAGCGGGTGGCGGCGTATGTGCTCGATGCTCTCATCCAAGCAATAGTGCTGATCCCCATCGTGATGTGGCTTGAGGGCCCCCTATACAGCGATCTGACCGCGGCGTTGGAGGCGAACAACGGCCAGTTGACGCAGGCGATCTTCGATTCGCTCGTACAGAAGGCGCAGGAGAATTCGCTGTGGGTAACTGTGGCGACGTTGGCGGTCACGTTCATCTATGTCGTGCCGCAGATCGCTCTTTATGGGCGCACGCTTGGCAAGCGAGCCATCGGTATTCGGGTGCGCTCACTCGATGGTGATGGGGCAATTGGTTGGCGTCAGTCTGTGTTGCGTTGGATGATTCAGGGCGTTGGTTGGGCGGTCTGCTCACTGCTTCTGGTTGTGGACCTGCTGTGGCCGCTACGGGACCGGCCCTTGAGGCAGGCGATTCACGATAAAGGTGCCAAAACGATCGTGGTGAAAGATCGCGCCTAGGGCCATCTGAGAGGCGCCCTGGTGTGGCCAACCCACTTTTCAACGTACGCTTGAGCATTATGTGGGGAAATGCCGGACGCTTCGTGAGGCGTAGCCACCGGCGGGCGTGGCTGGTAGCAGTAGCGGCTGTAGCGGTCACGGCACTCATGTCGGCCTTCGTCGTCCCCGCTCACGCTGCGAGCGCGAAAACCCCCAGACGTATCGTGAGCGGTTGGCTCCCTTATTGGACGACGAGCACGTCTACGTCGACAGTGGTCGCCAATGCGGACCTGTTCAACGAGGTTTCACCATTCTGGTTTTCGGCCGTCTCGGCCGGATCTGGATTGACGATCACCTCGCCGCTAAGTCAGGCGACTCGTGATTCAACAGGCCAAACGTTGACGTCACGCGGTATCAAAGTGCTCCCAACGATCACCGACGGCACAAAGCCAGGTGTCATGGCCGCCCAGTTGAAATCGCCGAAGAGTCGCGCAGCCTTGGTTAAGCAATTGGTAGCTATCGCCAACGCGCCCCATGTCGACGGTATTGATCTGGACTGGGAGAGCTTCGCGTTCAAGGACGGCCACGCATCATGGCCGTCTACTAGGCCCGCGTGGATTGCATTCATAGCCACTCTTGGCAAGCAACTTCACGCGCGGCATAAATGGCTCGCGGTAACGACTCCACCGCTCTACGACTCGGGGCAGACGGTGTCATCGGGGTACTGGGTGTATGCCTGGGCAGCGATCGCGTCCTCGATCGACCGATTGCGCATCATGACCTACGACTATCACACGTCCATCCCTGGCCCCATCGCTCCATACAACTGGGTTGATCGAGTGGCTGCCTTCGCTACTACTCAGGTCGCTGCCGGCAAGGTACAAATTGGTGTTGCGGCGTACGGTCGAATATGGATTGCTCGGCGAGCTGACAATTCCCTGGATATCACGGGCACGTGCCCAGTCGACAATGCGCCGCCGCTTAAGTCACGTGAGTTTCCCAGCTCGCAAGTGCCGGCCATCCTCAAGGCGCGTGGACTATCGCCGAAGATCGTGCGATGGGATCCAGTGAGTCAGGAACGAACATTCACCTACACGAAGGTCTATTCGGGTAAGACGGCGGCGAACAAACCGACGTCATGCCGGGTGGTTCATGAAGCGTGGTACGACGACGTCTCGGCAGCCCTATCCCGCTCTCGATTGGTGTACCGCTACCACCTTGCTGGCATTGCCCAATGGACAATTGGCGGCGAGCAATCGGCGCAGTGGAGCAAACTGCGTTCCTATGCTCGATCTATTGCTCCGATTGCAACTGCACTCAGTGTCAGCGCGCCGGTCAACGTCACATATGGTGCGCCACTACGACTCCGGATTCGCGCATTGGCCGCAGGGCGGGCGTTGACCAATGCTCCGATCACCGTGCAGTTTGCGCCAACGGGCAGCAGTCGTTGGTCGTTGCTCAAGAGAGCGAAAACGAATGCCTCTGGCTTCTACGTTCTGCCGACGACTGCCAAGAAGTCTGGTAGGTACCTGTTGAGGATTCCCGGTACTTACACAAGGCTTGCGGGCACTCGGGCCGTCGATGTGCGCGTGCATAGTGCGATCGCACTTCGGGTTTCTCAGAACAACATCAAGCCAGGTCAGAACGTCATCGTCGTCGCCGGTGTCAATCCCCGGATCAAGGGCCAACGAGTCGTCCGTCAATTCTTGACGAATGGGACATGGGTAACCGTTTCCTCGGCGGTCACGAATTCTGTTGGAGTAGCGCTCTTCGCCTTCAATCCCACTGCGTCGAAGTCGACACTGCACTATCGGGTTATGACAGTGGCCAAGAATGGCTACGCGCCCGGTGCTACGTACTTCACCGTCACCATTCGCTAGGACTGGGTGGTCTAGCGAGAGCTAAGGCATACCTCGTGAAGTTCAAACCAGCGTAGGTGTTCGAAGTCTGCGCTCACGGTTAACTGCGATTCTTCAGAAGGTGGCTCTGGCAATGACTCCATCAGAGCGTGCGCTTGGGCTAGGTAACTCTCAAGTGCTGACTCAGGGGCGCGATCGTCATGTGACGGGTACGTCAGGACGCCGGTCTCGTCGTAGGCGAGGTGAGACAGACGAAGAGCTGGCTCGACGGCACCATTGCGATGCCGCCAACGCCCACTCGCCATGTCAAAGCGATACTCCGGCACCAACTTCCAGCCGTGGTCGGCAATCGTTGCCACGGCCTGCACGACGTACTGGAATACCTGCTCACTGATGAAGTAGTTGAAGTTGACGCGGATCCAACCGGGCTTGATTCCCTCGCAACCGTGGCTGATTTCTCGCTCAAACTCATGGCTGCGTTCCAGATCGATGCCCAGGAGTCGATGTCCGTAGGGGCCAGCACATGAGCAGCCACCGCGACTCTGAATTCCGAAGACGTCATTGAGCATCGCCACAACCAGGTTGTGATGAAGGTAGCGACCGGCTGGCCGCTTGATCGTGAACGAGACGATCGAAAGTCGGTCAGCGTCGAGATTTCCAAGGATGTCGATATTCGGATGCTTCTGCCATGCCGCAATGGCCCGGCGCAAGTAGTCCTCTTCGTGGGCCCGGATGACATCCACTCCGACATTGCGTTTGAGATCGAAGACAAGACCGGCGCGGATCGATTCGATGATCGCCGGCGTTCCCGCCTCTTCGCGATGAATCGGATCGTCGAGGTAGACGTGTTCGGCTGGATTGACGTATTGAACCGTTCCGCCGCCCACCACCACCGGCACCGAGTTCGTCAGGTGCTCACGTCGAATCGCTAAGACACCCGGAGTTCCGGGGCCACCGATGAACTTGTGAGGCGACAAGACGATCGCATCTTTGTACGTCAGTGGATCGGTGCGATCACCGGCCATGTCGATGTCTAGGTATGGTCCCGCAGCGGCGAAATCCCAGACTGCGAGAGCGCCATGTTGGTGAAGCAGTCGAGAAATGCCATGGGTATCGCTGACGATGCCGGTCACGTTCGACGCAGCGCTGAAGGATCCGATGAGCAGTGGCCTGTCTTGGTATGCGATGAGCTCGGCTTGCAGGCGAGCCACGTCGATATGCCCGTCGGAATCCTCTGGAATCGTCACGACATCCGCGATCGATTCACGCCATGGCAGCTCGTTGCTGTGGTGTTCGTAGGGGCCGATGAAAACGACCGGACGCTCATCGGCGGGAATGCTTGAAGTGAAGCCCCATCGCAGATCGAGATCAGCTGGCATTCGGAGATTGAAGATTCCGACCAACTTATCGACCGCGCCGGTCGAGCCCGAGCCGGTGAAGATGACGACAGCGTCGTCATCGCAGCCCAGGCTGTCGTGGACGATCTGCCTGGCGTCTTCTCGCAGTCGGGTGGTCTGAAGACCCGTACCGCTACTTTCGGTGTGGGTGTTGGCGTACCGGGGTAGCACCTCAGCCCGAATGAAATCCTCGATGAATGTCAACGCGCGCCCGGACGCGGTGTAGTCAGCGTAGGTGACGCGACGTGGCCCATACGGCCCGTACATCTCCTGATCGTCCCCGATCACGCTTTCGCGGATACGAGCCAGCAGGGCGGGCTCAGGCAAATCTGAGCGCCGCGAGGGGATCTCCAACGAATCGTCTGACATATCCACAGCCTACGCGTGGGCTGGCCTCGACGTCAGTCCATGGGATCATGGTGGCGTGGGTATTGCTCCGATTGAACTCGATGAGCCGATCAGTGACGTCGATATCGCACCCGATAAGCCGTGGGTGACGATCGTCTGGAATGACCCGATCAATCTCATGTCGTATGTGACGCACGTGTTTATGACGTACTTTCACTACTCCAAGGAGCAAGCGCAAAAGTTGATGTGGGATGTTCACCACGAGGGGCGGGCCGTCGTGTCGGCCGGTACCCGTGAAGAGATGGAGCGCGACGTCACTGCGATGCATTCGTATGGACTGTGGGCGACCATGCAGAAAGACGACTGAGACCGGAGGCCTGGAAAGTTATGTCGTCTTACGGATTTCGACGAACGATCACCGGACGAATCACGTGTCGGTTGGAAGAGACTGAGCGTTCTCTACTCGCCAACCTCACCCATCAACTCGTCGGCATGGTCCAGCCAGATGAACCTGACGAGGATCAGGATCCCTTGGCGGCGATGGTTGGCATCGATTCCGATGCAACCCGTCCGACCGATCCCGCGGTGGGCCGGTTGTTTCCCGACGCGTATCTCGACGACCCAACGGCATCGAATGACTTTCGGCGCTACACCGAGCGATCATTGCGTGAATCCAAACTCGCTCATGCGCGCACAGTGCTCGACACTCTGGCCTCATCGGGAGACAAGATAACGCTGGCCGAAGGTGCAGCCGGGGCATGGATGGGGACCCTGAATGACCTGCGGCTCGTTCTGGGTACTCGATTGAATATCACGGACGAGGGACACCAGATTCCGCAGGACTTGTCGGCAGACGACCCGTCATTTGGCCTACATCACATCTATGACTGGCTCACGTATCTGCAGGAGACGTTGGTGCAGGCCATGACAGGACTGGTTTCAGAGCCACCGGGGGATTTTGCGTAGTGCATCAGACGCACGAGCGGAGCACTGATGCGGGTGTGACGTAGGTGCTGCGGCTGGCAGGTACGCCTAGGATGAGGCCCATGCTGACGATTCGCCAGGACCTCATCGATGCGATTGTTGCCCATGCTCGGGCGGATCACCCTGACGAAGCATGTGGCGTGATTGCCGGGCCGG
Organism: Actinomycetota bacterium; assembly: GCA_947455705.1. Taxonomy (GTDB): domain Bacteria; phylum Actinomycetota; class Actinomycetes; order S36-B12; family CAIYMF01; genus Longivirga. The sequence continues at coordinate 4,390 of CANGPO010000038.1, read as the reverse complement.
ACGGCTCGGATTCGCCAACGCGGTTCATCCCCATGGTGAACGCGGCACGCTCACCGACCTTTTATGAATTCGATTCGATGGATCTTCTCAAGCTCTACCGAGAGATGGATGACAACGACGAAGTTCCCGTCGTCGTGTATCACTCGCACACAGCTACTGAGGCGTATCCATCGCGTACGGATGTGAGTTACGCCTCAGAGCCGCAGGCGCATTACGTTCTGGTCTCGACCCGCGAGACGGGAACCGAGGACGGACCATACGAATTTCGGTCATATCGGATCGTCGACGGGGTCATCACCGAAGAAGAGATAAAGGTCGTCTAGAGGCGAGTGGGAATATCACCCCTTATCCTGTACTTAGGATTGGCGACAGGTCAGTTTCGAGCCCGCTAGTTTCCAGCTCGTTGTGATGCGGGACACCGCACGGTATGTAGGAGAGATTCAACGTCATGGCCATCGAGGTCCGCATTCCCACCATCCTTCGCAATTACACTGACGGCGCAAAGATCGTCGAAGGGTCGGGGGCGACTCTGGCAGAGGTTCTTGCCGACCTCGAAACCCGCTACACGGGTATCCACGAGCGCATCGTCGATGAGGCGGGCCTTCGTCGGTTCGTCAATGTCTACCTCAACGATGAGGATGTCCGCTTTCTGGACGGTATTAACACCGCCGTCAGCGATGGTGACGTTGTCACCGTTCTTCCGGCCGTCGCAGGCGGCTAGTCGATGCGCTTCGAGTCGCTCCTAGATTCAGTCGGCCACACGCCACTGATCGGCTTGCCGCGACTGTCACCATCAGCCGACGTTCGACTCTGGGCCAAGATGGAGGATCGCAATCCCACTGGCTCGATCAAAGATCGTGCCGCTCTGCGGATGATCGAGCAGGCCGAGGCTGACGGCTTGTTACGGCCAGGGTGCACGATCCTGGAGCCAACAAGTGGCAACACGGGCATATCACTGGCGATGGCCGCACGGCTCAAGGGATATCGCCTCGTCGTCGTCATGCCTGAGAACACCTCGGTTGAACGTCGGCAGCTCTTGCACATGTACGGTGCCTCGATCCACTTTTCGCCCGCGGCGGGAGGATCGAATGAGGCCGTGCGGGTGGCCAAGGTGATGGCAGAAGAGCATCCCGATTGGGTGATGCTGTACCAGTATGGAAATCCGGCTAATTCGTTGGCTCACTATGAGACAACCGGCCCGGAGATCTTGGCGGATCTACCCACAATCACGCATTTCGTCGCGGGTCTTGGTACTACGGGAACGTTGATGGGAACCGGACGATTCCTGCGCGAGCACGTACCTGGAATCGAAATCATCGCTGCTGAACCTCGGTACGGGGAAGTGGTTTACGGCCTGCGCAATATTGATGAAGGATTCATTCCGGAGTTGTACGACGAGTCGGTATTGACCACGCGCTACTCGGTGGCCGCACGTGATGCCGTTCGCCGAACCCGCGAACTGCTTGACCTTGAAGGGATTTTCGCCGGGATCTCCACGGGTGGCATTGTGCATGCGGCACTTGGTGCGGCCGCGAAGGCTCACAAAGAGGGGCGCAAGGCTGACATTGCTTTCATCGTGTGCGATGGCGGTTGGAAGTACCTCTCGACGGGTGCATACGAGGGCACTCTCGACGATGCTGAGGATGCTCTCGACGGCGAGCTGTGGGCGTAACGAGCTGTAAACGTTTGAAGGCCGCGACTCCATGAGGAGCGCGGCCTTCACACATTGCTGTCTTTGTCCTGAGGCCTAGCGGTTTTGCTGGAACCAAGCCTTGGCGCTCGAGGTGCTCACCAAGGCGAGAATGATCGCGTTGATGATGATGGCCGACCAGCCGTAAGGCAGTCGGAAGAAGCCAAAGATGATGTTGATGACGGCGAGCGCCTGAATGATGGTGTGAGCCTGCTGCGAGCCGATTCCAGCCAGCCGTGCGAGCCAGACGTACATGAAACCAAGCAGGAGCGAGAGCAGGCCGTTGATGATCAGATAGAAGGTCGGAATGGTGATGCTGTTACCTGCCGCATCAGTGACCGACGGGTTCTGACCGATCCATGACAGCAACATCCAAATTCCGAGCGCGAGGTTAAGTAGTGCAGCGATCCAGATCAAAACGATGACAGCGCTCACGCCGCCGGGTCGCTTCATGGTTGGTGTTGACATATCGGGTATCTCCAAGGGCTTTGGTGGACGTGGGGAAGCACGTCACGGTCAAAAAAATCATGGCAGAGCGGCCGTCAGTTTCAGATCACATCTGTGTGCATGACGAATACGTGTCGGGGCAATAGGCTCATGCCTTGTGACTGATGCGCCGATCGGGATTTTCGATTCGGGAGTAGGCGGACTGACCGTTGCGCGGGCTGTTCTCGACCAACTCCCACATGAGCCCGTCCTCTACATTGGCGACACAGCTCGAGGCCCGTATGGCCCCCGCCCCATCGCCGAAGTCAGATCATTCGCACTCGACGTGATGGACCATCTCGTCGATGAAGGTGTGAAACTCCTGGTCATCGCATGTAACTCGGCGAGTGCTGCCGTTCTGCGCGATGCACGTGAACGTTACGACGTCCCAGTCGTCGAAGTGATCCAGCCGGCCGTGCGTCGCGCAGCTCGCGTCACTCGCTCTGGTCGCGTCGGAGTCATTGGCACCCAGGCCACAGTAACGAGCGGCGCATACGTAGACGCATTCGCTGCGGCCCCCGAAATTTCCGTCTTTCAGCAGGCGTGCCCTCGCTTCGTCGAGTTCGTCGAAGTGGGTGTTACCGGCGGTCCTGAGTTGCAACAGATCGCCCATGAGTACCTCGATCCATTGACTGACCAAGGCGTCGACACCGTAGTGCTCGGTTGCACGCACTATCCGCTGTTAACGGGCGTCATCTCATACGTCGTAGGCGACGACGTCACGCTCGTTAGTAGTGCTGACGAAACGGCTAAGGACGTCTACCGAACTCTTGTGGCGCATGAGCTTGAGCGTGATCCTGCGCTACCGCCGCCCGTGCATCGCTTTGTCGCCACCGGTGATCCGGCGCCGTTCGCGGCGCTTGCACGTCGATTCCTTGGGCCCGAAGTTGTTCGTGTCGAGCATGCGGGGGAGGGGGTTGCGACATGAGGTTGACGATTATTGGTTGCAGCGGAAGTTTTCCGGGACCTGACTCGCCCGCTTCGTCGTATCTCGTCGAGCATGAGGGCCATCAGATCCTTCTCGACATGGGTAACGGATCAGCGGGTGCGTTGCAGCTCTACACCGATCCGTATGCCCTCGATGCAATCTTCGTGTCGCACTTGCACGTTGACCACTGCATCGATCTGACGTCCTACTACGTCATGCGAACGTGGAATCCTGATGGCCCGAAGCCGGCGCTTCCTGTCTACGGCCCAGAGGGAACGCACGAGCGCATGAAGTCTGCCTACGGCCCACTGCCAAACGCAGGCATGGCCGAGCGGTTCGACTTTCACGATCACCAACGCACCGTTGAGATCGGCCCATTTCGCATCACCACGGCTCGTGTCGATCACGTCGTAACAGCCTTCGGTTTCAGGGTGGAAGCCGGTGGCAGGACGCTGGTTTACAGCGGTGATACGGCGCCGACCGAGGCACTAGTGGAGTTGTCTCAAGGTGCAGATCTGGCTCTGTATGAGGCGGCGTTCTTGTCGGGTCGGAACAATCCTCCGCACCTGCACCTCACGCCCACCGAGGCCGCGGACCACGCTCGGCGAGCAGACGTTGATCGGTTGATGCTTACCCACCTCGTCGCGTGGAACGATCGATCGCAGACGGTTGATGAGGCGCATCAGTCTTGGGGCGATTCGGTCATGTTCGCCGAGTCCGGACTCAGCGTCGAGGTCTAGTCGAACTCGCGTGTGTCGGGCGCTAAGGTCGGGCCATGACTCGTAGCGATGGCCGTGCGGCCAATGAACTCCGTCCCGTCACCTTCCAGCGGGGGTGGATCGATCAGGCCGAAGGATCCTGCCTCATCGAGTTCGGACGAACGCGGGTGCTGTGCACCGCATCGTTCACGCCCGGCGTTCCGCGCTGGCGTAAAGACAGTGGCCTCGGCTGGATCACGGGGGAGTACTCAATGCTTCCGCGCGCGACAAATACTCGTAACGATCGCGAATCGGTTAAGGGCAAGGTGGGCGGCCGAACACACGAAATCTCACGTCTCGTCGGACGGTCTTTGCGTGCTGCGATCGATCTGTCCGCACTCGGCGAGAACTCGATCATGATCGACTGTGACGTTCTGCAGGCCGATGGTGGAACGCGCACAGCTGCGATCACCGGAGCGTACGTCGCGCTTGTCGATGCGATTACGTGGGCGCGAGGGGCCGGGCATGTGGCCGCTACGGCGAAGCCGATCGTCAATTCCATTGCCGCGGTGAGTGTCGGGATCGTCG
>CANGPO010000037.1 GCA_947455705.1 Actinomycetota bacterium | reverse complement strand
CAGCGACGTCACCCGACGTCATCTACGCAGCTACGTACTTCCCAGAGGGCGGGCTCATCGCCAAGGAGATGCTCGACCAGAAGGTGACCGCGAAGTGCGTGGCCGATTACGCCTCAGACGATCCGGGCTTCATCACAACAGCCGGTATCAACGCTGCGAAGAACTGCCCCGTCGTGGGAGTTCCGTCTCCCGCCGACTTCCCGAACGGGCCAGCGTTCGTCGCTGACTACACGACAGCCTTCGGCTCAGCCCCCGGCACCTGGAGCCCTTACACCTATGACTCAGTAGGCGTGCTGGCCGCAGCTGCTACATCGACTGGTGGCTTCGACGCCGCAAAGCTGACGGCATTCCTTAACACAGTCAAGGACTGGCCAGGGGTCACCGGTTCGGTGACGATCGACCCAGCTAATGGCAATAGGGAGCCCGCGACCGTGGTCTTCCTCGACGCAAACTCGGCCGGCGAATTCCACGTTGACAAGGCATGGGCAGCCGCGGTCGGCGCCTCGTACTAGTCACAGCAAGCGAGCCCACTCGCGCAACAACTACGCAATGGTGCAGGGAGACTTTGGTCTTCCTGCACCATTCGTCGTTATCTCGATGGGTGTAAGCGCTACTCCGACTGATGCGACTTAGTTAGCGATCGGTGCTGCGCTTCTTCAGGAAGGCCAGCAAGAACGCAAGCGCGCCGAGAAGGGCACCGATGCCAAGACATACCGGCGTTGAGATCACGCTTGATGCAATATTGGCCGGGTTCAGCGCACCGGGAATCCACGCGATCGCGAAAAAGATGGCGCCGGCGATAGCGGCGATCACGGCCACAAGACCGATACGAGGGACTAAGTGCTCGACGTGACTGATGATCCCGATGGCAACCAAGATCGCGCCGCCGCACATCAGGATGTACGGATTGCGGTTGTGGGCATTGACCGTCGCCATGAGGCCGAGCCCGTAAAGGGTCAGACCGCTCGCAGCCGTGATGAGCGAAAGGAACGAGGCGTGCACGGTCACCTGTGAGCGATAGGGATTCCCCTTCGCACATTCGTCGAGTGTCCGTTGCATCTCGCGCTCTTTGTGCACGGCAACCATCGCAACACCCACGCCTCCGAGCACATAGCCGACACCGTTGAAGTACAGGTAGGTAGTGCCACCGTCGTTCAGCACATACAGCAGCGATCCAATACCAAGCAGAACCGCGCCGAGAATGATCAGCACCACCGTGACGCGTCCGAGCCGGAAGGTGAGGTGATCTACGTGCAGCACGATGGCGATCACGATCAGCACGGCACCGACGGGCGGCAGATGGACTGGGTGTGCCGAGGCAGACATCAGGCGGCCAAAGCCCCAGATAGCCAAACCGAGGGCGGCCAGGATCAGCACCGTCGACGAGGCATGGATGCGCTCAGTCTCAAAGCGCTGAACTTGAGTATCTGTTGGGGTCTTGGCGTCCGTCACCGTGTTATCCCTCTGCTTGTGTCTGAGGGTCAGCGACCCGAAGGACCCCCATCGTGCCCTATCCAGCCAAGCAGGGCGAGCACCATGTGATGTCGACAAGACCATCGAGCAGGTCGACGTCTCTGTCTGGGTCGAATCAATTGTGGAGGGCTTATTCGAGATCACGCTTTATTTCTCTGTATATTCGCACTATGGCGTCGATCTAATCTCGGCGCGAAGTCGACGGAAGAGAGTTCGGCATGGCTCGACGCACACCAGTACAAGCACGCAGCATCGAGTCGATGAATCGAATGCTCGAGGCTGGCGAGCAACTGTTCTACGAGGGCGGCAGCCCGGCTCTCACCCTTGAGGCAGTTATCGAGCGCGCCGAAACATCTACTGGCTCGTTCTATGCACGCTTCGGCGATATGCATGGATTCCTCGATGCGATGCATGAACGTGTACTCGCAATGCTCGCAATTGAGGTCGAAGCCGTTGTCGTTCGAGCTGTCGCGGCTACGGACCTAGACACCGCACTGAGGACGTATTGCATTGGAATTTATGACTTCCTCGGCCGACACAGGGCTCAGACCTACTTTTTCGCGGTAGGAAACACCCAGGACGCACATTGGCGCGCCGTCGGATCCCAATTCCTTCTACGCAACCACGAAGCGTTCGCCCACCTTGTTGCCCCCCACCTGCCGGCGTCTTCAAAAGCGGTTGTAAAGCGTCGGATCGATACCGCCGGGCGAATGATCATCGCCGCGGCATTCCAGCAGATCATGTTTGATCACCGCGAGATCTCTCGAATCAGCTTGAGTCCAAAGATGGTCGCCACTGATCTCGCTGAGATGGTCACGCTCTATCTACGTTCCACACCTACCAAGTAGACCTGTCTCTAACTACTCAGGCTGGGCACCCGTACCCACTCATACCTACGTGATCGAAACCGGGATGCTCTCGAAAGCCCAAGACCAGACCGACTTTGCACGTACAGCGGGTGAGCTCAACGTGAAGTGAGGAATCCCGCGCAACAACTCCTCGAAGAACACTCGCGCTTCTAGGCGAGCCAGGTACGCGCCGTAGCAGAAATGTTCACCGATGCTCAGCGCCAACTGGCCTGACGCATCGCGGTGAATATCGAATCGCTCGGGATCAGTGAACTGCCGTTCATCAAGATTCGCCGCGCCCCACAGCAACCGCAACGGCGTGCCGGCCGGAAGAGTCACTCCGGCGACAGTGACCTCTCGGGTGGTGACCCTGGTGGAATCATGGGTCGGGCCTTCACGACGCTGCATTTCTTCGAATGCCTGTGGGATCAACGACGGATCAGCAACGAGCTCTGCCCGTTGCTCTGGATGGCGCGCGAGTAGCTCAACACCGTTGCCGATTGCCCCACATGTGGTGACGCAGTTTCCGTTGGAGAACCTAAACAAGTACTCGAGCAGTTCAATCTCGGTTAGTGGCCGCCCACCATCAGAGCCGACTGCCAGTAAAGCACTCACGTGATCCGCGCCGGGGTGAACGCGACGTTCACGCAGAACGCTCGTGAAGAGCGCGTCCGAAAGGTCTAAAACCGATGGGCCATCCTGAGGGTCACCATTGCCAAGCCGCTGCACGCGGCCGTCGATCTCCCGAAGCTCGTCCAGCTGTTCGGGCGAAAGGCCGAGGATCACTCCCGTTGCGGCGAACAAGAACAGAGAAACGACATCTGCCATCAGATCGCACTCCGTCTTAGCGGCAGCCGCTGCTACCAGCGATCGTGCGATCGAGCGAAAACTGTCTTCTAGGCCCTCTTGGTACTTGCGATCGAATGCCGAGTTCATCATTGCGACGAACGTCCCGTGCTCCGGGGGATCCATGGTGTTCATGACCGGCCGTGCAGGGTTGTCCCAGGGCCCACCACTGGAGAACGTCTCTGCATCCAACGCAGCAGCGCGCACATCTTCATAGCGCGAGATGAGTGCTACACCTTGATCGGTTACTAGCACAGGCGCGTTGTCGCGTAACTGCTTTAACACGGCCTCGCGGTTATTGCGGAACTCGTCCGAGAGCGGGTTCAGATCAGCCATGGTTCAACTCTTTTCAATCGTCGTTAGGAACAACGGGTAGTGGCCATGTGACAAGACCATGACCACTACCCGTGTTGAGGAGCAGTTCGTTGACTAGTGCGCCATGCTCATCGGCAGCTTGGCGGGGGTACCGCGGAAGCAGCCAATCGAGTACGGGTACTCGTTATTGACGACGTAGTGGTACATGTACTTCAACTTGCCCTCCCACATGACCCAGCCATACATGCCGTGGCACACGTCCAAGTCACTGTTGTGGATCAGTTGTCCCTTTGAGCCGAACGGTCCGTAGACGCCGAAGCCGTCAATTGCATAGCCGTAGAGCGGCGACGGATGGCCAGCAACTCCAGGGTTGGGGAAGCACTTCCACGAGTAACCGTGGTAGTGGTACATGCCCGCGTATGGGTGACCGAAGCAGCGATCAGTTGGCAAAGCAGCGTTGGGGTCGAAGATCTGGAGTTGTGCGCTCGGTGCTACTTCAACGTGCCAGGCTGCACCGGTCTGAGTCACGATGCCCGTGGTCAGGTCGTTGATACAGGTCGGGGTCGCATTCGCCTTTGGATTGCGTGGCACCGTCACGTTCAGTGCATACGGCATGATCGGGATTTCTGCTGCATTTGCGTATCCCTGTGCAGGTAGAGCCGCGTAGTAGGGGTAGGAAGCGCTGGTTGATGGGATGGGGAAAACCCCAACTGGGTGGTTCGGAATTCCGTTGCCCTTGAAGTTACGCGTCGCCTTCGTGGTCGTGACCTTGAACGAGTGCGGCAACTGAACCGCTCCCGGCACTGTCTTGATCTTTGAAATGGTGATGGTGTTGCCCTTGCTGACCCACGGCGTGTTTGCGAGTGTGAAGTGGTCGGGCGCATCGATGGTTCCGCCGCCCGGGATCGGAACAACCTGCCGGCACACGTAGATGGCATTGCGTGAGGCGCTTTGTAGCCCAGGGCCCATAGCTACGCCATCCATCATCATGGGGCCGACCTTGATGCTGTTCGCTGTGGCTGATCGCAACGTCGCGGGCACCCACGGCTTTGCCGCGATGTCGCCCAGTGGCCGGGCGTTCACTTTGGAGGCCACAGTTGATCCATCAGAGGCGACAGTCGCCGAGGCCGCTGAGCCGAAGCCAACTGATGCACACAAACTCAAAGACAGCCCAAACACAGCCGTCGCTTTCAACATTGCAGCCTTCATGATCTCGCTCGCTTTCGCAGTCGAATCGGTCCCATACCGGATTATTTTTTAGAGAATACTCTCTGGTTTACGGATGTCAACGACAGTCCGTCGCGGCGTCTCGAAACTCTCCGAAACCCATTGGGAACCTCAAGAGTGTGTAAATACAGCCGACTACAGCGCATAAAAGAGGCGACGTCCGGGAACGTGACAGGGGCCCGTAAAACGTTACTAGAGGAATTTCTTGATTTTGCGAGTTGGTAGTGCACTCACGCCGTTTGAGTGGGCGCCGGAATCAAGAATTGTTGAAGGTGACTGTCGAGGGCACTAAAGTCCGCCTCTGTTGTACCTAGTCGCCGAGCCGCGACGTGACCGTCCGGGCGAACTAGAAGCAAACCTGGCCCAGTCATGCCAGCAACCTCAGCAGCGATCGGATGTTCGTGGCGGACCTCGACAAGGCCACCCCACCGATGAGCGAAGTCATCAAGCGACTGCCCTGAGTGCACGTCACCGAAGACCAACAGCACGTGGTCGGTCGTGCCCAACAAATTCCAATCACGTAGACGGTGCCCAGCCCGCGGAAGGGCGTCTGTTTCATCGGCGAGTACAAGAGGACTGGGCGAATAGTCGACGTCAAGCATGAACCGTGCATTCACGGCGGCAGCGACCACAACCTCATCGGTCGGGGCGCCAGCACTTGACGGATCGCGGGCCACGGCCATGCTTGCGTTGTGTGCGAGATCGGAAACCTGAACAACATGCTCGTCCGCTATCGAACGCTCAACCATGTAGGTGTCCAATAGTGATGGATACGCTCGGCCACGCATGACGAGATCGAGCTTCCACGCAATGTCGAAAGAGTCGTGCAGCGCGGCATTCAGACCTTCGCCACCGCATGGGCTCGACAGGTGACCAGCATCGCCCAGCAGGAAGTGACGGCCATCGCCGAGGTGTCCGGCCATCCGGTGGTGTGCATGAAACACCGACCGCCAGCCGGTTTCAAGGACACGGGTGGAGCGGCCTGACCGCTCGAAAACCAGGTCAGCGAGATGCTCATCGAGTAGCTCGGTCTCGCCGTCTTCTAACTCGACGGTGACGAGCCAACGATCGTTTGGCAGCGGGATGAACAGAAACACCGTTCCACTGCCTGTGATCTGGCTTAGCGAGTCACGTGGAAGTGTCGTCTCAAGGACACAGTCCGCGACGGCGAACGTACCTCTATACGTCCCGCCCTCCAGACTTTCGTGCATGGCCTTGCGACCTTGACTATGTGCGCCCGTGGCGTCAAGCAGGTAGGTCGGACGCACGTGCTCGATGGTTCCGTCGCCATGCTCAAGGGTTACCACCGCATGGGTTATGTCGACCTCGATCACTGTGGCAGTGATCCCGCGCTCCACCGTCACTCCATGTCGAGCGCACTCCTCGACGAGCAACTCCTCGGTCGTCCACTGCGGTAGGACGGTGATGTGCTGGTATGACGTATTGGCGTAGTGGAAAGGCTTGCGGTAGATCTCGTTGAGCGACTCGTCATATCCGACGGTTGCCACCATCCTTTCGCCGCGCTCGAGGACGGCTTCATGGATCCCGATCGCTTCGAGAATCTCAATGGTGCGCGCCTGAATACTTGACGCGCGCACTTGGCGGTGTGGTTCCAACTCGCGCTCGACGATGCGCACCGGCACCCCACGTCGGGCCAACTCAGATGCCGCGAATAGTCCAGCAGGGCCGGCGCCCATCACCAATACGTCACACATGGAGCCAGCCTACCGGCGCGTGCCTCAACCCCACGTTGCATGCGTTGAACGTCCGGAGAGGAAGGTCGTCGATATTGCGCTGACCATCGTGGATTGGCGGCTTGATGGCCTATCCTCACCGTGTCGAGGTTCGCTGAAGGACCCCGGCTTACATCCCCCGAGTGGGGCTGATCGAGGAGCGATACACGGGCCGCTTGAGTGCTGTTCGTCAGTTGGTGGCGGGGGTAGCAGGAGTGACCCTGACCGGTGGCCCCAGGTATTCACCTTCTGCATCGGCAGCTAGGCAAACCTTGCTGAGTCGCAATTGGGCCATCACCGACGGCGGCATGATCGTCACGATCAACCCACCGACGGTTGCGCGCTCAGTGGTTGGTTCGCCGGGGAACAAGTCCGTGGTGGTGTCGTGGGTAGCCCCCGTGTCGAACGGTGGCGCTGCTATCACTCGCTATGTAGTGACCGCATCACCGAAGGTGGGCTCGGTCTACAAGTCGTGCACCACAAACGGTATGACGCTTACCTGCACCGTTCCCGGCCTGACGAACGGAAAGTCATACACGTTCAAGGTAACGAGTACCAATGCGGCAGCTCTGTCGAGCACGACGGCTGCGTCGGTTGCGCTGGTGCAGGGTGAGTACCTGTTCAGCATGGACAAATCTTGCGGCAATCAAACGGTCATCGACCACCACCAACCTGACCAAGGGCATCAGTTATCGGGTTGAGATTCAGGCTAAGAACGCATCTGGTTATAGCCAAATAGCAAGCAAGACGTTTAAGCAACCCAAGTAGTACCGCGGACTAGGCCGATCCATCACGGAACTGCGTCAGCCAATCTATGACGAACAGGTCTCGATTCGGTTGCGGAACCTTCCAAACTGGACGTTCAGTTAGTAAAGTCGCGCCCCATGGGAGCCAAGGGCGCAACTGCCGCCGCAGCAAGTACGGCGGCACCAAACACAGCTGCACCGCAGCGCAACAGCATCAGCGCGCCCGCTCCCATCTCCCCACCCCGGAGTCGTCCGTCCAGGGTGTCGCCGGAGAGTGACCGGCGCGAGCATCTGCTCGCCGCGGCTGTGGACGTACTAGTGCGCGATGGGATAGCCGGGTTGCGCATCCGCGATGTCGCGGTTGCGGCCGGAGTCTCGACCGGAGTCGTGCACTATTACTTCGGCACCAAGGACGAGATCCTCGTCGAGGCTCTGCGATGGGCTGCGCGGGTCCCAGTGCAGCGCCTTGGCAACCTGCGCCAGGGACCGGACTACGCCCAATCGGTGGCGTCATTCCTCGAGATGAGCCTGCCGCATCCTGGTGTGCTGAGGGATGAATACGTGCTGTGGCTCGAACTGTGGAGCGCGGTCTGCCACGATGCCACGCTGTTGCCCGTATGCGAGGAGCTGACTGCACTTTTCCGATCCGAGGTGATGGCCCTAGTCAGCGAGGGGACGCAGGCTGGCACGTTCCATCCCGTCACCTCACCGACAGAGGTGAGCGAGCGCATCATCGCACTGGTCGAGAGCATGTGTCTGAGTAGCGCCATCGGCTACTCCTGGCTCCCACTGGACCGGGTGCGCGAACTGCTGCGCTCCTTCGTCTGCGAGCAATTAGGCCTCGCGCCCAATGAACTTCCCTATGTACACCTGAACCACGCGGAGCAACCGCCCGCGGGCTGATCAAGAAGGAGATTCCATGGCACGTCATTTTGCGCGATCTCATCGCGCACTGGCACTCGGGGCGGCCGCCGCATCGGCCGCATTGCTCCTCACGGCCTGTGGGGGCAGTACGTCAGGCGGCGGCTCGAGCGTTGCGCCAAGCCCGAGCTTCACCCTTGATCCGAACGCGGATCTGAGCAAGCAGTCCATCGTCGTCAGCAACTGGGACAACTACATGGACCCAGAGACCGCGGCGAAGTTCACCGCGGCGACCAAGGCCGGCATCACAGTCGCTAAGCACGCCACCAACGAGGAGATCGTCGGAAAGCTCACCGCCGGTGGCGATTCCGGTATCGACGTGGCATTCGTCTCAGGACAGTACGCCCAGGCGCTGAACGAGGCTGGGCTGCTGGAACCTCTCGACAAGCGACTCATCCCCAACTTCTCCAAGCTCTACCCGGAGACGACGAAGCTCGCCTTCGATCCCGGCAATGTCTTCAGCGCCCCGTACGCATGGGGCACTACAGGTATCTGCTACCGATCCGACCTCGTCGGCACTGCGCCAACGTCATGGAACGATCTGCTCACCCCGAGCGCGCAGAACAACCAGAAGACCCTGATGCTGTCGACGCAGCCGTGGATGAACCTCCCGGCAGCACGTGCACTCGGCTTCTCCGTAAACACGACGGATGCGGGCGAGCTCGATCAGATCAAGCAGCAGCTGCTCAAGACCAAGCCGACCCTGCTCGCCTTCGACGACACCACCTTCTACAGCCGCCTCGACTCCGGTGAGGTCAACATGGTCGAAGCGTGGGATGGCTGGTGTAACTACGCGCAGAACAAGAACGTGAAGTTCGTGCTGCCCAAGGAGGGTGCCGACCTCTGGACCGACACGATGGTCGTGCTGAAGACGAGCAAGAATAAGGAGGCCGCGATGGCTTTCATCAACTACATTCTCGACGACACTGCACAGACTTGGCTGACGGAGAACATCCTCTACAAGAGCCCGAACCAAGCTGTTGCCGAGAAGGCTGCCTCAACGCTAGGCAAGGACTACCCGAACCTAGCCATGACTCCGGCTGATCTCGCCAAGCAGGAGGGCCTGATCGACGTGGGTGACGCGGCCAAGACCTACCAGCAGATTGCCACGGAGGTTCAGGCGAGTTGACGAACGACTCGCAGCAAAAGGCCCGTCGGAGTGCAAACTCCGACGGGCCTATGCTGCGTGCCATCACTAGCATCCCTGCCCTCGGATACCTGTTGGTATTCATGGCAATTCCGCTGCTGCTGATCATCTCGTACGCATTCCTCACCGCTGGTCGGTTCGGTGGCGTCAAACCTCCGGTAACTCTGGAGAACATAACTCGACTGATCGAGCCGATCTACCGCGATGTGCTCGTCACCAGCGTCATGACCGCGGGCGCCGCCACCCTGCTCTCCTTCGCGATCGGCTTTCCCGCCGCGCTGGTGATCAGTCGACTGACCCCGCGCTGGCAGACCATCGCCCTCATCGCCGTCGTTCTGCCGTTCTGGACAAACTTCCTCATCCGTACGTACGCGTGGATCGTGCTACTGAACAGCGAGGGCCTGCTCAATCACGGACTCGCACTGATCGGCCTCGGCCCGGTCCAGGTGCTCTATACGCGCAGCGCGGTGGTCCTCGGCTTGTTCTACGCCTACCTTCCGTTGATGGTGCTGCCGATCTACGCATCACTGCAGCGCCTCGACCCGTCACTGCTCGAAGCCGCGCGCAACCTCGGCGCGGGCGGCTGGCGTCGATTCCGTACCGTGCTCCTTCCGCTGACGATGCCGGGGATTTTGGCCGGCGCACTTTTCGTCTTCATCCCGAGCCTGGGCAACTTCGTCATCCCCGAGCTGCTGGGCGGCGGCAAGTCCCAGATGATCGGCAACCTGATCCGCGATCAGTTCCTGAAGTCGCGTGACTGGCCATTCGGCTCGGCGCTGTCGCTGATGGTGCTGGCTCTGCTCATGGTGATTCTGTGGGCGCAGGCCCGCGCGGCCCGACGCACGCGAGAGTGGGCCGGCTGATGAGACAGCTCACCCGCACCCTTCCATTGTGGCTGCTGTACGCATTCCTCTATCTGCCGATCCTCGTGGTCGTCCTCATGAGCTTTAACGCGAGTAAGAATCCGTTCGTCTGGTCGGGCTTCTCGCTCAAGTGGTACCCGGAGCTGCTCAACGATGCGGACATCATGGGTGGGCTTCGCACCACTCTCATCGTCGCGACGGGAGCCACCATCATCTCCGTCGTCCTCGGGACTCTGCTCGCCTTCGCACTCGAGCGAGTGCTGCCTTCGCGCGCCCTCGATGCAGCTGCGACAGCGCCGGCCGTGATGCCCGACATCGTTCTCGCTATTGGACTTCTCGCCTTCTACACACTCGTCGGAATCTCGCTAAGTGCGGTGAGCGTGATGCTCGCGCACGCAGTGTTCGGCATCGCTTTCGTCGCGGCCGTGGTGCGCGTGCGACTGGCTGGGATGGATCGGAGTCTGGAAGAGGCGAGCCGCGATCTCGGTGCGTCAGCGATGCGCACGTTCGCAAAGGTCACCCTGCCCGGACTCCGACCCGCGATCATCGCCGGGGCGCTGCTTGCATTCACGCTCAGTCTCGACGAGTTCACGGTCGCGTTCTTCACCGCGTCCCCTGCAGATCCGACTCTGCCGGTGGTCATCTACTCGCGCGTGCGCTTTGGTGTGACCCCGCAGATCAACGCACTCGCTACCCTGCTGCTACTCGTGTCGTTTATCGCCGTCATCTTGGCGCAGCGGACGTCACGGCTCAGCGAAACCCTGTCAGGTGAACGCGCGAAAGGTACGGCATGACTGAGAGACAACCGCTGCTGAGCATTCGCAATCTCGATCGCAGCTTCGGCGACGTACGGGCAGTGCGTTCGGTGAGTTTCGACATCGGCGAGAACGAGTTCTTCGCCCTGCTTGGTCCGTCCGGCTGCGGTAAGACCACCCTGCTTCGCATCCTCGCAGGCTTCGAGCAGCCTGACGCCGGTTCGGTAACTCTCGACGGCGCAGACCTACTCTCGATTCCGGCAGAGCGACGCCCGGTAAACCTGATGTTCCAGTCGTATGCGCTCTTCCCGCACATGTCGGTGGAGCGCAACATCGCCTACGGACTTGAGTGCGACAAGGTGCCGAAGAACGAGATCCGAGAGCGTGTCAGCGAGGTGATGGAAACCGTTGGCCTCACTGACAAACGGGCCGCTCTGCCCAACACGCTCAGCGGTGGCCAGAGGCAGCGAGTGGCACTCGCTCGCGCCATCGTGAAGCGGCCGCGCTTGCTACTTCTCGACGAGCCGCTCTCCGCACTTGATCGCAAGATCCGCGCTGAGATGCAGATGGAGCTGCGGCGTCTGCAGCATGAGGTGGGCACCACCTTCGTTGTGGTGACGCACGATCAGGACGAGGCGATGAGCCTTGCGGATCGCGTCGCCGTGATGGACAGGGGCGAGGTGCGCCAGCTTGACCAGCCCATGGAGCTCTACCGTCGTCCGAGCAGCATCTTCGTCGCAGACTTCATCGGAACGAGCACGATCATCCGTGGCCGTCGCGGTGATGACGGTTTGTGGCACGCTGAAGGTCTCCCGCCACTTCCTTGCGCGGACGATTCGGAGAACGCTCTGGCTATCGCACTACGGCCTGAGACGATTCGGGTTGTCGGCGTGGACGACCCATCCGCTGCGGTGCGCGGCACTGTCGCTGAGGTGTTCTTCCAGGGCGACCACGCGTTGGCTGAGGTTTCCGTTGGTGCACAGTCGTTCCTCGTGGCGATCCGTGAGGGAGCACTCCCCGTCCGCGATACCTCCGTCGGACTTATGTGGGACGCTGATGCCGCTGTGGCTCTCCTGCACGAATAGCTCTCGCGGCCGAGATCATGCTCATGTAGTCGATGCTTACAACTGACATCGTGCATCGACTAAGCAGGCCGCCCTCCCAGAACTAGTCGCACGTGTCTCGTTCACGGACATCGTCTGACGTCGCTGACACAATCGTTCCAAGATCCGATTGAGGGGGACGAATGACAGATCAACCAAGTTACAACGACGGCGACGTCGTCAACGGGTATCGCTATGACGCCGCCCGCAATGAGTGGATTCAGATGGCCGCTCCGCCGGTGTATCACGATGGTGATGTCGTCAATGGCCACCAATACAGTGCTGCGTTAAATCAATGGATTCCACTACCAGCCGCGGCCCCACCAGAGCCGGCACCAACCTCGCCCCCGTCGCCAACCGTTGAAGCGTGGGCGGCACCGATAGCACCACCTCAGTCCGGATCCGAGGCCGGATTTGTCGCACCAACCCAGGCCCTCACTCCAGTGTCATCAGCCGTCGCGACGGTCGGACCGGGCAGCCAAGGTGCCCTTGAGACTCGTTCACCCCAGACCGTCATCAAGCGACGGAATGTTCTGGCAGTCTGGATCGGGCTGCCGCTGATCACATTTGGCCTTTATCACTGGTTCTGGTACGTCAAGATCAACTCCGAGCTTCGCGATTCGAATCCGCGGATCGACGTCAAGCCCTTCCTCGCATGGCTCGCGCTCGTGCCCGGCGCGATCTTGGTCATTCCACCGTTCGTCACTATGTACAACACCGGTAAGCGCATCGCTCAAGCTCAAGCTGACGCAGGAATCGGCTCGAGCTGCAGTCCAGTGATCGGCGTCGTGCTGATGTTCGTATTCGGCCTCAACACGCTCTACTACCAATCCGAGCTGAACAAGTTGGCCACAGCGCGATAGCGGCGATCTTCCCCACGAGCACATCGCGCAGGGCGCTCCCCTGAGGGCGTGCAGGTGCACGGCTCAACTCTTAGGAGTTCGGCCAGTAGGACGCAGGGCTCTCACCAGGTGAATCTCGGTCTACGCCGTCACCGGCTCGGCGCAGATCCGTCGCCTCCGTCGAACGGCGCGCATACCTTGCACCGCGACTGAACACTAGGAATCCCAGCAGTGCCAGGACCGGCAGGCCCACTAGGCCAAGCCAGATGACATCCGAACCCATGGTGCCCACCCCCGTCGGCGACGCGGAACAGATTCACGTCCAAAACAAGTATGTCTCGGCCTCCTGAAAAGGATGTCCCGAGACTTCACAAAAGCGCGCCCGAGAGGATTCGAACCTCTAACCTTCTGATCCGTAGTCAGATGCTCTATCCGTTGAGCTACGGGCGCAGTGTCGCCGACTAACCATGGCAACTTGGAGAGTTTAGCCAGTGTTCACCCGTTATCGGAAATCGGGTCCCGAAAGCCTAGAGCCCCAGCTGTGGAGCCTAGGAGAGCGAAAGATCCACGACCGTCATGCCCGCCGACGTGGCCGGCAGACTCATTGCGGCGATGGCCGCACCCGCATCAGACAGACCGATTACCCTGCTGACGAGCGCGGACGGATCTACCCGACCACTAGCCACCAGCTCTAACATCGCTGGATAGTCCGCGGCGGGCATTCCATGGCTACCGAGTAGCTCGAGTTCGCGGGCGATCACTCGTCCCATCGGCACCGCCGTGTCAGCGGCGTCCTCAAGCATCAAACCGACCTGAACGTGACGGCCGAGTACCCTCAGGGATTCCACCGAAGCCCGCATCGTCGGGATCGAACCAAGTGCGTCTATAGATGCGTGTGCGCCACCATCCGTTGCTGCGACGACCGCGGCCACCACATCGTCGGGACCCTTGATACAGACCTGGGCACCAAAACGACTCGCAGCCTCGAGCGCAGCATCCGAGATGTCGACGGCAACGACGCGTGCGCCGAGCGCGGCACCAATCTGAATCGCTGAAAGCCCAACGCCACCAGCCCCATGTACGACCAGCCACTCACCGGCAGCAATCCGTCCTCGAGCAACAACAGCGCGATATGCCGTTGCGAACCGGCATCCCAATGAGGCGGCCGCAATGAAGTCGATCGACTCCGGCAAAGCCACGAGATTCGCATCCGCGAAGGGCACTGCGACGTACTCAGCGAACGAACCCCATGACGTAAACCCAGGCTGCTGCTGAGATAGACACACCTGCATGTTTCCGGACGCGCAGACATCACAGGCACCACAGCCAAGAGCGAATGGCACAGCTACCCGATCGCCGACCGACCAACGAGCCACCGCAGAGCCAACTTCCGCGATCACACCCGCGTACTCATGCCCCGGAACCATCGGCAGCGGTGACGGATCATGACCCATCCATGCATGCCAGTCCGAGCGGCAGACGCCCGTCGCCGCGACCTTCACGATCACACCATAGGGAGCGCACGTCGGCTCCTGAACATCGGTGAGAATTGGCTCGACGCCATACGCATCAAAGATAACTGCCTTCATGCCCCAAGCATGCCGTACCCAGCGGCAACCCCATCGCCTAGATGCAGGGGATCCGTCCGGTCGACGGGCCCGAATCCACAGCGTTGTGACACGAGGCGCCGCCCACCCAGAAGTCAGCGATCTCGGCTGACATAGCACAGATGCTATAATTTCTTCGAGTGCCGCGACGCTACGAAATTCACCTCTCTAAAGAAGTGGCCAGTTGGTATCAGACGCTAACGACTCGGGACCGAGCCTTTGCTGACAGAGCTTTCGATCGCCTCGAAGAATTAGGACCACAGCTTCGGATGCCTCATTCGAGAGCGATAGGAAAAGGAGTTTTTGAGTTGCGATTCAGCTGTGAACAAGTTGCCAGGAGGGTGACGTACGTTTTCGAATCCGAGTCCAACATCATCACACTGACAACATTTCGCAAACAGAGGGACTCCGAACCGAGCCAGCTCGGGCGCGCATATAGAGCGGCAGATCGACTACGAGGGGATGCTCCATGAAGACGACGAGCCTGAAGGACATTCGCCATGCAAGCCCGCCACCAGACGGGGATGAATACAAACTCGCATACGTCGAGGCTGATCTTGCCGGACGGCTTGCGGAGTTGGTGTACACGTTGCGAACTGCTGCCGGATTGACGCAGACCGAACTCGCCAGACGCATGGGCACAACCCAGTCATCGATTGCCCGGCTGGAGGGTGCGGCTCACGTGCCAACACTCGATGTTCTCGTTCGACTCGGGGCAGCAACCGGCACCCCCATCGCCATCAACACCTCAAAGGGCCACACGGTTCACTTAAACACCGCGTGAGGCAAACAACTGAAAGTCGTTCAACATTTAGAGCCAGAAGATTTGGTCTGCCAACGCCTGGACATCTGGGCGGGCCCGCATCACTTCGTCCAAACGATTACTCAGTGAACCGATGCCTCGCTTGGATCGAGGCCAAGTGGAATCCGAGGTGAAGAGTAGGCCGTAATGCGACCGTCCCTCCGCCTGCCACCCACGTCGAATTCGCATGAATCCCGGCACGTCGATGGTGAGCAAAGCCCGTTGATCAGAAACTGCCCATTCGATGACGCCGTCATCAGGCTCCGTCTCTAGCCAGACTTCATTCGAAGCAACGACGTCGAATCCACGTTCACGAAGGATCCGGGCGATCAGCGGTGAGTAGTGATAATCAAGCAGCAAGTTCACGCCAGAACAGCCTGCTCGCGCTCCCAGCGTGCTCGCTCCTGATCTTCAATCTTTGCCGCCCACGTAATTTCGGCATCGATCTCAGTTTGAAAATCGCTGTAGTAGGACATGACGGCACGAACTGAGCTTGCCGGGATCTCCATGATTTCCGCGACTTCTTCGACGCCACCATCCGCATCCCTAACCTGGCTCACCACCTGACGCACCGCCAGGCGCGTACCCACCAGCATCGGCTCGCGTCTGTCTGACGATCCCAGACGAAATCGAATCAGCGGGTGATGCTCCATTCGCAACGCCTCGGCGAGCATTCGCTCAACCAAACTATTTCTGGACTCATTTGACGCCTCGGCAAGGTCGTCGAGTAACGAACACGTCGTGGCAGATAAGCGAAAAGATCGAGGCACGGATTGAGTCGAATCAGCCATGTATCGCATTGTAATACAACGTAGCGACTGGCGATCATGGCGGAGGCGGAGGGATCCGTCGGCCGTGATAGGAGAACGGGCCGACGGTTCCCACACCACACAGCAACATGAATTAAGGGTGCCCCCGAAGGGACACCCTTAATTCATGGCGGAGGCGGAGGGATTTGAACCCTCGATGGGCTTGTGACCCAAACCCGCTTAGCAGGCGGGCGCCATAGACCGGGCTAGGCGACGCCTCCACGCCACCCTTCGCAGAGCAGCCCGCCTAGGTTACCCGAACTTGCGCAGCAAACCGAACCCGCGTCACCCCAAACCAAGCACGCAAGTCAGCACTCGACCGAGCGTTGAGGTGCGCAGATGCAGGAGCGCAAATAAAAGTGCAGCGCAGCGGTCGCCGAGGCGACCGCGAGCAGCAAGTCCTTTGCGCTCCGCAACTGCGCACCTCAACGCGAAGCGCACCCCGCGAAGCGCAAGACCTACTTGAAGATCTCCTCGCGGAACTGCTCCCGTTCCTCCACCGCCGCCTTGATCCGAACCAGCTGTTCATCACTGATGTCCATGTCAAAGACCTCACGGATGAAGTCGGCAAGATCGGGCCGGTAGTCGTGGGCCCACGCCTTGAATGCGCCTGGAATCTGCGCGTTCTTCATGTCGATCAAGAGCTGATAGAACGACGTAACCGGACGCCAGCGCATAGACGGCAACACACCCCGGGGCGAGAAGTCCTCTGGCGTCGGCTCGATCGCAGGACGCTTAGGGCCAAGCCAATCAGGTCGCTTCACCAAAAGTTCCGGCGAGAACTTGGTGACACCATCGTTGTCGTGACTGAGCAACACGTACTTCACTGATTCGCGATTAGGAAGAGCAGAGAACTGCTCGTAATCGTTCACCACTGCGATCAGGTTCTTGTCCACGTCAGGCCGCTCCGGCCCCGTCACCTGATGCATCCACTTACTACCAGCCGGCGTCCCAATCCACAGCGCACGATCGATTCCGAGTGCCTCAACGCCGAGTGTGCCCCAGTCGATCAAAACGTTCTGAGATGTCCACGCACCTAACGACTCACCAAAGAGCACAACCTTGGGCCGATCCTGCGGCGCCATTTCCCGCAGCTTCTCAAAGATGCGAAGCCACAGAAGTCGATTCTGCTCACGCGCATCTTCAATCTTTCCAAGGGATAACGGTGACGGGCGCTTCGAGTACTGCAAGGTCACCGAAGCCATATCTCCGCGCGTCATGTATTGCGCACATGCAATCGCAACGTAGTTGACGTAGCCGGATCCCGTCGGTGAGCACAGCATCAGCATCGATCGAGACCACGCGTCCGTGCGATCCATCTCAGCGAGCGCGAGTTCAACACGCTCCGTCGGTGTCGCCGCCGAATCAAGTCCCACGAACACTTGGATCGGTAACGCTCGCGCTTCTTCCTGCATGACGGTCTTGATCGAAAGCTCAGGTCGCGTACGTCCATCAAACTCGTTCGGCTTGGTTTCCATCTTTTCGGGCCGGACGAATGTAATAGCGTGGCGACGACCTTCGCGGCCCATTGATTCCCACGAAACCAAGCTCGCGGGATCACCACTGATCATCGGGTTGGTCCACACACCCGCGGCGCTGTCGTCCATACCTTCTTCGAACTTGGCCGAACCAGCGTCGATCCCGTTCATCGCACGGTCCCACAGCTGATGCGTCGCAAACACCACTCCGCCGAGCATGGCTAAGTGCCCAACCCGGCGCCACGCATCCTCACTTCCAGGCAGTGCCTTACCGGCGTACAGGCCAAACTTTTCGGCAGCTTTGCGTTCACCGATGGCGACGACGCCGAGGCCAAGCATGATGCCGGCACTCGCTGCCACCGCGGTGTACGAGTCGTTGAAGGCCGGAGCAACGTCCTGGCCCTTGGGTACCTCTCGCTGACGTTTGGTTTCCAATCCCGCCGCTACAAGTAGCCCCAGGGGCACGGCCAAAGGGATCCTGGCGAGCTTTCCGTCCGCTTCGAAAGCGTCATCGAATCCTGACGTGACGGTGTGTCCGGCGGAAAGGACGGTCGCTGAGATGCCGGTAACGCCATACCGCCACGCCACGTGTCGAGCAGTCGCTCGCCACAACGGCTCTGGGTCTTGGTAGGGCAGCGCCTTGACGAGAGCAAACCCCGCGGGAATGGCCGCCAAGTCGAGCAGGAAAGTGGCCGCCTTTTCTCTATCCCGCAATGTCCACGAGTCAGGAAGTGGCAGCGACGGTGCCAGCACCGAGCCCGCCCAGTCGATGGAATCCTGAGCGACGACAGTCAAGAGAAAATGGGTTCCGACAGCGAGCCCGGAAATGATGCCCTGATCCAATGGAGTTCGTTGCGACAGCGACGCAGAGAAGGTGCCAGGCGCTGCTGCGGCTGCCACGCCGAGGGCGACTTGAGTACCTCGATCAACAACTTCGTAGGCCACGGCTGTCCTTCACTTGGCGGGGCTGGTGATACAGAACCTACGGCATTCGTTCAGCCGGACGCCACGGTTAGCGCTACCGACCGGTCAGCCATAGAGCCGCGTAGGGGGCCAACACAAGCTCGTCATCGACGAACTCGTACACGGCCCCACTGAGTTCTTCCCGTAGGTCGCGATCCTTCAAAGAGCCCAAGACATGGCGTGGAATGCGCTGCCATTCGGGTGAGACGTTGTAGACCTGCACGAGATCGCCTGACGCATGTGCGCGGGCGAGTACCAGCACCGAACGACTCGAGGTCTCGATGGCGCGAGATTCCACGGCCGCGTGTAGGCACGGCAGGGTCCGCCGGACGTCACCCAGTCGCTTGATGCTGTCGTACACCCGAGCCTGGAGCGTGCCTGGCTGATGGCGGGCGGCGGCCAGGTCCCAATTCATTTCCGGGCGATGCATCCACCGGTTATCTGCAGCCCGCTCGGGATCATTGACGTAGGAATGATCATTGAGCAGGCCCAATTCATCACCCATATACAAGAGCGGAATTCCGCCAAATCCGTAAACGATTGCATACGCACATCGAAGACGGGCAAGAGCTTCATCCAGCACCTGCTCATTGGCCAAATCAAGAGCCTGCTCGATCCCCACCAGTGACGCCGCCGAACCGCTGATCCGGCTATCACCCGTGGCTTCATTAACTTGGAATTCCTCACCGCGAGCAAATGAGTACGGCGTTCGTCCGGCAAACCATTCGGAGAGAAAGCGCCGATGGTCATAACCAGTCCATCCGACGGATGCTGCATCGGCGTCGTCAATCGCCCAGCCAATATCGTCATGGCAACGCAGATACGTCGCCCAGGCTGTTGTCGTCGGTTTGGCTGGGAATCGCGAGAGGGCGCGTGAAAGCAGGCGAACATCCCGCGTTGCCAAAGCAGACCAGATCTGAACCATCAAACTGTTGTGATACGCAAGGTCTGAGACATTGCCCGCGTACTCTCCCACACCGAGATACTTGACGACATCCTCCGGTGCGACGATCGCCTCTGCCTTGAACACAAGCGCTGGTGTCGCAATTCGTGCGACAGCTCGCAGGATGCGCGTGAGGGCATGAACCTCGGGCTGGTTCTGCGAGTTGGTGCCCATCCGCTTCCAGATGAAGGCGATCGCATCAAGTCGCAGACAATCGACGCCGCGATTCGCAAGGTAGAGCGCGATGTCGGCGAACTCATAAATGACGTTGGGGTTGGACCAATTCACATCCCACTGATAATCATTGAAAGTCGTCCAAACCCATGCTTTTAGATCTTCATCCCAGGTGAAGTTCCCTGGTGCGAAGTCCGGGAAAACCTCCGGTAGCGACTTTTCAAATTCATCAGGGATTGTTCGGTCTGGGTAGACGTAAAAGTAGTCGCGGTACTTCGGGTCACCTGCTCGAGCGGCCGCGGCCCATTCATGTTCACGTGCCACGTGGTTGAGAACCAGATCAACAGTCAGTGAGATGCCATTCGCGTGCAAGACGTCGGCAAGTCTTTCAAGATCAGCCATCGTTCCGAGATCTGCCCTGACTTCACGGTAGTCAGCAACGGCATAGCCACCGTCATTCGGGGCCGGACGTGGACGAAGTAGTGGCATGAGATGCAGGTAGGTGATGCCTAGCTCGCTGAGGTAATCAACATGCTTTACGACACTGTCGAGATTTCCTGCGAATCGATCGGTGTAACACACGTAGCCGAGCGTTTCCGGACGCTGAAACCAGTCGGGCATGAGCAATCGTTCGCGGTCACGCTCCTGCAATTGCTGTGGTCGAGCTGCCCACGTGCTCACGATCAGGTCAGCCAGCCGAGCAATAAGTTCATCGCCTAGAGCAGCGGGGAAAACCGTACCAATACCTTCGGCAAGATCCGCGCCCCAGCGCCGGGCGCGAGCATAAAGCTCATCAATGCCCTGTTTACGCGCAACATCATGGGAAGCCGCAGCTGCGCGGACCAATCCCTCGACGTCGTATGTAAGCGCTGTCATACGTCATATCATGACGTGTTCGCGCCTATTTCGGAAGTCTTCACCACGACCCGTCACACTAGAACCTCACAGTGTCGTTAGTGAGGAGTCCCCGTGCACGTCCTCGGACGCGTTGCCGCGCTCCTGGCGCTGGCGGCCGGGGTGGTCATCGGCACCCTGGTCGGCGGCACTGTCGGCGGAATCGTCGGGGTCCTGATTGCCATGATGGGATTTCAGGGCTTGACCCTCGGCGTCGACGGCTGGAAGTACGTGTCCGCTGCGCTGGCCACGACCGGCGGCTTAGCGCTGATCGCCTGGCGCCACGGGGTGAGTGCTACCGATCTCGGGCTCGGCCACGCAACGTGGGTCACGGGCATCATCTGGTCTGTGGGAATCATCGCCGGAATCGGCATCGTGATCGGCTTTGCGGGCCGTCACCCCAGAACTCAACCGCTATTCGCAGATGAGCGCAACGACACGTCCGGAGTTGTGGCAGCTCGTCGCACGTTGCTGGATATCCCTTTCGGCACGGTACTGGTCGAGGAGTTCGCTTTCCGCGGTGTGATGCTCGCGCTGGTCGCCGTTCTGTATGGATCTGTCTGGGCAGTGGTCATCACCTCTGTGCTGTTTGGGTTGTGGCACGTGGCCCCCGCACTAGAAATGCATGATGCACATCAGGCCACCTCTGGGTCACCGTGGCCAACAGTCCTATCAACCGTGCTGTTCACAGGTCTTGCTGGAGCAGGATGGGCGGTCCTGCGCCTATTCACCGGCAGCCTGTTTCCACCGGCCGCCTTTCACTGGGCGGCAAACGGCACCGGCGTGGTGGTCGGGTGGTTCGTGGCCCGAACGCGCACCGTGGTCGACGTCTTGGATCCAGATGACGAGCCCTCCGCGGATCTCTAAGTCATACTCATTGCCATGACCTTGCGCGGAACCATCAGCCCAGATAAGCCCCTACTCGTTGTTGCCCTTGAAGAAGAGGCTCAGCATTTCCCTGACGACCTACCGATCCTGCTACTGGGCGTTGGCAAAGTGAATGCAGGTATCCGAATGGCTGAGGTTCTCGCGCACACTAAGCCGTCCGAAATCATCAACATCGGCACTGCCGGCGGACTCGCCACCGGGATCGACGGAATCCACGACATCGGAACCGTCATGCAGCACGATCTCAACGACGACGTGTTGTTCGAGTTGGTAAATCGCTACTTCGGCCAGCCGATCACACTCAAGGACGGTCCGGTCTTAGCCACTGGCGACAACTTCGTCACTGATCCGGTCAAGCATTCCGAGCTTTCCCAGCGCGCACAGATGGTTGACATGGAGGGTTACGCAGTGGTCGTTGCAGCTCAGCGCGCTGGCGTCCCCGTTCGCCTCATCAAGATCGTGAGCGATGATGCAAACGCCGCGTCGATTCGAACGTGGAAAGAAACGGTCGAGGACAATTCACGCTTGCTTGGTGACTGGATCCGCACGAATTTGCTCTAGTTGCGAGCAAAGCGCCATTTAGCCGCGACGAACGGGGCGGGTCATACAGGTAGGCCCACCCTCACCCTTGTCGCTCTCACTGGACGCAAACGTGTGTACGTCAACGCCCTTCGCGCGCAAGGCATCTGCGGTGCGCTTGTTGCGCTCACCCATCACCACGACGCCGGGCGCCGTGGCAAGAATGTTGGTGCCAAGGGTGAGGTACTCCTCATCGTCCACGTTGACCCATTCGATCCCACGACGGTTCAGGGAACGAAGCATCGCCACGGGTGCGAGCTTTTCGTATACGACAGCGAGGTCTTCGCGCACTGGTGAGATCACAGACATCAGGTGCAAGCAGTACTCAGGGCCAAGGTCGTGCGGGAGATCAAAAACCTCGACGCCGACGCCGTCACCGGCAAGTATTCCCCGCATCTGATCAACGGCCTCTTCGTTCGTGCGGTAACTGCGCCCGATCGCCACGGTCGACTCGTCAAGCCAGAACATATCGCCGGCATCAGCCGTTGCATCACCGACGAGTTGGCCAATCGTGGGCACGCCCGCGCTTTCCAGATCGGCGATGAGATGCTTCGCCTCCCCGCGACGAGCCGGCTTCGCAGCCGTGAGCGAAATCGAACCGGATGGTCCGATGAAGACCGGGTCGTAGACGAATACGGCATCGGGCAGTCCATCTACGGCGTCGAACTCAACGACCTCCGAACCCAGGCTCCGCAAGGTATCAACGAAGGCCGCGTGCTGATCTGCCAGGAGGGCAAGATCAGGAGTCTGCCAGTGCGCGGCCTCGTACTCGTCGAGGATGCTCTGACTCGAATCACCGATGAGCGGTTTGCGAACTGCAACCCGCTTGAGCTCGGCAACCGATGACCGCACTCCATAGACCGCGCTACTCATGTTCAACCTCTCACCACAGTGTGTTCAGCGCCGTCGACCAACGCCGCGTTGTGGGACAGCCTGACAGATCCCAACGATTCCCTCCACAACCGCGTTGGTATCCCCAGCACCCTGCCGGTCGAAGCATCAATCGAAACCCACTAGGGTCATCACGTGATTGTGTCCGTAGCCGCCAGTCCCAGCCTTGATCGAACACTCGTTGTGGACGAGGTTCTGGTCGGTCACATTCATCGCCCACATGACGTGTGCTCGGTGGCCGGAGGCAAGGGGCTCAACGTCGCTCGTGCGGCACGTGCCCTCGGCAATGACGTCGTCGCCATCGCGATCCTTGGCGGACCTACCGGCGGTGTCGTGCGTTCACTGCTCGACCGCGACGGCGTGATCGCTAACACAGTTCCGGGTTCAGGAAACACGCGCACCTGCACGTCCATCGGCTCTTCGTTAGACGGCAGCCTCACCGAGTTTTACGAGCCAGCCACCGCCGTTACCGAGCGGGAATGGCGTGAGCTGGAGCAGCGCGTTGACGACGAAATGGATCGACGACCGAGTTGGCTAACGATCTCAGGATCAATGCCGGCGGGCGCTCCGCTGGATGCCGTTGCGCGGCTTACCGCACTGGCCCACAACAGGGGTGTCCGCGTGGCCGTGGATACGCACGGCCCAGCACTCGCCGCCGCCCTCGAGCAACATCCAGACATCGTGAAAGTCAACGTGCATGAGGCAGCAGCCGTGCTTGGTCTGAGTTCGACTGACGCTCTCGATGCTCGGCACGCTGCCCAGCAACTTCATGATCGACGTGAGCATGGCTGGCTGACAGTCGTCACGGCTGGAACGGCCGGGGCTTACGCGATCGCAGACGGGCCAATGTGGCACGTGGCGGCCGGCACTCCTGGTGCGTTCCCCGTCGGTAGCGGTGACAGTTTCCTGGCCGGCCTCGTAGTGGGTCTTCGCGAGACTTCAAACGACATTGCCCATAGTCTCGCTCTTGCAACTGCGGCTGCCGGTGCCAACGCACAAAAACCAGGGCCCGCGATCTTCGATGCCGTAACCGCGCGCGCGGCGACACCCAACATCCGAGTCAGCGAACTCTAACCCCTGGATCGATTAGCCCTTAAGACCGCTGAACGTCATCGTCGCAACGAACTGCTTTTGCGCGATGAGGAAGCCGACGATCAGCGGAAGGGTGGCGATCACGTTGCCGGCCATAAGTGCTGACCACTGTGTACGGCGCGTACCTTGGAAAGTCGTAAGCCCAACCTGAATGGTGAAGTTGTCTTGATTGCTAATTGCAATCAGCGGCCAGACCAGATCGTTCCACGAGTTGAGCAACGTGAACACAGCCAGCGTCGCTAGAGCCGGTTTAGCCAGTGGAAGAACGATGCGTCGAAACACGCCAAAGGATGTGAGGCCGTCGATCATCCCCGCCTCTTCAAGCTCCTTCGGCAAGGACAGGAAGAACTGCCGCATAAGGAAGATCCCGAAAGCACTTGTGAGCCAAGGGATAAAGGCCGCCGACAATGTGTTCACCACGCCAAGCTTTGAGAACATGACGTAGGTCGGGATCATCAACAACTGCGTCGGGATCATGATGGTTGCCACGATTGCAAAGAACCCGAAATTGCGGCCGCGGAACTTCAAGCGCGCGTATCCGTAACCAGCCGTCGAGCAAAGAATCAAATGCGCGATCACCGAAATCGTCGCGACGATGACAGTGTTCAGCATCCATCGCGGCGCCAAACTGTCGGTCAAGAACTGCTGATAGCCACTCAGATTGATCGATGTCGGAATGAACCTTGGCGGGAAACTATTGATTTCCGCATCCGTCATAAACGACGTCAGCACCATCTGAACCAGCGGCAGCGCGAACAAAAGCGCGATCGGCATCAGCAGAATGTGCCAGCCGGAGAAAGGAAGCCAGCCCTTCTTACGTGGGATAGCGCTAGTTGGCTCTTCGATCTCAACGGCGCGTAGGAGAGACATTAGAAGGCCTCGATCTTCGTGCGACGCGAATACCAGATCATGAACAGGGTGACGATCATCGTCAATGCGAACAGGCCATACGAAACAGCGGCGCCATAGCCGAAGCGAGACTGTTGGAACGCAACT
>CANGPO010000036.1 GCA_947455705.1 Actinomycetota bacterium | reverse complement strand
GAGACTCAGACAGATCACGATGAGCCCACATATGCGCTTCACGGTGCCACCTCCTCACGTCGAGGAGTGCGATAGGGCGATGCCAGTGCAGCATGAACGCGCGGGCCAGCGTCAGCCGGAATCAGTGGAAGTGGTGATTCGGTCACCGCACCACCTGCCTTGAGGGGCAACGTCATCCGGAAACAGGAACCATCGCCTGGCTCACCCCACGCCTCAAGCCAGCCACCATGCAAACGAACATCTTCAAGTGCAATAGACAGGCCTAGTCCGGTACCACCGACGGTGCGCGCCCGAGATGCATCGGCGCGCCAGAACCGGTTGAACACCAGCGACGATTCACCGGGCCGCAGACCAACCCCATGATCGCGGACGGTGATGGCCATCGCCTCACCATCAGAACCCAATGTCACATCGATGGGGCGACCTTCGCCATGTTCGACGGCGTTCAACACCAGGTTTCGCAGCACGCGGTCGATCCGTCGACTATCGAGTTCAACGACGACCTGCTCGGGTGCTGTAACGCGCAGTTCGGTGTTTTGCGCCTCTGCGAATGGGCGCGCCGCCTCAACCGCGCGATCAACGAGCATGCGGGCGTCTATGCCTTCAGCATCGAGGGTCGCAGCCCCTGCATCGAAGCGGCTGATTTCGAGTAGATCGGCCAGCAGTTCCTCGAATCGATCGAGCTGCGTCTGAAGCAACTCTGAACTTCGTGCGGTGGCCGGATCGAATTCATCACGACTCTCATAGATGACGTCTGCGGCCATGCGCACCGTCGTCAACGGCGTTCGAAGTTCATGCGATACATCCGAAACGAATCGTTGTTGAACGCGCGACAGGTCTTCAAGGCGATTGATTTTGTCCTGAAGATTGCTGGCCATGCCGTTGAACGACGTGGCAAGAAGGGCCAGATCGTCCTCACCGCGAACGCTCATCCGTTCAGTTAATTGGCCGGCCGAAAACTTTTCCGCAGTACGTGCCGCAACCCGCACCGGTGAAACGACCTGACGGGTCACGACATAGGCGATTCCGCCAAGGGTGAGAATCAGGAGTGCTCCCACAAGTAAGACCGTGCGCTGCACCAAATCCAACGTCGCCTGTTCCTGACTCAATGGAAACAGGTAGTACAACTCGTACTTACCCACTCCCGGAATCGTCAGTGGAGCACCAACTGCCAAACCAGGAGCGGTGTGGTTGTCCAAGTACCGAATCTCGGTATACGTCCACGCCTGTCGCTGATTGCTTTGAACACTGCTGCGTAGATCGTTGGGAACACTCGTCTCACTGATGAGGTTGGTGCCACGCTCGGGTTCGTCCCCAGTTTTGGGAGGTGAGGCAAGCAGCAGAACGTCGTACAGTCCTGGTGAACCTGCGCGCTGGGCAAGAGCCGAGGTCACCGTGTCTACAAGGCGGCTCGCCGAAGGAGTTGTTGGCCCCGTATCGGCAGCATCGAGCAGCCGTTGGGATTCCGCAGCACCACTACCTGCCTCAACGACGGAGGCCCGCACCTTCGCATCGAGAACACCTGAATAAATGCGCTGTAAGAGCAGGGCTCCAATCAAGCCAACCACAATCAGCGATAACGCAAGAGTGGTAGCGACGACGCGAAGTGATACCGATGTTCGCCACGCTTGACGCACGGGGCGAACAACAGGCATGACTGCCTCAACGATCTGTGACCAGACGTTCATGGGCAGGATTACGGAGGACCGGCTTTGTAGCCGACACCGCGAACGGTGAGGACAATCTGCGGATTCTCCGGATCGTGTTCAATCTTTGAACGCAAGCGTTGAACGTGGACATTCACCAATCGAGTGTCCGCTGCGTGCCGATAACCCCAGACGTCCTGCAGCAACACCTCACGTGAAAACACCTGCTTTGGCTTACGTGCCAAAGCGACCAGCAAATCGAATTCCAGCGGGGTCAGCAGGATCTGCTCATCGCCGCGACGAACCGCATGGCCGGCAACATCAATCTCAAGATCGCCAATACGCAGATTTTCTGCAGCTGGTTCATCGTTACGCCTCAACCGCGTGCGCACCCGAGCAACCAGTTCCTTGGGCTTAAACGGCTTTACAACGTAGTCGTCTGCTCCACTTTCCAACCCGAGCACAACATCGATCGTGTCCGTCTTGGCCGTCAGCATGACAATCGGTACGCCGCTCTCGGCGCGAATGGAACGACATACGTCGATTCCGTCTCGACCAGGCAACATGAGATCGAGCAGGACGAGATCTGGGCGAGTATCTCGAAAGACACTCAACGCACGAGCTCCGTCCCCGCAGAATACGGGCTCAAAACCTTCTGTTCGCAGCACAATGCCCAACATCTCGGACAGCGCTGTGTCGTCATCTACGACAAGTACTCGACCCTTCACACCGTACATAGTCCCACCGTCTCGGCCTTACGTCTGCTCGGTCGGCGATTCCATCGCCCCAATCGGCGCCGGAATCCCCGATTCCCGCACACCATGACCGACGAAGCAGCGTTCACGAACGTTCCCGAGCCCGCCAACCACGATGGATGCCGCGACCTATGGCGAGTTAATGGCCGAACGGAGCATAGACACGTAGTGCGGGAAACCGGTCGGCTTGCAGTGGATTCCGTCCTGATAAAACCAATTGCGATGGCCAGTAGCGATATCCGCCCAGTCGGCGACGCGAACGTTTCCACCGGGGAATTTCGCCGCAGCTGCCTTGATCGCCCTGTTCGCTCCATCGACCCACCGTCGCTGCGCATGGATTGTCACAAGGACAACGCGATCCCGATCCTTCAGGAGTTTGAGTAGGGACACCAGATGGTCGGTGTCGACGGTGCCGTTCGTGCCGGTATGGATCACAACGACCCTGCCTAACCGACCAGCGGCCAGTCGGGCACGGATGCGATTGAAGACGGTTTCCGATTGACGGCTCACTCGGGCGTCAACGACTGCGTGCGGGAAGGCCTTCTTCACCGCATCTGCATTTCCGAGCAGAACCGAGTCACCAACAAGAGTCATGGGTAGTGAGGTGAGGTCTTTAGAATTTGTAGCCTCCGACGCAGATGCAGAGTGCGATGCAGCTGGCGAGGGCGAATGTGACGAGTGCGCAGTGACGCTCGACGAAGGCGATGGTGATGGCCGCGCAGATGCGGTCGGTGAGGTTGATGAAAGCGGGGTTAGAACCTCGTCACCAACTCCCGAAACTCCGCCCAGCGCTTCTTCGAACGTCGGAGTGCTCGCTCGACCAAGACCAACGCCAAGGGTGAGGACTACAGCGAGCGCAGCGACACACGCAACGGCTCCACGCGCTATCAGACTCGTCGTTCCCTGCTCACGCCAACTTTGCCAGGTACGACCGATGATTCCATGTCGAATCGGCATTTCGAGATAGCGATATGAAACTTCGGCAACTGCAAACGTCAACGCAAATCGGGCCAATTGAATCGGTAAACCGGTTGCATCAACGTCGATCCCCGGACGCAGGATCATGAAGATCGGCCAGTGCCATAGGTACAACCCGTACGAACGTTCACCGATGTACTTCAGTGGCTGACGTCCCATGGCCGTGGCGAACCACGTGCCGTTGATGGCCGCAGCCGCGATCATTACCGCGCAGATCACTCCAATGACGAGAAATCCACCGCGGAATAGAAACACCGAGTCCGGCCCAACGAAGAACAAAATCGCAAGTAGGAGTATGAGGCTGACGAGCCCCGATGCGCTGACGACCTGGCGACCCCGCTGCGTCAACGAGCGTGACACACTACTCGGTACCCATACCGTGGCGAGGGCCGCTCCGACCAGCAGCGTCATGCAGTGAGTGTCAGAGCCGAAATACACCCGACTCGTATCGGTAGCCTGCGGGATATCTTGTGCAATCGCGACGGCCGTCATGAGCGCGGTCGACACAATCGCCCCTATAACGGCCCCCCAGCGAACTCCTCTGACCTTCCATAACTTCCATAGCCCAAAAAGCAGGACCGGCCAGATGAAGTAAAACTGCTCCTCAACCGCCAACGACCACAGGTGCTGCAGCATCGGCGGTCGGCCAGTCTCGTCGAAGTACGACGTTCCACGGAACACGTACCACCAGTTCGTGACGTAGAAGAATGCCGCGACTGCATCTTCTCGCACTCTCTGCGCCGCATCTTGGGCAAACACCATCGCGAGTACGGCCGTCACAACCAACGTGGCAAGCAGCGCTGGAAGCAACCTGCGGGCGCGACGAATGTAGAAGCGTTTGAAATTGATCCCGCCACTGGTACCCAACTCAGCCAGTAAGAGTGACGTGATCAGATACCCGGAGA
The DNA here is from genome assembly GCA_947455705.1 of Actinomycetota bacterium. Classification (GTDB taxonomy): domain Bacteria; phylum Actinomycetota; class Actinomycetes; order S36-B12; family CAIYMF01; genus Longivirga. The sequence goes on along the minus strand of CANGPO010000036.1, from coordinate 20,676 downwards.
GAGTGAAAAAGACATCAACACCTAGGAAGCCACCAGCCAACCAACTGTTGTCAGCATGGAAAAGTAAAACCCCAAGAACGGCGATTGCCCGGACTCCATCGAGACCGGGCAAATGAATCCACGGTGCGACTCGGGGCTTGGCAGTCAAGGCAGCGTCAGCAACCGCGGTCACACGCCACCCCCCGATCCAACGCCCGAAGCCACTCACGCACACCCTGATATGCAGGACCTGATAGTCCGAACCCAGCTTGGTGGGTTATGTGCTGGGTCAAGCGTACGACGAAATTCGAGCTAAACCCGTTCCCCTGACCAGTGGTGACATCGAGAACACGGCCAGTAGCGGGTGTGCGTAGCCACGATTCACCCAAGCCACACGGTTCCGGTTACCAGACCGATCACGGGAATCAGGTTGTTGACTCCATGGGCAATGACTGACGCGCCGACGCGACCGGTCTTCGCACGCAACCATGAGAGCACCAACCCGATTGCAAACAGCAGCGGGAAACGGATGGGTTCGAGATGAATCGCCGCGAACAGCGCCGCCGACGCGATAGTTGCCACCGGTATCGGCGGCCAGCGGCGATGTTCACTGAGGCGAGCCACGGAGGTAAAAGTCAAACCGCGAAAGAACAGTTCTTCCATGAATGGCGCGCCAACAACGGCCAGCAGCCCAAACAGGAACACCACCAACCGAGGCACATGTGCAGATGAGATGGCGTCCCCGGCAGCTGAGTCGAACGGCCCGGCAAAATGCTCGGTGATCGCCGCAACAAGTGATCCGACGCCGAGAGCGGCCGCGCCACCGATGGCACCCCACCGAATGTCAGCACGGGTAAACGTCAGACCAAGGTCGATCCGTACACCATTACCTCGATGTCGTGCGGCAATCCATGGCCATAGGCCAAAGCCAATCCAGGGACTGACCAGGGACGACAAGATCACCAGCGTGCCATTCTTCGGCGCACCTGCGGCAAGCTCGAGACCGACAATGAGGCTGGGGACGATGACACTAAGCGCAATACCGATCACGACATCGGTCAGACCCCAATGCTGCGGTCGAAGTCTTGATCCAGCTTCAACTGCGTCCACATAGGTTTGCGCTGCACCGCGGTAGAGAGCAGGAACGATCCCGCTCTCTACCGCGCCAGAGCCAGACTCCCCCGATTGACTCACCGATCAACCAACACGTGAGATCTAGTACCGGTAGTGATCGGACTTGTACGGACCAGCCACGTCCACACCGAGGTACTCGGCCTGCTTCTTGCTCAGTTCGGTGAGTCGAACACCGAGAGCATCAAGGTGCAGGCGAGCAACCATCTCGTCGAGGTGCTTGGGAAGTACGTGCACGCCAAGTGGGTACTCGTCGAGCTTGGTGAACAACTCGATCTGCGCCAACACCTGGTTGGTGAAGGAGTTGCTCATGACGAACGACGGGTGCCCGGTGGCATTGCCGAGGTTGAGCAGGCGTCCTTCAGACAACACGATGATCGAATGTCCGTCAGGGAAGACCCACTCGTCAACCTGTGGCTTGATGGTTGTGCGCTTAATACCGGGGACTGCGGCAAGGCCGGCCATGTCGATCTCATTATCGAAGTGACCAATGTTGCCCAGAATTGCCTGGTGCTTCATGCCCTGCATGTGCTCGACCGTTACGACGTCGTAGCAACCGGTCGCCGTGATGATGATGTCGGCGCGGCCGATTACATCCTCTAGGCGGGCAACCTCGTAGCCGTCCATCGCCGCCTGCAGAGCACAGATTGGATCAATTTCGGTGATGACGACGCGAGCGCCCTGACCACGAAGTGACTCCGCGGAACCCTTACCAACATCGCCATAGCCACAGACGACGGCAACCTTGCCACCAACCAGGACATCGGTTGCACGGTTGATGCCATCCACGAGTGAGTGGCGGCAGCCGTACTTGTTGTCAAACTTGCTCTTGGTTACCGAGTCGTTGACATTGATGGCTGGGAACAGCAGAGCGCCACCCTTATGCATTTCGTAGAGACGGTGCACCCCAGTGGTGGTCTCTTCGGTTACACCCTTGATCCCGGCAGCGATGTTCGTCCAACGACTGCCGTCCTCTTTGAGCGAGCGAGCTAGACAGCCAAGGATGACTGCGTACTCCTCTGAGTCGGTGGCATCAGGAGTGGGAACGACACCGGCGAGTTCGAATTCACGGCCCTTGTGCACGAGCAGCGTTGCATCGCCACCATCGTCGAGGATCATGTTGGGACCGCCACCATCTGGCCACATCAGGATTTGCTCAGTACACCACCAGTACTCTTCGAGGCTTTCGCCCTTCCATGCGTATACCGGGACGCCGGCCGGCGCATCAACAGTTCCGTGGGGGCCAACGACAACAGCCGCAGCAGCGTGATCCTGCGTCGAGAAGATGTTGCATGACGCCCAGCGCACTTGCGCACCAAGGGCCGTCAAGGTCTCGATCAGGACGGCCGTCTGAACGGTCATGTGCAGTGAGCCCGTGATACGCGCTCCGGTGAGTGGCTTTGATTCGCCATACTGCGCGCGCATCGCCATGAGGCCGGGCATCTCATGCTCAGCAAGGCGGATTTCGTTACGGCCGAATTCAGCAAGTGAAAGGTCGGCAACCTTGTAATCGAGGGACATCGAACTCCGATCTACGTTCCGGAAACCCGGATCCATCGTCAATCCACGCGAGGCCTCGCTGGTTAACGACGTAACGATGCGGGCAGCTTCACCGCAGGGTGCCTACATTCTTTCATCATTGAGCGTTTTCGGCGAATGCGACGATCTACTGACCGCGATCAACATCCGGCTCGATAAAGATATAGGTGGCTTCCGGTACGGCCGCTCGGATACTCACTTCCGCTTGATCGATGGCAACAGCTAGATCACCAGCCGTTTGCGCCGGATCAGTCGCGATCTTGGCGGCAACAAGAATTTGCTCTGGGCCCACATGAAGAGTGCGCAGATGGATGACCCGTCGCACCATCGGTTGGGCTTCAAGTGCCTGGCGAATGGCGTCCGTTTGCTCTGGTACTGCGCTCTCCCCAACGAGCATCGATGACATCTCGATCGCCAGGAACGTTGCAATGACCAGCAGCAGGGCACCGATTGCCAGTGCGCCGATTCCGTCCCAGCGCCCGTCACCGGTGACGGTGGCCATCGTGACACCAAAGAGCGCGAACAGTAGGCCGACCAGCGCGCCGGCATCTTCTAGGAGAACTACCGGTAGCTCGGGTTGGCGCGCATCGCGAACGAAGCGAAACAGGCTTCTGCTTCCGCGGGTGCGGTTCGCTTCGATAATCGCCGTTCGGAAAGAAAATGCCTCTAGGCCGATAGCAATTCCTAGAACAACGAAGGCAATGGTGGGATCAGTGAGTTCCTCGGGAGCATGCACCTTGTGCCAACCTTCGTACAGGCTGAACAGGCCACCAAGCAAGAACAGGATGATCGATACAACAAAGGCATAGACGTAACGAGTACGGCCGTATCCAAACTGGTGTTCCTCATCAGCCACCCGCTTAGACCGACGCCCACCAATCAGCAGCAGCAACTGATTTCCTGAATCAGCCACCGAGTGAATCGCCTCGGACAACATTGAGGTGGAACCGGTCATCGCCCACGCAATGAACTTTGTAATCGCGATCCCCGTGTTTGCAGCCAGGGCCGCAACGATTGCTCTGGTGCCACCTTCGGTGCTCAAGAAATACGTTCCTTTAATTCGATGATGGATGAAATGGGCGTGGGATCCACACCACCTGCAATCGCGGTGTACACCGAAACCCAGTCGATGACCCCCACCAATGACGCCAGGCGAACTAGCTGATGCCCCTCGACACTGCGCACCACATCCACTGGGATTCCTCGTGAACGAGCGATCCCAGACGACACATCGGCTCGACGACCATCCTGTGTGTGTTCACCCGAATCACGGATCAGCACCAGACGTAACTGTGTTGGTGCGGCTCCGTCGAGATCCGGATCGTGGAAGATGTCGGTTGAGGTTGCGGCAAACGGACCATCGAAGGTGACGACTTGGTTGTGATTCACCTCAGGAAATCCGCCGCTCACGACAGGAAGTTTGGCGTTCTCATTGAGTTGGCACGCCATCCGGTATGCGGCAACGCTGCCAAGGCCCCCCGTTCCCCACACCATAGGTAGGCTCGGCGCGAGCGACTGCGCCAACAATTTGGCGCGATTGTCATCAGATTGTGACGAAGGTCCACACTCGACCGCGATCTCGTCAAGCACATCGGCCGCTTGGGTCAAAACCGAGGCGGGGAACGACGACAACCCCAGCGCGTCAGCGATGAGCACTAGTGGCGTGACCATGAGCCACAGCGCAGCCCGAGGCATCAACGCACCTGCGACAACGGGGACGAACGCAGCGCCCGGTGCCGACTGCACCAATGTATGAAGTGCGGAGTTGGCAGATCCGATTCCGATGACACGCGCTCCGCGAGCAATAGCCTGAGCCGTAACGCCAAGGGTCTCCTGCGTCTCCCCAGAACACGACACCGCGATCACCAGATCAAGCGGACCCACCCAGCCGGGCAAGGTATAGCCACGAAGGGTGGAGATGGGAACGGCACAACCCGTTCCGCACAGGGCAGCCAGGGCATCACCACTGATTCCGGACCCGCCCATACCAACAACGAGTACCGAGCGAGGACGACCATCGACGACGGCCGATGAAATCCACTCCGGCTCCCATAGCCCGACCGATCGCCGAATTTGCGCCCCCGCATCAGCCGTGGCCCGCAACATCTGACCAGGATCGGCAGCTTCAAGCGCCGTCAGATCATCGAGCGAACTCGGATACGCAAAGCTCATCGCGAATCACCAATAACGGCCCCAATACCGCGTGGGCCCGGGGTTGCATCATCGATCAACATCACGGGGATGCCATTGCGAATCGGAAACCTCGTTGCACACTGCTCACACTCGACATCGGTCTCGCGCACTCGAAGCGGTGAATGACTCGGGCATGGACAGGCGAGTACATCAACCAGAAACGAGTCAAGCGACATCACACACCACCACGAATGATGACGAGAGCTTCGTCGCGCACGCTCTCCATCGTTGGCTGATCGGGACCCTCAACATTGAGTCGAAGCAGTGGTTCGGTGTTACTGGGACGAACGTTGAACCACCAGGTGCGCCCATCGGGAGTTTGACCGGTAACTGTCAACCCATCAAGTTCATCAAGCTCAACCCCAGGCCGGTCGGCATACGCAGTCTTGATTTCGGCGACTACAGCGGCCTGATCCTTCACCGTCGTGTTGATCTCACCGGACGGTACATAGCGAATGAACTCAGCTAACAGTCCCGACAGTGTCGTACCCTGCGGTGTTTCACCCAACGCAGCCAATGTGTGCAGCGCAGCCAACATGCCGGAATCTGCTCGCCAGAAATCGCGGAAGTAAAAGTGCCCTGAGTGCTCACCGCCGAAGATGGCACCAGTCTCGGCCATCCGAGCCTTGATAAATGAGTGGCCAACTCGGGTACGAACGGGAACACCACCATGTTCACGAACAATCTCCGGTACCGACGCACTCGTGATGAGGTTGTGAATGATCGTTGAGCCGGGTTCGCGGGCGAGTTCGCGAACGGCGATCAGACCGGTGATTGTGGATGGGTCGACGATGTCACCCTTCTCATCCACCACGAAACATCGATCTGCATCACCGTCGAAGGCCAGACCAATATCAGCCTTGTGCTCGATCACTGCGGCCTGAAGATCACGCATGTTGGCCGGATCGATCGGATTCGCCTCGTGATTGGGGAAGTTGCCATCGAGTTCAAAGAACAGCGGATGAATCGTCAGTGGCAGCCCAGACAAAACAGCGGGGACGGTGAATCCACCCATCCCATTTCCGGCATCGACCACGACGGTGAGCGGACGGATTGCGCGCAAATCAACCAGGCCGTGCAGGAAGGCTGCATAGGCGTTTAAGACATCACGCTCGCTGACCGAACCTGGCTGGCCATCGAAGCTTGGGAGTCCATCAACGGACCACTGCTCAACCAATGAGCGGATCTCGCGCAGACCAGACTCCTGACCAACTGGCGATGCACCTACCCGGCACAACTTGATCCCGTTGTACTTAGCCGGGTTGTGGCTTGCGGTAAACATCGCACCTGGTAGTCCGAGTGACCCCGCGGCGTAATACAACTCATCGGTCGACGCCAAACCGATATCAACCACATCGACGCCAAGATTGGTAACTCCTTCGGCGAATGCGGCAACGAGCCCCGGACCCGAGGGGCGCATATCTCGACCGACCACAACCGCACCTGGCCCACCATCGGCCTTAGACGCACCGACCACCGTGACAAAAGCTGCACCGACGAGTCGGGCAACCTCGGTGTCCAGGTCATCAGGGAAGACCCCGCGAACGTCATACGCCTTGATGAGTCGGTCCAGCCGATCAGAAGTAATCACGACTTAAGCCTAGTGGTACAAAAGGCGCTGCAACATGACCGAGAGGTTGTGTTAAGCCTCTGAACGAAGGACGCGCAGATGGCCACGCCGTCCGACCTCAACAGCGCCAACAGTTTCACGCTGACGCGGCCGGGCTGCCTCACGGACAGCGTCGGCAAGAGCCTCAAGATCGTCACTCGACGGGCGAAGCGCATCAGGATCGGGAGTGAGGCGAACAACCTCCCAGCCACGTGGCGCGGTCATCCGATCACTATGGATGGCGCATAGGTCGTAGCAGTGCGGTTCCGCGTACGTCGCCAGCGGTCCTACCACTGCCGTTTGATCGGCGTAGACATACGTCAAGGTAGCCACGGCCGCGCGAGTGCACGAGGGCTTTGAACAACGGCGGACTGGGCTCACAGGTCTGACCATAGAACCCACAACCGACAGTCGCCGTGATCGGCACGCCGATGATCCTGTCGGATCTGCCACTGAATGCGATCAAACGCAGGGCGAAGCTATGGGATTAGTCCTTCGCTAGAACGGCAGATCCCGGAGCCACCTCAACCGGCGGGACGAGCGTCGTCGCCCGAGTTGAAAGCACCGGGGCAAGTCCGATCATGGGCCCGTTTGGCCCACGCTCAGTTTCAACGCGGGTAACGTACACAGGCCCACCAGAAACCGGAGTAACTACAACGATAGAGGTCGATTTCGGCGTACTCACTGGGATCTTGAGATCAACGATCGATCCCTTGCCGACCTTGACCGTGCGCGTCCACGTCGCTGTTGTGTTGCCGGAAACGAACAACTCCACCTTCACAGTTGCCTGGTTAAGTGGTGCAGCAATACCCATTTCATGCGTTAACTTCGGCCCAGCCAAGCCGACAATCAGGCCAGGCGACATCAGCGCAGGAGTAGCCGCCGTCCGATCAACCTCGCGGAACTTAGCCTTCTTGCCGGTTGTCACGATGACACCGGCAACGACATCGCGGTCTGCTTTGATCACCAATCCACCGGCGCCACCATCAAGTACCGGCATCAGATCAAGCGACGCAACATGCCCCGCCGTCAGATCAACCGAATCAAGACCCACCGGAATGATCGAGCCCTGCGTGGTCATCAACGTGACATGGGCCGTGGCATCTGAGGTCGGCGCCAGAAGAACGAGGCGAGCCGAATCCACCGATGAGGGAATCATCGGAATCACCAGTGAACGGCCCGCCGTCGTCGCGGACATGATGGAAACACCCTGGGGCACCAACCCGCGCGAATCGAACTCCAGCGCGGTGGCACCTACCCGTCCCGTCGTCGCAATGACATGAACCGCAGTGACCGTCTGACTAGGGGCAAGTTCGGCAAGCTGAAGCCGCGCTGTGCTTGCCGCGGCAACAGCAATTCCCGCTGCACCCGGTGAGTCGATCTGCCCATCGGTTCCATAGATTTCAAGATCTACCTGGGCTGGACGATCGTCGTTGTTCACCAACATGACAGTGGTGATGTGACCGACGGTTGATTCACCACCAACGAGCCACGCGTCGGTGACAGACCTACTACACGGTGCAATCGACAGACCACGTGACGACCCTGCACCAGACCTGATCGACTGATCGGCACCGAAACCAGTTGCGAAACTACCAATTGCCGCAGCCATTTGAGCCGGACCGGATTTTCCACGGTTGATGCGCGCTACCAATGAGCCGGGCGTCTTTATGACAAGTGGATCGCTGTCCTTACCTGCTTTGACCAAATTGGTAAGACGCCCAGCACCCGTCGATACGGTCGATAAGGGGGCCACGGCAGCAGTGATGGCCGAGGTTAGATCGTTGGTCGCGGTTGTGATAGGACAGACCAGTTCACTGGAGGCAACCGGCTCAACCGTCGGCACAGCAGGTGACTGGCTCGATCCACGATTGGCAAGGGTTCCGACACCGGCGAGAACCACCAAAGATCCCAGTGCAACCAAGGCAACTCCACGTCGGCTGCGCAGTGTTAGGGGTTGTCGAGGTGCGCGCTCAACCACTGGCCGCGGTTGACGCTTCGGTGGCGCTGTCGCATTGCCGGATCGCACACGAATGACGCGCGATGAGCCCGACGTCAGCTCTTCAGATGCAACCTCGACGTCACTATCTGACTGCTCCGCCGACGCAGGCACCGCCTTGGAGAAGTCCACCGGGGTCGTGCGCAGTTCCTCGTCATCAAAGGGCAGCGGGTTGTAGTCATCACTCATCGTCGACCACCTCCGCACTCGCCTGAGAGTTCACGTCAGCAACGCTTTCAACCTCTGCCGCGACCTCATCATCACTACTGACGAGGGGCACGTCGTCCTGTAACCCGGCCTCGTCCGTGTTCACGGGTTCCGGTTCATCGGACGCAGCCGAGGACAGCTGTTCGCTCTGGTCGCTCTGGCCCGGTGACTCGTCACCGAGAAGATCCTCATCGTCATCTTCCTCACGGCGTCGCGATGGCAGTGCAAACAGCACCACGAGGGCGATGGCAATGAACTCAGCAGTCAACCACGCCCGTCGCGACGAGCCATCAAACGAGATGGCGACCGCAGTCGGCGCGGCATCGAGTGGAACTTGCTGCAAGCTCGGATCAGTGTCGGTGGTCTGCCCAGCGATTGACGGAGAGCTCGCGACGATCCGCTCGCCGGCTACCGTCCATCTCCAGCGATCGTCGATGGACTCGGCCATCAGTAGTTGCCTACCCGGCACACCCTTGGCCACCGTCGCATCAACATTGGTCGTGACGCGCGGATCATCACTCGTCGTCGGCACTGCTACCGATCGCCGAACGGCTACCGAACCAACAGTGTCCGCCGACGTCGGGGCAAGAGCCTGCACTCTCGAGGAGGTGGACACAACTTGCCATAACGCTTGACCATTACGCGACGACACTCGACGCAAGCCGCGTTCACCATCAAGGGACTCAACTAGCGCGTCGTTCTTGCCGGCATCGCTCACCAACACATATTGGATTCCATGGTTAGCAAGACCATCAATCTCATCGGCGCCTAAACCGGCTGCCATTCGGCCAATAATCAAACTGAGTTCTGCCGACACCCACGCCGGTGGAGCGACGTCGACATCACTCAACACTGGTTCCGGCGCACTGAGCAGGTCGTAGCGGATCCGCCCGTTGTCTCGCGCCAGAACGACCGTCCGCGGTCGTAACGGTGAGTGCATTTCGGCCGCGACAAACGCCGGCAGAACATCACGAGTTCCGCGCTGAAGTGGGCCATCAACACCCATGACTATGTGAACGAGCGAGTACGCCGGTGCTGCCAGGAGAAGTACCGCAAGGACACCGGCGATAACCTGACGCACGCCAAAGTCAGCGCCGGTGAATAGGGCAGGAACTCGTTCGGCTCCGATAGCAATGGCAACGATCAGCGCCCCACCCCACAGCGCAGTCGTCGCACCGGGCCAGGAAGGCAACGATGACGAGAAGGCGTCTGGGGTAACTCGAATAACGGATTGAACGACCGCGAACAAGAGGCCAACGAAGCCCAACAGCCACAGAGTCATGATCCCTCGACGTGGCCCGCGCAGCACCAGTGCAGCCAATCCGGCAAGCACGAATCCAATCCCAAACAGGATCGATGAAGATCCGGGGCCACCGGGGCGCAGCAACACCACGTCAAGTGCGTTCAGGTGCGCATCGGTTGGACCCACAAGCCCAGGCTCAAGCCACAGCAACGCGGGGTCACGCATAACACGAATGGACCACGGTGCGAGCAGCACGAACGACAGGATCGTGGCGACCCACAACGCGATCCGACCAGCCCTATCTCTGACCGTGGTAGCAGTGGCGATGATCGCAATCACGATCGCAACCAGCCACAGGGTGGGCACGAATGAGAACACCACCGCAAGCAGCAGGGTGCAACCAAAAACTCTGCGCCATGTCGGTACCCGCGCGGCTGCTACCCGGCCAACTCCGACCAGCGGTGCGCAGATCGCCGCAACTAACGGCAGCAGCACAATCGCAACAGCGGTGCCGATCCGGCCGCCGGAAATCGCGCCCGTGACCGCAGGTAATGTCGCGTATGCGACAGCCGCCCACGACCGCGACCACCAGGTGGTCAGCAGTGGCCGAGACGCAACGTACATGGACATGCCGGCCATCGGGATACACGCCAGCAAGATCACGTCGACGGCGACGGACGCCGAACCCCGCATTACTCCGGCCAGGACGATCAACGGCAGAAGCCACGCAGGTGAGTCCGCTGCAGAGCCAGTGCCGACCTCGTGCCACGCATTGGTGAAAATCGACCACAGATCACCGGCACCTTCCGGAGCCGGTAAGAGTGCGCCTCCAGACAGGACGCCTGAGCCAAGCAGGGCGCGTTCACCAATCAGAGCAATGGCCAAGAGCACGAGCCCGACAAGGGTCGCCGGCTGCCGGAGGAATCGTTGTATGCGCGAGGGTCGTCGATCATCGGAATACCAACCATCGGGATCATCTGAGGTCGACTCAAGAACCGAACGTCCCGAATCATCGGTTTCTCGGCCAGCCACCAGATCTGCGAACCGCTCCCACACCAGACGAGCCTGCAGCCCTCGTGGCGCGAGAAATGCACGCACATCTGATTCGGGGATTGCCCCCGGCAGTGCGGCAGCAGCAGCGATCCGCTCACGTGAGGCCCGAAGTCCTGAGTGATCGCGTAACGCATCGCGGAACGCGCCCCATTCATCGCGCGCTTGATCAGGCGCCTTACCGATTAACAAAACGACAGCTCGCGCCAGTGAACCAACCAGGAGCCGAAGGGTGACTAACAGTCCGCGCAGGCCAGAGTTATGGGCACGCATGAGGTGGATCGAGGCAGAACGGTCGATGCGAGTGGGTCGCTCCGGATGCTTCGGTGAGCCTGCGTGAACCTCGCGACGACCATGAGTGGCGGCCTCTCGGTGATGGACGATCGCATCACTGGTGACCATGACGCGATAGCCGGCTCGACGTGCACGCCAACAGAAATCAATATCGTCTCGGAAAAACGCGAGTGCTGGGTCGAACCCATCGAGTGCATCCCACACGTCACGGCGCACGAGCATGCCCGCACTACTGACAGCCAGCACGTCACGTCGACCATCGTGTTGGCCCTGGTCGAGTTCGCGACGTTCAAGTCCGTCTACTTGGTTGCCGGACCTGGCAACGGTGACTCCAACCGATACCAACTGATCCTGATTGTTCCAGCCCCGGAGCTTGGGACCGATCACATCAGCAGATCGTTCGATGTCTGCGGTTAATAACAACCCTTCAAGCGCCTCGGGCTCAGGGGCGGAATCGTCGTGGAGAATCCAGAGCCATTGCATGGTGACTTCCGGAATCAACTCCGGCGCAACCTCGGTGGAGGAAGCATCGTCAACCTCTACACCCAAACCCTCGAGCACAATCCGCGCGAGTTCCTGCTCATCAGGTCGGCCCGCCTGCTCAACCCCGAGAGCAACTGCCTGGCCAAACCCAGCCGAAGCATGGGTGGTGACGATCTCATCAAGGGTGCCGTCAGCTTGGGCCCGCAGCAGGATCTGGGCTGTGTCGTCAGTACTTCCGGTGTCGACAGCGATGATGCGATTCGGTCGATACGGCAAGCGACCAAGCGCCAGCAATGTTGCCTTAAGCCAGCGCGATCCATTGTGCGCAACCAACACTGTCGTCACATGGTGCGGGCGTCGCGGAACGTCCGCAGTTTCCTCGTTCGCGTCAGTATCTAGATACGTTGCGAAATCGGAGAGCTCATCTGAATCATCGGTCTGTTCCGGAACCTCAGCCACGTCAAGCGGCTCCGACGCATCACCAAGGGATGACTCGTCGAGCCAAGGCTCAGAGACCGAGTCATCCGTAGCAGCGGGATCCCGAGGGGGAAAATCACTAGACATGACTCAAGCACCTTATGCGACAGCGGCCATATCCGTGGACGTGATGTGGCGTGTGATGTCCACCAGCCACCGCGAGGAGCGATCGGCTCAGACGGCTGCTTTCTTCATCCGACGGCGCTCGCGCTCAGATAGGCCGCCCCAGATTCCAAACCGCTCATCATTTTCCAGCGCGTATTCCAAGCACTCCACGCGCACTTCACATGTCGTACAAACTTTCTTGGCCTCGCGAGTGGACCCACCCTTTTCAGGGAAGAACGCCTCCGGATCAGTCTGCGCACACAGTGCTCGTTCCTGCCATCCAAGTTCTTCGACCTCAGATAACGGTAGAACGGTGACGTGGCTCACGCCGGTACCTCCTCGACCTCGAGCTTGACCGCACACTAGTTGCGGCCGCACTCCCCCAGTTCCTGCCTGACATGTGGTGCCATGCACCCCGTGGGAACAAATTACATCGGTGTAACACCCCTCACGTCAACCCCAGCACCCAAATTAGTGACAACTCATTGTCACGTGATGATTACTCTAAGTAGTTGTAGCCCACTCGGGCCTCAACTGGCAGGATTCAGCGCGTGACCGAGCAACCCATCCCCACCCTTTCTGACCATTCACCACGAGCCGCCACGGACCAGCGCGGGCCGGGATCCATCGTGCTCCTTGCCGGAGGAATCGGTGGCGCACGTTTCATCCGAGGCCTGCGCGCCCTCGTCGCCGAGCGTGGCTGGTCGACCGAGCTCACCGTCATTGTGAACAACGGTGACGACATTCGAATCCACGGTCTACAGATCTGTCCTGACCTCGACTCGATCATGTACACCCTCGGTGGGGGCATCAGCCAAGAACGTGGCTGGGGGCGCGAGGGTGAGACGTTCGTCGTGCGAGACGAACTGTCCGACTACGGAGTGGGCCCGCAATGGTTTGGGCTCGGCGACAAGGATCTGGCAACTCATCTCGTTCGTACTCAGATGTTGGCTGCCGGTTACCCACTGTCCGCTGTGACGCTGGCACTGTGTGAGCGGTGGCAGCCAGGCGTCACGATGATTCCTGCGACGGATGATCGAGTTGAGACCCACGTGGTGATCGATGGCGAAGAACAGGGCACGCAACAGGCGATTCACTTTCAGGAATGGTGGATCAAGCACCGTGCGAATGTTCCTGCCCGCGAGTTTGTTCTGGTGGGATCAGACGATGCTCGGCCAGCCCCAGGAGTTCTCGACGCGATCGCACACGCAGACCTGATCGTGTTTCCGCCGTCCAACCCCGTGGTCTCCATCGGCACGATTCTGGCGATCCCTGGAATTCGAGCGGCAATCCAGTCGGCGAAAGCACCCGTCGTTGGCCTATCACCCATCATCGGCGACGCACCCGTCCGCGGGATGGCCGATGCCTGCCTATCGGCCATCGGCGTTGAGACCTCAGCGGTGGCCGTCGCCCAGCATTACGGTGCGCGCCGCACATTCGACGGCCAAGCCGCGGATGGAGTGATCGACGGTTGGCTCGTAGACGCCGATGCCGATGCCGGCGCAGTTGCCGAGTTGGCGAACTCTGGAATCCAGACCCGGGCCGTTCCGCTGCTCATGACAGATATTCCGGCCACTGCTCAGATGGCAGCAGCGGCGATCGATCTCGCAGTTGAGTTGGGAGGTACGTCGGTATGACAGGGCTCAGCATTACTGGCATCACCGGATTGCCAGAAATCGCCGCGGGAGACGATCTCGCCGCACTCATCATTGCCGCTCACCCGAACGTCCAATGGCCAGACGGAACCTCTGGCCTACGTGACGGCGACATGGTGGTTGTTACCAGCAAGATCGTCAGCAAGGCAGAGGGGCGCATCGTCGAGGCCGACTCACGCGACGACGCGATCACCGACGAAACCGTGCGCATCGTCGCCACGAAGACGACCCCGCGCGGTCAGACCCGCATCGTCGAGACCCGGCACGGCTTGATCATGGCCGCGGCTGGCGTCGACGCTTCGAACACTCCGGCGGGAACAGTGCTACTCCTGCCCATCGATCCCGATGCAAGTGCACGCGCGATTCGCGCGGAATTACAACGCACCACCGGTCTTTCACTCGGTGTCGTCATCACGGACACCCTTGGACGAGCATGGCGAGACGGGCTCACCGATGCGGCGATCGGTGCTGCAGGGGTTGCGATCTTTGACGACTACCGCGGACGTGTTGACACCCAGGGCCGGCCACTCGAGATGACCGTTACCGCCATTGCTGACGAGGTTGCTGCGGCCGCCGACTTGGTTACTGGAAAGATCACCGGCCAACCTGTCGCGGTAGTGCGCGGCTTAGCGGCGTATGTGACACGTGAAGACGGCCCCGGTGCACAGGCTCTCATTCGTGGGCAGACTGACGACTTGTTTTGGCTTGGTACCGAAGAGGCGATGGAGTTAGGCCGCCAACAGGGACGTCAGGAAGCCGTGGCAGCGCGTCGCACTGTTCGTCATTTCAGTGATCAGTCGGTACCCGTCGACATCATCGACAAGGGTGTAGCTGCGGCGATCACAGCACCAAGCCCACATCACACAACTCCGTGGCGGTTTGTCGTACTTGCCGATCCTGACATCAGGCGCCAACTTTTCGAAGCAATGTCCGAGCGCTGGCGTGCTGATCTCAAACAGCGCGATTCCTATGACGAAACGTCAGTGAGCAAGCGACTTCGACGCGGTCTGGTTTTGAGTGAGGCGCCGACGGTTGTTCTACCTTTTCTTGCCCTTGATGGGGCCGCCCACAGTTATCCCGATGACGATCGTCGCGGCTACGAGCGCGATCTTTTCCTCGTCGCTGGTGGTGCCGCTGTCCAGAATTTTCTCGTAACCCTTGCAGCCCATGGTGTTGGAACGGCATGGATCTCATCGACGATCTTCTGTGCAGACGTCGTCCGATCGGTTCTCGACCTCCCCGCCGACTGGCAACCTCTTGGTGGGATCGCCGTGGGTTACCCGGCCGACGGTCCCGGTGATCGACCACCGAGAACCGTGGCTGATCACCTCATCTGGAGCTAACGAGGCCGCAGTCGAACGAGAGCATGACCCCGGTGAGCAGTTCTTCTTCGAGCCTGCAACGCTATGGCTATGAGTGAACTTTCTGGCGTACTCACATCGATCGGCGCTCGTTACGATCACACCGCCGTTGCCGGACCGAGCATGGCCCCCATGGTTGAGTTTTACCAAGATGTCCTGGGCGGCGTGTTCTCCCACGGTGAGGTTCTGCCGATCGGCGCAGTCGTCATGACGTTCACCATCGGGGATGGACGAATCGAGTTAATGGCGCCAACCCCGGAGTCGACGTTCTTCGATCGCTTCTTTGCCTCGACTGCTGGACGCGGTGGGGTTCACCACATCACATTCGCAGTTGACGACATCAACGCCGCAGTTTCCGTTCTTTCCGAACGAGGTATCGAGACCTTTGGCCTACACCTCGATCCCATCTGGTCTGAGGTGTTCGTGCACCCACGTGCCAATGGCGGTGTCCTGGTGCAATTGGCTCAGATCGGCGATCTCGACTCGGTAGTACGTAGGGATAGAGACGGACTCATCGCAGCGGCAAGGTAATACACGTCGTTCGCTCCACACGCACCAGCTCACGTCGACAACTGCTCGTCCGGATCCGCAAAGGAGTCACCATGTGCCACGACGACACCAGCCGACCGCCAGCCCCGCCGCACGTCGGCGCGATCGGCCCCGGGCAGCGTCTGACCCTGACTGCGTCCGATGGCAACAACCTGATGGCTTATGCAGTCAAGCCCGAGACACCCACCTCTCGTGCAGTGGTGATTTTGCCCGACGTGCGTGGTTTACATGCTTACTACTGCGATCTGGCCGATCGCTTTGCCGAAGCGGGATTTGCAGCAGTGGCCATCGACTACTTTGGCCGTACCGCTGAGACGGATGACCGAGCAGAACCATTCGAATTCTGGCCACACGTCGAACAGACCACACCGCAGGGCGTGGCCGCTGACACTCAGGCCGCAGTTGACTACCTCCGCGCACTCGACGGTGGCGCAATCCGCGACGTCTTCACTGTTGGTTTCTGCTTCGGCGGCGGAAACTCATGGCGACAGGCCGCAGACACCGCTGGTCTCGCCGGCTGCATCGGCTTCTATGGTCGTGTCGACGGAGCCCTTGGGGTTCACGAGCAGATCACTGCGCCACTGCTGTGTCTGCTTGCCGGTGAGGATAAGAACATTCGTCCCGAACAGTTCGATCCACTCCTGACGAGTCTTGCAGCGCGCGGGATCGACGCACGTCGATTCGTCTACGAAGGTGCACCACATTCGTTCTTCGATCGCAGTTTCGCCGAGCATGAGCAAGCCTGCAGCGACGCCTGGGGTCGAATCATCGAGTTCACGGACGCACACGCGCGGGCCTAGTCGGCAGTTAACACCCTGATCGCACACCGATCATTGCGCGGCAGTGATCTAACGGTCTGACGAGAAGCGCACCGACGTATCGCCAAGCGCGACCCCCGGCCAAATTCTGGCCCCACGAATCAATTCGTTACCCGGGCCAACGACGGCTCGATCCCCAACAACCACACCGTCCAGGAATGCACCAGCGCCAATGATGGCGCCGGAACCAATAACGGAATCCTTCACGTGAGCGCCGGCGGCGATCATCGCGCCATCAAAGAGCGACGACCCGTCAACAACGGCTCCGGATCCGATCGTTGCACCAGCGCCCACATACGTTCCGCCGGTTACCACCGCATCGTTGGCAACTTCTGCACTTGGCCTGATGAGGCATTCACCCACGGGCCCTGGTAGGGCTGGTGATGGGGCTCGGCCGAGCACTAGGTCGCGTGAACCTTGAACAAAAGCAAGAGGCGTTCCGAGATCAAGCCAGTACCCATCGTCAACGAATCCGGTAACCATCGCCCCCGATGCCAACAGTTGCGGAAATGTCTCGCGCTCGACCGAGACCGGACGACCCGATGGGATCGTGTCGATGATGCTGCGCCTAAATACGTAACATCCGGCGTTGATTTGATCGGTGACGATTTCCTCTGGAGTCGTTGGCTTTTCAAGGAAGGCCGTTACACGTCCAGAAGCATCCGTCGGCACTAAACCGTACGCGCGAGGGTCATCTGCCCGGGTGAGATAGAGCGATACATCTGATTCGGTAGCGCGCCACGCCTGCACCTGTCCAGCAATGTCATGCCCGGTTAAGACGTCTCCGTTGAAAACCAAAACCGGAGCTTGTGGATCACTTTCAAGCAGTGGTGCCACATGTCGAATGGCTCCGCCGGTTCCTAATGGAACCTCCTCGGTGACGTATACGAGGTCAACACCGAAGCGCGAGCCATCCCCGAAGTAATGTTCGAAAACCTCCGGCTTGTATGACGTACCAAGAATCACCCTGGTAACGCCGGCAGCACGAGCGCGAGCAATCTGATGCTCCGTACACGGAATCCCAGCAACGGGGAGCATCGGCTTTGGGGTCGTGACGGTAAGAGGACGCAATCGAGTCCCTTGACCACCGACCAGTAACACCGCTTCAAGCATGAGTACAGGGTCTCACAGGTCAATCAAAGTTGATTCGACATAGGGTGACCAACGTGACCGAACTCAGCATTGCGCACTCACTCCACAATGTCGTAGCTCGCGATGGCGCGCGTCCGCTCATCACACAACTGTGGGCCGGTGGCCAACGAGCCGAGTTGTCCTGCCGAACATTCGAAAACAACGTTGCAAAAGCCGCGAACCTGCTCCAAGACGATGCGGATGCGGGACCGGACTCAGCGGTCCTTTTTCAACTCCCCCTGCACTGGCAGACCAGTGTGTGGCTGACCGCATGCGCTTTGGTCGGGGTGCACGTCCACGTGATCGAGTTCGACGCGCAGGTCACGTCCGACAAACCAATCGCAGCGTTTGTCGATGAGCCACACGCTCACCAAGATTTCCCGTACCCCACCTATGTGGTGTCACTTCATCCGCTCGGCCTACCAGCCGGCGAAATCCCTGCGGGAACAATCGATCTCGCCCGCGAAGTGCGCGGGTTCAGTGACGTATTCGTCCCGTACTCCGCGACTGACGCTCAGACGCCATGGCTAGCCGTCGACGCAGAGGTGCTTACCCAAGGACAGGCGTTAGAACGCGCTGTGGAGCTCGCGCGTTCATGTGGGCTCGAAGAACACGGGCGACTGCTCGTTACCGGTGAGCTCACCGCTAATACGGTGCTGGCATTGGCAGCCATGCCGCTGTCCGTCAATGCAAGCATTGTGATCAACAGTGACGCCTCTGCGGACATTGACACCGTCATCAGCGTCGAAAAGTGCACGGCCGTTTTAGGTCGCTAATCGCGCCGGTTCGCACAACCTTTTGTCGAAGGCTCGCTTGACGACTCAAGCTCGACGAGCGGCCGTGACAACAGTCTGATTCAGATCTGACGACACGGTGATTGACGAAACACCGGTTTGCAGCACTGCCTTAGTACTAGCGTTCAAGGCACCAGCTACCACAAGTATTGGGGTAGTCGGATTAGACACCAGAGACATCGTGAGCTGCGCTGCAGATGTCAGTGACACCCGCTGGGTCGTCACGCCGACACCAAGCTTGCTGGCTACCGACGACGAAACGTCAACGACTGTGCCACCCGACGCACGCGTAAGTGGAGCTACTCCAGCCACAACCGAATCGGCAAGATCAGCAGCCGAACCTACGACAAAGATCGTGGACGGTTTCTGTGCGGCGATGTAGGCGCCAGCGTAGGCGCTCACCGTTGCCCCGCCGGGAGTCACAACCAAGACGCGGTTAGTAGATGCAGCGGCGGCCGAAGCGATCGAAATCAATGCTGGGTTGGTCGCCGGTGCAACAACCATCGCGGTGCCCACGGGTCGAGCTAACCGTGCTGCCACCCGAACTGAAAGGTCGACTGCATTCGTCCCCGAAATGCGAACGACAGAACCGGCAACTGCATCCGCTTGTGCGATAACGCCATCGGGAATCTCCGCGGCAGTTCCAACGGCAAAGACTGTGCGCGCATGTCGTCGCAGTAGTTCAGCCTGGGTCGCTGACGTCAGAGTTGTCGATGATGTAAGCAGCAGGGGCCAGCCACGTTGAACAGCAAGATTGGACGCCAGAGCCACCGAGGTCGGAGACGACGTCGGAGCCAAAACCACCGTGGGTGACGTTGATCGCTGTGCCGCACTCACCGCGGCGGCCACCGGATCCACTGTTGCGGTATCAACCGCGCGCCAGATCCAACGGCTCGGGAGGCTAAGTTGGCCGGCAAGGCGAGCACCGGTCACGGTTACCGATTTCCCTGATGACGACCACGCTGTGGCAGCTTTGACTGCACCCGATCCACACCGTGATGTCAGATCGATTCGCACGACGTCGGCAAGGCCAAAGACGGCTGCTACCTGGGCTTGGGAACGAACCCGAGGAATCCACTTCGACCAGGGCACGGAGGGATCTAGCGACCAGTGATCGTCAACGGACTTCGTATACGCGAGTGTGCCACCCCACACGTCTTGAGTGTCTTGAGTGGCACCACCCGATGCGGAAAAGTAGAACGCTGAAATCGGCTTGCCAGCAGACAGGATGGTCTTACCTGTGGTCGGACTCGCAATAGTGGCAGCCACTGCCGCGCGCCAATACTTTCCCCACGCATCAGACTCTTTAATCCAGCCCGCAAAGGTCTGGTCGTAATAAGGGCCACCACCGTCGTCTACGTTGCATAGGCATGCGGCGCGCAATGACGTCAGGTGGTTGAGCGCATAGGAACGCGACGCCAAAATCTGTGCCTGCATCGCCGCAGCCGGCCACGACGACGAGACCTCCGCGATACCCAGAAGGTACTCATCGTGCACCTGCACGTAGTTGACTGCCTCGAGAGTGTTGGGCGAGGCCGTCGTGGGTTGGATCTTGACCGATCCATAGCGATACCGATGACCGCTGTTCGAGAATTGAGCACTGGATGTCGTCACATTCAGCAGGGTCGGAACCGAACCAGCGGACAGCGACTCTCGGGTACCGCTCCAATTCACCGTTGCCCAACTACCCGTACCCACCGCCGTCGTGACACCGGCGCTGGTCTTCGACACCGTGACCAGCTTGTTGGACGCGGTAAACGTAAAAACATCGCCGGCCACACCCGTGACGGCGGGAAGATCTCGAACCGTCACGACCATTGCGCCACCACCGGCGGCGAGCGACTCTGTACGCACCGACACCGTTGAAGCGTGATGCAGCAAGTTCACGGCAATCTCGCCAAGATCAGGCATTGGACTCACCGTGGTGCCGGTGTAGTAATGGGTCACGATTTGTTCGGCCGTGTAGCCCTCACGTGCCATTCCTCGCGCACCGTACTGCGACATACCGACCCCGTGGCCCCAACCCGCACCGGAAAAGGTGAACGTGGCTGGCACCGAG
>CANGPO010000035.1 GCA_947455705.1 Actinomycetota bacterium | reverse complement strand
GTTAATCCTCGATACGGGTCTGGGAAATGTTGATGAGCTTCAGACGTTCGCATCGAGCCTGCAGGGATTGACTCCGTCCAAAATTGCCTTTATGACAGTGCCGTGGGTACCCAAGGGTGACAATGAGAATGTCCTGTGGAACAAAGCAAAGGCTGACCCGATTTGGCAGTCGATGAAGAACGACACTGCCTATCCACCACAGGCCCCCAAGCCCTCACCTAATCCTTCGACAAGCACCTCCGCGTCGTCGAACCCACTGACGACCGAGCCGTCGCAGATCCAGGTTCGCGTCCTGAACGGATCTGGGATCAGCGGTCAAGGTCGCAAGGCGGCCGACGAGTTGACTGCGTTGGGCTTCGTCGTGACCAGTGTCGGGACGGCTCAGCGTTCAGATTATGCGCGCACCACCGTGCTCTACGACCCCGGCTACGATCAATCAGCACGCACACTTGCCGCCGCCGCCAACACGTCTGTGACACGTGCCAACGCAAGCGGGCGAGTTCTGACGCTCATCGTGGGTACCGACTGGACAACCGCATCACCGGTCACCATCAGCTCGACCGATCCGAACGGCTCGGCATCACCGTCAAGCACTGATCTAGGGCCCACCCCCAAGCCAGCGGATCAAACCACCTGCGTGGGCTAATCGGCACATTCACCGGTTGTCATACCGCTGGTTCTGGGGATCGGTACAGTTCTGCCATCTGATCACATGTGAAGGGTGAGCGATGTTGGACAAGGTTGTGGCCAGCGCGGCCGAAGCGGTCGCCGACGTGCCGAGCGGTGCGACACTCGCCGTGGGCGGATTCGGGCTCTGCGGAATTCCGTCAGTGTTGATCCAGGCATTACTCGATCTTGGCGTGACTGATCTTTCCGCAGTCTCAAACAACTGTGGGGTCGACGATTGGGGACTCGGGTTACTGCTCCAGGCACGTCGCATCAGTCGAATGACCTCGTCATACGTGGGCGAGAACAAGGAGTTCGAGCGTCAATTCCTCAGCGGTGAGCTTGAGGTTGAGTTGATTCCCCAAGGCACCCTGGCAGAAAGGCTACGAGCTGGCGGCGCCGGGATCCCCGCGTTCTACACCCCCGCCGGAGTGGGCACCCAGGTTGCCGACGGTGGCATGCCGTGGCGCTATGCACCCGACGGTTCCATCGCACTGCCTTCCCCCGCCAAAGAGACACGCGAATTCGACGGACGTCCCTACGTACTTGAACGCGGGATCGTCACCGACTTCGCTCTCGTTCGCGCATCAGTTGGCGATCGACATGGAAACCTTGTCTTCGACAAGTCCACGCGCAACTTCAACCCACTCGTCGCAACGGCCGGTCGAATCACCATCGCCGAGGTCGAACAGCTCGTTGAACCAGGTGAGATCGACCCGCAAACCATCCACACCCCCGGTGTTTTTGTGCAGCGCGTCGTGCCTCTTAATCCTGAGCAGGCAAGTAACAAGCGCATCGAACGTCGCACCGTCACTAAGGAGGCCTGAGATGACTCTCACCCGTGAGCAACTTGCTGCCCGAGTCGCCCAAGAACTCTTCGACGGCGAATACATCAACCTGGGCATCGGGCTTCCAACCCTCGTACCTAATTACCTGCCGAAGGATGTAACTGTCGTCCTACAAAGCGAAAACGGCATTCTGGGTACCGGCCCCTACCCAACGGAATCCGACGTCGATGCTGATCTCATCAATGCCGGCAAAGAAACCGTAACGGTGCTTCCAGGTGCCTCATTCTTCGATTCGGCTACATCATTCGGCATGATCCGCGGTGGCCACATCGATGCCGCGATCCTCGGCGCGATGCAGGTAAGCGCCGCCGGCGACATCGCCAACTGGATGATTCCGGGCAAAATGGTTAAGGGCATGGGTGGCGCGATGGACCTCGTCCACGGAGCCAAGCGGGTCATCGTGATGATGGAGCACGTCGCCAAAGACGGTACGCACAAAATCGTTGACGAGTGCTCGCTGCCGTACACAGGACGCGGGGTCGTCAATCGCATCATCACCGACCTTGCCGTGATCGACGTAACGACTGACGGCCTAGTCCTGCGCGAAGTGGCCGAGGGTGTCAGCATCGCCGAGGTGCGAGCCGCGACGGGCCCATCCTTGGCGGTACCGGTCGAGCCAACCATCATGGCCGTTTGATTCGTCAGGCGATGACAAAGGAACGACCCTCCATCCTGCTGATCACCAGCAATGGCACTGGAATGGGCCATCTCACCCGGCAAACGGCGGTTGCTCGGGCCGTGGGCGAGCGCGCTGACTGCGTGGTGCTTTCACTTTCGTCAGGGATATCTGTCGTGGAGAGCCAAGGTATTCGTGCGGAGTATCTGCCGAGTTATCAACGCCCATGGATGCCCCGTCAGGAGTGGAATTCATACCTCAGCGATCGCATCGTTGCTTTGGCACATGAGGTTGAAGCAGACGTCATCGCATTCGATGGTGTTGCCCCCTATCGCGGTTTAGCCCACGCTCGACATCGACTGCCCCACATCGCTTTTGTTTGGTTCAGGAGAGGTATGTGGCGAGTGGGCCGCAACTCCGGGGCCCTCCGCACAGAACCATTCTTCGATCTCATCATCGAGCCAGGTGATTTCGCACAACGTGCCGATCATGGGTTGACGGCCAACCGCTCGAGTCGTGCGATTGAACCCGTGTCACTGCTCGACGTTATTGAACCCCGTACCCGCGATGCTGCTTCGAAGGCACTGGGATTAGACGCAGCGCTACCGACAGCGCTGATCAGTTTGGGCTCAGGGGCTATCGGTGACGATGCGGCTGCAGCCACCGCCGCTGCGGATGTGTTGCGAACTGCCGGTTGGCAAATCGCCACAACCAAAGCGGCTCTAGCCACGAGCGAGCACGGCCTCGAGGGCGTGCACGTGCTTCGGGACGTTTACCCATTAGCTGAATTCGTGAACGCCTTCGATCTTGTTATCTCTTCTGCGGGATACAACGCGGTGCACGAGTTCATTGCCGCGGGTATCCCTACCGTACTGATCCCCAACACCCACACGTCGACCGATGACCAAGTCGCTCGAGCCCGAACTCTGGCCGACGATGGTGTTGCGATATGGGTCGATCCGGCTGCGGGCAGCGCCGGCGTAGCAGCCGCTGTAACGCAGGCACTTGATTCCCGAGTCGAACTGACCGCATCGTCACAGGCATTGGCCGCCCAACATCACGGTGGAGCCCAAGATGCAGCCGCACTGCTGTTGGATTTGGCGGCCACGTACACCGGAGATGCTCCAGATCCCCGGCGCCGGATTGCTCGGTCACGATTCTGGGCTCGAAGCAACGCCACTGGAACAGCACTCAAAGTCATTGGGCCCACAGCGGCCGATAATTTGCGTCGCCGTCGACGAGGCAAGTTGGCACTCGGCCCGATTAAGCCGATCGATGTCGATCTGGTCATCGACGCTGACGTAGCGATCGAACATGACTCGGTATCAGCCGGAGCCCCGACGGGTGCTCCGATAGCGCGTGTCACGTCGTCCTTAGATCGCGCCATACTTCGAGGTGACGACCCTGTGGAACATGTACTTCGTGGCGCGTCACGATCGTATGTTGAAGAACGCCTCGCCATTGCCGCCCGGGCTTATCGAGTGAAGAGCACCTACCCAAGCCGCCGAACGTGATTTATCTCCGATGTGACCTCGCATTCAGGCCACGCCACTGCTCACGTTGAATGCCTCGCAGTCCCGAGTATCTGAGACAATGAATGTCTGTCACGCGACCTGAGCAGTAGCGCTCGGGTGTTGTCACTTGGAGTGATTTTGTCAGCCGATCTCGTCGTTATTGGTTTGGGATATGTGGGCCTACCACTGGCCCAAGCCGCCACCCTGTCGGGTTTAAAGGTCGTCGGCCTAGACGTTTCGTCAAAGATCGTTGACGGCCTCAACTCCGGACGATCCCATGTCGACGACATCTCCGACACCGAGGTCAGCGAGTTACTCACCGCCGGATTCACCGCCACCACCGATGCCAGCGTCATCGACGATGCAAACACAGTCGTCATCTGCGTTCCAACCCCACTCGGGCCCGAGGGTGGACCGGATCTGAAGTACGTCCTGGGGGCAGCAGCCACAATCGGCGAGCACCTCAAAGCGCAAACTCTGGTCATTCTGGAATCGACCACCTATCCGGGTACCACCGATGAAGAGGTTCGACCAATTCTGGAGTCTGCATCGGGCTTGACCGCAGGTTTGGACTTCAACCTAGCCTTCTCACCAGAACGGATAGATCCCGGCAATCCCATATACGGCATGAAGAACACGCCGAAGGTGGTTGGTGGACACACCGGCGCATGTACGACCCGCGCCGCGGAGTTCTATCGCACGTTCGTCGACACCGTGGTCGAGGCCCGCGGTACTCGGGAGGCCGAGATGGCCAAGCTCCTCGAGAACACGTACCGACAGGTGAACATCGGCCTGGTGAACGAGATGGCACAGTTCTGCCATCGCCTCGGCATCGACCTATGGGATGTCATTGAGATGGCCAAGTCGAAGCCATTTGGCTTCCAGGCTTTCTACCCAGGCCCCGGTGTGGGTGGGCACTGCATTCCGATCGACCCGATGTACTTGTCACAGAATGTGCGCGCCCGCCTTGGCGCCCCATCTCAGTTCATTGAAACGGCACAAGCAGTTAATAACTCAATGCCCGCTTACGTCGCACGTAGGACGCAGAACCTGCTGAACACAGTGGGTAAGGCGATGAATGGATCAACGGTGTTGGTCATTGGAGTTACCTACAAGCCAGACATCTCCGATCAGCGCGAATCACCCGCTGCCCCACTGGCTCAAGAACTAGCGTCGCTCGGGGCGACAGTGACGTATTTTGACCCGTACGTCGAGAACTGGCAGGTTGACGGAGTGGATACGCATCGGGCGACGGATTTAGCGACTGCCCTGACCGACTCTGATGTTGCCATCCTTGTGCAGAACCACAAGATCCTTGACCTGGAACTCATCAGCCGAGACGCCCCGCTGGTACTCGACACCCGTGGCAAGCTCTCTGGACCGCAGGTGGAACGACTCTGATGACCTCGACGGTAAATTCCGGGGAACCTGATCAGACCCGGGACAACATCACGACTCGTTCTTCCATCTCTCAGCGCAACGGGTCCACCCTGACGTCCGACCAAGCGTCAGCGCTTGCGCGTGAATATGAACTCAAGCCGATGGGTGTTCGTCCATCAATCCCCGTCTATATCCGGCAATGTTGGGATCGTCGCCACTTCGTCGTCGAGCTTTCCAAGGCTCGCGAACAATCAGAAAACTCTGAGAGCCGTCTCGGCCAAGCGTGGCGGCTGCTTAATCCCCTCCTGAACTCCGCGGTCTACTTCCTCGTCTTCGGCGTCATCTTCAAGGGTCGCGGTACGGTTCCCAACTACATCGCGTTTTTGGTGATCGGTGTTTTCTTCTTTACCTACACCCAACAGGCGGTACTGGGCGGATCACGCTCAATCGTCGCCAACATGACGTTGGTTCGAGCTCTGAACTTCCCGCGAGCCCTCCTGCCGATTTCCGTTGTTGTTGAAGAGTTTTACACGCTCATACCCGCCATCATCGTCAGCGTTGTGATCGTCCTGCTCACCCACGAGGGCATCTCCGCGTGGTGGTTGATGTTGGTACCGGCCTTGATGCTGCAAACCCTTTTCAATCTGGGCTTGGCAATGATCCTGGCCCGCATGACCGAACGTGTTCGGGATGTCCAGAAGCTACTCCCGTTCGTCATGCGTACGTGGCTTTACCTAAGCGGCGTCGTCTTTCCCATCGGCAAACTCGCATCCGAGCACGCCCCCTGGGTCGGTTTCCTCGCTTCGTTCAACCCCGCGGCGGTCTACATCGAGTTGGCTCGCGACTGCCTGCTCACGAGCTACTCAGTTCCGCCCATTACGTGGGCGTACGGGGTCTTTTGGGCGTTGATTACGTTCATCGGCGGCTTCATCTACTTCTGGAAGGCTGAAGAGAGGTATGGCCGTGGCTGATCAACTCGTCGCCAATGATCGCCCCAGCGTGATCGTCGATTCAGTGCAGGTTACCTATCGAGTTCAAGGGGCCGCCCCGGCCGGCACACCCAGTGGTGGGGATGCTGTGGCAGCACTACGACGGATCGTTCGGCGTGGACCCGCACCCGGCGTGCAGTACATCAAGGCTGTGCGCGGCGTTAGTTTCGTCGCATATGAAGGAGACGCCGTCGGACTGATCGGGCGCAACGGCTCAGGTAAGTCAACCCTGCTCGCAGCGATCGCCGGACTCCTACCTGCACAGAAGGGGACCATCTACACCTCCGCTCAACCTGCGCTGCTTGGCGTCAATGCCGCACTGCTTCCCCAGTTGTCTGGTGAACGAAATATCGAACTCGGCTCTCTGGCCATGGGGTTAACACCTGCGCAGGCCGCTGAGCGTCGCGATGCCATCGTCGAATTTGCTGGGATCGGCAACTTCGTCTCCCTTCCGATGCGCACTTACTCCTCGGGAATGAGTGCCCGTCTGCGGTTTGCGATTGCAGCCAGTGTTAACCACGACATCCTGCTTATCGATGAAGCCCTTGGCACCGGTGACGCGGAATTCCAACGCAAGAGTCAAAGGCGCATTGAAGAACTACGCGCAGAGGCCGGGACGGTCTTCCTCGTGACGCACAGTTCACAGGTCGTCCGTGAAACGTGTAACCGCGCCATCTGGTTGGAGCAGGGAAAGATCGTCATGGACGGTGACGTCACAACCGTTGTCGACGCCTACGACGCTGATGTCAGCAAGGCCTTGGCCGACGGCAACGATCGACAAGCCGGCGCAGCGCGCGGTTAGGAGTACCGCATGCGCGTTTTGGTAGTGACCATCGTCCACGATCCGCGTGATGCGCGTATCCGGCATCGCGAGATAAATGCCCTTCTCAACGCAGGTCATCACGTCACGTATGCCGCACCGTTTTCCGGTTACGGATTGGCTCTTCCTGCCGACGGCCACGCGATCGATCTTCCTCGCGCCCAAGGACGGCGACGCATCGAAGCGATCCGTGCTGCGCGACGCCTCATTGCGCAGAGTTCACATGACTACGACATCGTCTTGATTCACGATCCCGAGTTACTGGTTGCTGCGCGCGCAAGCTCATCGACGGTAACTGTGTGGGATGTGCATGAGGATACGGCGGCTGCTGTCACCCTTAAGCCGTGGCTACCCAACGCATTGCGAAAACCGACAGCCACAATATTTACGTCGATCGAACGCAATGCCGAGTCTCGCTTCAAGTTGCTTCTTGCCGAGACGGAGTACGCCAGCAGATTCACAGGCAAACACCCCGTGGTTCCCAACAGCACCGCGGTACCCGACGTCGTGCCATCCGCAGGAAACGATCGCGTCGTCTATGTGGGTGCAGTGACGCGTGAGCGCGGCGCTTTCGATCTGATTGAGGTTGGCCGCCAACTGCGAACGCATGACATCCACACGCACGTGCTCGGATCGGCAGACCAAGCAACTCGCGATGAGATGACGGCCGCACATGCGCGCGGAGACATCGTCTGGCACGGATTCGTACCCAACGACCAAGCCATGACGATTATTGAAGGTTCTATGGCCGGCCTTAGCCTGCTGCACGACGAACCGAACTATCGTCATTCACAGCCCACCAAAGTTCTTGAATACATGGCACATGGCGTTCCCGTCATCACCACACCCTTGCCACGCGCGCAGTCCGTTGTGACAACGTACTCAAGTGGAATCGTTGTCCCCTTCAACGATCCCGCCGCTGTTGTCACCGCGGCGCTGGCGTTGAAGTCTGACGACGCGCAAAGAACGAACTACGCACGAAACGGACATGCCGCAGCACTGGCTGATTTTAATTGGGACCGAGACGGCGCCGCGTTCGTCGACATCCTGGCCACCTGGGTGCGCGAAGCCTCCTGCGCTCACACGGCTTAGCGAGCAGCGATAACAGCCGCTGCGTCTACCCACAACTTTGGGTCGAAAGTGGAATCGCCGAGCAACGTTCGGGTGTTATGTACGACAACAACCGCGTCTGGGTGAATCTTCTTGAACAGGCTTCGCAGTTCTTCACCCTTGTATTTGCGCTCATCGATCGCGACCACGCGATGAGCTTTCTGAGCCAAGTACGTGACCAAAGGAAGACCATAGGAGTCTTTCAACACCACAATGGTGCCCTTGGCGGATGGTGAGTCATTGATGAGTTGCTGGTAGCCAACATCGCCGCCGAGGTAAGCGGCATAACGGTTGGCGTAGAGATCCTTCGAGTTGGCGATCGAAACGAAGAATGGAGATTTACACGGCCCGGTCTTGCCACACAGTTGGCCGTGCCACTTCGTGGGAGTTGGGACGATGAAGTCATCACCGGTTGGTGAACCCGCAGCAGTGATGCGACGGGCATAACTGCCGAAGAACTCCTTGTACTGCACGTCGTGGTACGCCGGTGCTGGGCCAAGCGATACGCCTAGCTTGGCAAGGTCATCGGAGATGGCCGCTAGCCCGCGTAGCGCACCAGGTGGTGACCAGTGATGATCAGTCAAGTAGTAGTTGTCGAGCCTGGTCTTCGGATCGGCCAGAACCGGTGTCAGATCTAGGAAGTTACCCCCTCGTCGCAAGTCCTTGATAACACTCGGTCGAGCCTGCAGATAGGTGTTGTTCCATGCCTTGGGCAGCAGGTCAGCTAGGACCTCCTCCTTGCGAGGTATGTAAACGAACAGTGGCACAGCACCGGCCGCTCGGATTGAGTCTGCGAGTTGTGCGGCATACTCACCCAACTTGGGATTTGGTGGGAGCGCTCCAGGCTTCTCCAACTGCATGCTCGTCGGTCGATCGATCGCTATGTTGTTAAGCTCACGCACTCGAAGAACAGACATCGAAACCTTGGCATGAAGCGACAGCCAGTACTGACGACCGACGATGCGATCGTCCATCCACGTCTCGACGCTCTTCATCCACTCCCCGTCGACAACAGCCGACGCGGTCGGCTTCGGGAATCCAGGAAGTTTAGCTCCGTCCAACGATGACAGCGTCGGTTGGGTTTTGTTGGAATACATGAGCCCGATCACCGTGATGAAGGCGACCAAAACAAACCCTGCGGCCGATCGAATGAGATCTCGTCGACGCCGGTTTACCGAGCTTGTTGAATCCGTCGCCATATCAGAACCTGAAATAGATGAAGGGTGAGTACGTCACCGAGACGACAAATGCGGTGCCAAGGATCAACAGCAGCGCCACCATAATGGCGATAACCGTCGAGGTGGTGATCCGGCGCACAGGCGACTCTTCAACCGAGGTTTCCAATTTCTCCATCAGGCTGCCCGTGGTGAGCGACGAATCGCTCGCATGATGCTCTATCGGAACCGCCAAGGTCGGGTTCGTGTGCATCATAAATCGTTCAATCGCATCCATCAACTTACGAGCAATACCGAATGCCAAAAGTACCGAAACTCCTGCGACTACTGCTGTTTGGGCAAATGCGAACGAGGCATGCACATCCCACAGTGGCAGACCACTGAGCCCGAACATCGACGTGTAGTACTGCCCAACTTGTCCAAGGTCTACGGCACGGAAGATCACCCAACCCAACACCGCGACCAAGACTCCGTAGACGTGCTGCACGGCCACCGGAAGCGCGCCTATGAGCCGACCAAATCGACCGCGCTCAAATCCGATGAGCACCCCGAAGTACAAACCCCAGCAGATAAACGTCCACGCTGCACCGTGCCACAAACCCGTCAGAGCCCAAACGATTAAGAGGTTGCGCCACACAAGCGCCGGACGCACCCGCGATCCACCGAGCGGGATGTAGACATAATCACGGAACCACGATCCGAGCGAAATATGCCAACGCTGCCAAAACTCTCTGGCCGACCGGCTGAGGTACGGATAGCGAAAGTTCTCTTCGAAGTCGACGCCCAGCATTGCCGCGAGCCCGATCGCGATATCGGAGTACGCCGAGAAATCGAGGTATATCTGCAGCGAGTAGAGCAGCGCAGCCAGCCAGGCGGCACCCATCGAGGTGGGTGCGCCGGTGGCAAACATGGTGTCGACAACCGGTGAGAGTGAATCGGCTAGAACCGACTTTTTCACCAAGCCGGTAGAGATTCGCACCGCTCCGTAGCCGAAGCGACCCGCATCGAACCGCGGCGAAAACAATTGGGGACCAACGTGTTCCCAACGCACGATCGGCCCAGCAACCAGATGCGGAAACATGGTGAGGTAAGCGGCGAACAAGAGCAGGTTAGGCGCACCGGTATTGCGTCGACGATAGATGTCCATCAGATAACTGATCGCCATGAAGGTGTAGAACGAGACCCCAATCGGAAGTGGCAGGTGAATATCCTTTGCCAGCGACGACATCCCGAAAGTGATGAGTACGAAGTTGAGATACTTGAACACCACAAGTGGTAGCAGGTCGATGACGATGCCCGCCGTGAGTAGTGCGCGACGCTGAGGCCCTTCCGACCGCTGGAGCATCCTGCCCACGACATAGTTCACGATCGAGGAAACCCAAATCAGGACGACGAGAACTGGTTCTCCCCACCCGTAAAACAGGGAGCTCAAAATCAGCAGCGGAATCGCTCGCATCCGCGGCGGAAAGAGGTAGTACGCCGCCAGCGTTACCGGCAGGAACGCAAAGAGAAAGACCGTGCTGGTGAATACCATCAGCGCAGTCCGTCACGTCTGCGAACAGGAAGCTGGGCCATGTCTCTAGCTGCGGGTGAAGGCGGCTAGATCCACTCTGTCGAATGCCTCAAGAGCTCCGCCGACCGTGCAGTTTACGATGCGCCGTCCATCTGACTCGTAGATGGACTTTGCGAGCTCGTAGTTCGACAGTACGCGGTTCAGGCGCGGGTCTTTCCACGTCTTTCCAGCGCCGAAGTAGCGTGGATCAAAGTGGTTTGGATCATCGCCCGCTGATGTGTACAGGCTGCCCTTGATCTCAGTACCTTGTGGAATCGCGTAGGAGAAGTCCATTCCGATGAGCCCCACTTCGGAGAAGCCCATCCAGTACGCGAGTTGCAAGTTGATGATCGTCACCGACTGGCCGCAATAGAGAACCTCGGCAGCATTCGTCGAGAAACGGGGACGACAGCAACTCAGATCCTTTGATCGGTAGAACCCACCGTTCATACGGAACAGAACTGGGTCGTCCTGCGGGCCTAGGGAGGGGCGATAAAGCGTTGGCAGGATGAAGGTTTGAGCCTTCTCACGCCCATAAGCCAAGACGTCTGCAGTATTCTCTTCAAAGACCTTGGTGTCTTCCACGACATAAAACGCCAGCGGCTCGGGGAGCCTGGTATCGGCGTAGTAGATGCCGTTTACGCCGAACGTCGGCGTACCCTTTAACAAGTCGAGATCAGTCTTATTCAGTGACGGCCCATTGCCAATAACAACGCAGCGCTCGCCCTTGTGCTTATCTTTGAGCTCCATCAGGCGTTCAATTGTCGGCCGATCAAGACCCCGATAATCACCCGCGGACCCGTCCTTGTTTTCAAGCCCAGGAACCTCAAAGCGACGAGCGAGAACGAGTTTGCGCACCGCATCACCCCGAGGTGATGAGATAGCGCTGAGTTCATCGAGCGAGATCACCGGCGCAGGTGTTGGGAGTTCATTCGTACGTGCTTCCTGGGTATCTTCGTCATTAACCGCAACCTTGTCACTCCACGGGAAATTCAACTCACGGATTGAACTTCCGCGCTCGCTGGCCACCTCGGCAACCAGTCGTCCAACCCACGAAATCGGCTGCGGGACAACAACTGTTTGATAGGCAACTCCATCAAGGATGAACTTGGCCAAGCTACGCCACGAATGTTCTGGTGCGCGTTGCGATAGGAGTTCTAAGGCGCCCATATCTGCATCGAGTGCATCCGCCACGATAAACACCGGCGCGTGATTGGAAGCGCCGTTAGACAACGCGTCCAGCACCGCAGCGACCTGGGCACGATTCTCAACCACAACCGCCCACGTCGGATGATCACGACGAGGTAGCGGCTCAGTCGATGACGCGGCAAACAGGTCATCGATAGATGCAAGCGATCGACGAGCTGTCTCTCTGGCGGCTAGATCGTCAACAGCCCCTTCACGGCGTTGTGAACGGGTGACCCCGCTGATGATGGGGGTTAGAGCCGCGGCCCGCGACAGTGACAGCGGCGCACGCTCGCGAAGTTGATCGACCACATGGTCATACTCGGTCCGGTCGGCGCCGAGGGCGGCCATACCGAGATAGCGAAGAAGTCGGTTTTCAACCATCGCGCGCTGCAGAACCTCGCCGAGATCTCCATCAATGCCAGAGCTATGCGTGACTTCAGCCTGACTACCCTGTGCGCTCCAGGTGGACTGCAAAAGTCCCACCACGGTCTCCAGGTGAGCGGTCGTGCCGGCTGACACCATCGATGTCGGCGTTTGACGGTAGATGCCATCGACCCGACCGGTACCCACATATTCATGTCCGGAGCGAAGCGATCGCGCCCAGAAATCAACATCCTCGCCGCCGCGACGCAACTGTTCGTTAAAACCACCGAGTTCGAGGACTCGATCAGTGCGCATCAGTACCTGGTGAATACCGAATGGGTTTTCACCCGCCGACGAGATCAACGAGATCCGACGCGTCGATCCACCCAGTTTTCCGGTAGTCGACTCCTCTAACCAGTCCGCATCGAAATCAACCTGCCGAACACCTCCATAGGATCCGGCAATGCCCTGATCTGAAGCGAGTACCTCGACCCGTCGTTCAAGGGCTTCGGGAAAAAGTGCGTCGTCAGCATCGAGGAACAGCACGTAGGGAGTATCAACCTGTGTGAGGCCCGCGTTACGCGCCGCCGGAAGCCCCGAATTTCGACGCAGTCGAAGCACCGAGATTCGCGGATCCTTCGTGGCGTAGGAAACACCGATCGTGGAGGTGTTGTCGTCGGACTGGTCATCAACAACCACGGCCCGCCACAATGGATACGTCTGCGATCTCAAGCTATCGAGCGCCGCCGAAAGCCACTTTTGCTCGCGATACGCAGGAATAACAATGGTGACCGTGGCGGGGGCGTCGGCTGCATAATCCACACCCTGAGTGACTCCGTTAACCCGAACGCGCTTACGCACGGCTGCAGCCCGTCGCCTGGTAACCACGCGAACACACCAGAGCCCCGCAACACCTGCCGCACCTAAGGACAGCAACGCAGATACCCACCACGCCGGATTGCCATCACTGATGGCCAAGGTGATGGCGACAATGCCAAGAATGAACAGCAGGAGTCCAACTCCAAGTGCGAGAACTAACTTTTTGGCATCCTGCTTCTTGAGGCCGAGTGCAAGCGCCAACTGCTTGATGGGCTTAGCGGCCGCTGAAGTGGGTGTCATCACATAAATCCTTAGTTAGATCGCACGGTCATTCAGAACCGAGTCTGACAGTTGCTCCGCCATCGATCATGACGGTGGTACCAGTTACGAAGCCTCCACGCTCACTTCCTAGGAACGTGACGAGATCGGCTACTTCATGCGGCGTGCCAATACGTCCCAATGGGGTGCGTTCTTTGAGAACCTCAAAGCGCTCGGCCGCAACATCTGCCCCCCAGCGAGCAAATCCTTCATGCAGCTTTGCCGTATCGATCGCACCTGGCGCCACCCCGACCACTCTAATCTCAGGCCCCAGATCGAGAGCGGCAGCACGCACCCAACCCTCGAGAGCAGCCTTCGTCGTGGCATATGCGGCGATGCCTTGAGTCGTAGCCCTGGCATGAACGCTGGAGACGGCAACGATTGATCCTCGCGATACTGCGAGCGAGTCACGGAAAACGCGGGCCAACATATCGAGGGCCACCACATTGACGGTGAAGGTCTCTCGCCATGCATCCTCAGACAGAGTTGCGGCCCCGCCCAGTGGCTGCACCGCAGCAACATGCACGATGCGCTCTACGTTGAATCGGCCGGCAACATCAGTTGCGCGGTCAATCAACTCAGCAATATCGGCGAGGTCGACGATGATCGACTCATCAGCCTGCGCCGCAGCCACTTTGTCGATACCAATGACAACGAGGCCCTGCTCGCGGAGGCTTTCGCAGATCGCGCTTCCGATGCCACCTGCGGCGCCGGTTACAACTGCGGCGCTCGGGCGCGCCGTCACGAGATATCCAAAGCAGCAAGTAACCGATCGACAGCCTGACTACTAGCCCTGGCAACACCCTGGCGAGTATTAGAACCGTTATGAGCACCTAATACGACGCCAGGCAGAGACCTCAACGGGCTCGCAACCGGTAACGGCTCAACTTCAAACACATCAAGGCCTGCACCGGCGATCTGCTTGGCTGTCAGCGCATCGATCAGTGCCTGCTCATCGACGAGCGGGCCGCGACCAACGTTCACGACGAACGCATCCGCACGCATCTTGGAAAGTGCTGACGCATCGAGGAGGTGATACGTCTGCTCGGTGAGCGGACTGGCCAAAACGACGAATCGGCTCCCAGCGAGCAACTCGTCCAAGGAGACCAGTTGTACGCCCATGGCCGCCGCTACGTCGGAGTCCCCATAGGGATCAACAGCAACCACATCCATACCGAAACCAAGCCCACGCCGACAGATGGCCCGCCCGATTGATCCGAACCCCACCACGCCAAGTTGTTGGCCGGTCAACGTGATGCCCTCGTACTTTGGCCAACCACCGTCTCGAACGGTCACATCGACCGCGTGATGACCGCGGGCCAACATCAAGACGTATCCAAACGCTGAGTCGGCAACCTCGTCACCAAACACCGCCGGCGTATTCGTAACGAAAACATTGTTGTCTTTCGCCGCTTGATGATCGACCGAATCCATTCCGATTCCCCATCGGATGATCACTCGCAGCGAATCTGCTGACTCGATCACGCGTCGGCTTAGCGGATCGTCCCCGGCGATCATTCCGACAACCCCAGGGAGTGCAGCAATGAGCTCATCCTCGCTGAACTGCTGGCCTACGAGTTCAGGCACAACCAGTTCAAAACCCGCCGCGCGCAGGCGGTCTTCATGTTCGGGAAGTTCGACCTGCATTTGCTTGCAGGTCACCAAGATTCGCGGTGACGTCACGCTTGCGCTCGCATCGCAGCCACTGCCTGCGCCAAACGAAAGTCGGACTCTTCGTCGATGTCGATAGCCTCTTCAGCCGGAACCTCGACGAGCAGCGGACGATCGCCAATGCGGTTGCCGCGAGTGCGCAATGTTTCTGGAGTAAAGATGTAGAAGCACGAATTCTCGAGGTACACCGGAGCTAGGTCCTGTGTTCGCAGGAGAACAGCCGGATCGTGGTTGATTGGCTTCGCATCGGCCGTCCATAACCGGGCCTGAATGCGCGAGACACCAAAGCAGGAATCGCAATCATCTTCGTGGGCGAGGAATCGGTCGATCGCCGATGAGATGGTTGCACTCGACAAGAACGGATTCGTGGAATGCGTTTGCAGGAGCACATCGGCGTTCACGTGCTCAGCGGTGTTCAACAGCACATCGTTCATCGGGATCTCGCCAGCCCTCAAGTGTTCTGGACGAAGTAGAACTCGAACCGACGGAAATGCATCCTGCACATCGTTGATGATCGTGTCGCTATCGGTGTCGATTACGACTTCGTCGATCGTCGGAACATCCAACAGCGTTTGCACAATATGGTGAAAGAGCGGCCTACCAGCTAATGGCCGGTAGTTCTTTCCCTTGACGCGCTCACTGTTGTGGCGCATCGGAACGACGGCAACTATGCGCGTCACATCCACCCCTTCATCGTCGATAAGTTGATCAGAGTTCAGAGTCGTAATTGATGCGTCGACCAGGCTCGTCAGGCGGGGTTGGTCGCGACAGATCGGTCGGGTAGTAGAACCGCTTGCGCAGTTCTTCTGTAATTTGGTCTTGTGACTTGAATCCTTCGTAGGCGCCAATGAACTGGGCGAGCCGGAACGATGGGATTGTCACCAAGTTGCGACCGAGTTTGCGGTCTTGGATCGCGTGCCAATAATCGGTGGCTACGTTGGCAGCGGCTAGCCGGCCAGCATCGAGAACCGACATTTTGTTTTCGCCCATAATCTTGGCGTAGGCAATTGCTTCGCGCCTATATCGGTTACGAATCCGGTCCCAGGACTCTTCATGAACGTGGACGACCGGAGCCTCTGCGACATAGGCAACTGTGTGTCCCTTACCGATGGCACGGTTCGCGAACTCGAGATCCTCAAGCCCGGTGAGTTCCTCGTCGTAACGCAGTTCTTGCCATAGCGACTTTCGTACCGCCGCATTCGCATTGTTGCTGAACGGATGACCCTGATCCCAAATGGATTCCTCTGGGAACCACTTGAGCATGATGCGCAGTTCGGAGTACTTCGTCCGATCGTCACCAACTTGACGGCCGTAGACGATCCCTGTCTCGTCGCGCTCGAAAGGTTTGAGCATGTGCTCGATATACGTGTCATAAACCGGGTACACGTGGGCAGACAGGTTGACCAGAATCTCGCCCGTCGCGGCCTCACATCCCCAGTTCAACGAGCGACCGAATGAGAACTGCTCCTTGGGGATCCGGATGATCTTGGCGCCGAACCGCTCAGCAATCTCGACCGTTGCGTCCGTGGAGCCGGAGTCAACCAGGACGATCTCGTCGGGGGTGACCGTTTGATGGGCCAAGCCGGCGAGCAGACGTCCGATGTAGCGCTCTTCGTTAAGCGCTCGGACCACTACGGTCGTCGTCGGCACTGTTTTCTCCCTTGTGCGGCCTGCTCTGCGCAACGTGTGCGAGTCAGCGCAAATCCATGTTCACTAAACCTGTCCCAGCATACCGACCTGTGCGTCACACTCTTGCGTGCACGCCACGTCCACGGAACGTGTGCCAGGCGGCTCAACAGCAGTTCAATTGTTACGTAGATCACCACCCGTCAGGATGACCCAATGAGCGCACCACAGAACTGGACGGCAACCGTCCTGCACGACACCTCGCATGTTCTCGCCGAGGGGCCACACTGGGATCCCAGGACAGGGCTCGTCTCATGGGTCGATATCCCCAACGGCGAGTTGTGGGCCTCGAGACTGGGCGCTGACGCCATCCCGGAGCGGGCCTATCACGTCAACGATGCACTCGGCGTTGCCGTTCCCCATAGTGACGGCGGTTGGGTTTGTGGAGTGGGTGCTTCGGTTCAGTTGATCGTTGACGGCCAGGTGCGAGCGCACGTCAATCTCGAAACCGAAGGGGCCCGTCTTAACGACGGCAAAGTTGATCCGGCCGGACGTTTCTGGGTGGGCAGTAAAGGCCACAACAACGAGCCCGGTCGCGGTCACCTCTACCGCCTCGATCTCGACGGCTCAGCCGACGAGGTTCTCGACGGCCTCACCATTTCCAATGGACTCGGCTGGAGCCCAGACCAACGCACCATGTACCTCACCGACAGCGCGCTGGGCAATATTTACAGCTTCGATTTCAACGTAGAGACCGGAGCCATAGATAACCAGCGAGTCTTCGTGCATCTCGAACCAGACGAAGGATTCCCCGATGGGCTGTGTATCGACGCCGAGGGCGGGATCTGGACCGCGCTGTGGGCCGGCTCTGCCGTGCGCCGATACAGCCCGTCCGGGGAACACATTGGAACCGTCAAGGTCGCCGCATCTCATGTCACAAGTTGCACGTTCGTCGGCGCATCACTTACGTCACTGGTCATCACATCGGCGAGAGATGAACTACCAGAAGAGGTTTTGGCCACCGAGCCACATGCGGGATCGATCTTCCTTGCTGAGGTTGGCGTCATCGGAGTCGTCGGAAAGTCGTGCACGGTCACCACCGACGGTTGGCGACGCACATCCTGACGTGGCTGATGATTCGGTTTGAGCTGCGCGCTGGCCTGATGTGACGGCTCAGGCTTTCGAACCAGTGATAAAGCCAAGCCCCCAAGAGCCATGCATGGTGGCCAACACGATCGGCAACCTCCACCACGATGACACCGGCAAACCTCGACCCACAACTAACGATCCGAGGCTGATCAGGAGTAGATATCCGATAGGCGCCAACCAGCCAACCGAAAGCCACGTTTGCCCACCACCAGCAGCGATAAGCCCGGCAAGAGTGCCGATCGAGACTCCCGTCACCGCAGCAGGGGCGGCAAGATAGCGCGCTGAAATCGTGTCAGGATGTCGGCGCACCACCTCGCGACGCCAACGTCCATAGTCGAAATACTGTTTGGCCAAGGCGCGGATTGATCCGCGCGGGCGATAGGTGACTCTCATGTTCGGCGTGAACCAAATCAACCCGCCGGTATCCCGGATGCGCAAATTCATTTCCCAGTCCTGGGCGCGCACCATAGTCTCGTCGTAGCCGCCGACCCGTTCGAGAGCGGTGCGACGAAATGCGCCGAGATAAACCGTTGGAGCTGGCCCCTCGTTACCCCCTACGTGGAAGGACGCACCACCAACTCCCAGTGGTGTGGTCATAGCCCGGGCAACCGCCATTTCAAACGGGGTGATTCCTTGCGCGGCCATGATTCCGCCGACATTGTCCGCACCAGTTCGCTCGAGGGTTTCGATCGCCACCGCTACATAGTCATGTGGCACCTCGGCATGCCCGTCGCAGCGCACGACGTACGGGTAGTGCGACGCAGCGATCGCAAGATTGAGCCCAGTGGGCGTACGCCCCGACGGATTGTCGACTAAGTGAACCCGGAGATCGGTTTCTGCCAGCGAACGAGCGACCGAATCAGTGTTGTCATGACTCGGTCCAAGCGCGAGCACAACCTCCAGCGGACCGTCATACACCTGATCCAAGAGCCTGCGCACTGTTGATTCGAGGTACCGCTCTTCGTTCAGCACAGGTACGACGATGGAGACCCCCGGCGCAGCACCCGCCGACGGGCGATCACCAAGATCTATGCCATCGCTGTTCATCAACCTAAGAGTAGTGAACTGGCATACGTGTACGTCGAATCACA
Organism: Actinomycetota bacterium; assembly: GCA_947455705.1. Taxonomy (GTDB): domain Bacteria; phylum Actinomycetota; class Actinomycetes; order S36-B12; family CAIYMF01; genus Longivirga. The sequence continues at coordinate 7,250 of CANGPO010000035.1, read as the reverse complement.
TCGTGAACACGCATGTCCTTGTGACACCTTGGTGACACCTTGCTCTCGATAAGTACGGCGTTGCGGCACCATTTTTGGCCGCTGATCGTCGTACCGTGTGATGCACACAATGCAATCGGCGAACGGAACTTCCCCATGACCGCAACGCCCTTGGTACAGCGACGCATGCGCGTCGCCACTGCCGTGGCCTCAGCCGCCATCCTCACGACCAGTGCGGTTGGGTACGCGGCCGTTCAGCGCTACTCGGGCCAGATCAGTCTTGTCGATGCCGGCACCTCCGGCGGCGGGCTCAGCGACGGTCAACCACTGAACATGTTGGTTGTGGCCAGTGATGACCGAGCCGGCCTGTCGCGTAAGGAAAAGAACACCCTGCACCTTGGCCACCAGGACTATGGCGCACACACCGACACGATGATGCTGGTGCACTTGTCTGGCGATGGCTCACACATCACCGCCGTCTCACTCCCCCGCGACACTCTGGTGACGATTCCTGACTGGACTGACTCCAAGGGTAAGCATCACGCGGCAAGCAAAGCGAAACTGAATGCGGCATACAGCATGGGCGGACCAAAGCTCATGGTGAACACCGTTGAACAGGCCACTGGGGTGACAGTGGATCACTACGCCGAAATCAACTTTGCTGGCTTCTTGCGCATGGTCGATGCCCTTGGTGGAGTCGAGGTTTGCCTTGCTAAGGCCACGACAGATAAGAATTCGGGTTTGAACCTTCCAGCCGGACGTCAGACAGTGTCCGGAGCACAAGCACTGGCATATGTTCGGGCCCGCTACATCGACCCAAGCGCAGATATCGGTCGCATGAAGCGTCAGCAGAAGTTCATTGGCGCAATGGCTAAGAAGGCGCTTTCCGGATCCACTCTGACCAATCCCGCCAAACTGGACGGATTCCTGTCAGCTCTGGCAAGTAGCGTCAAGACTGATGACGGCTTGGGGCCTAACCAGATGGTTGATTTGGTTGACCGATTCAAGGCCATCAATCCATCGTCGATCACGATGACGACAGTGCCTATTACAGGAGATAAGCGCGTCGCGGGTCTCGGCGATGTGCTCCTGTGGGACCAAAAGCGCGCATCCACCATCTTCCAGAGAATGGAGAACGACCAGCCCATCGCCGGTCGCCCCTCGCCGGAACCATCAGCCGCTGTGACTGTTGCACCATCGTCGATCAGTCTTCAGGTACTCAATGGCACCACGAAGACCGGTCTTGCTACCACAGCGGCAACTGCACTGACAGGTGTCGGTTTTGTGCTCGCTGCACCACCTGCGAATGCGCCAAACACGGTGGGAACAAACACTGTTATCAAGTACGACCCGCGCTTTTCTGAATCAATCAAGACAGTTAAGGCCGCGTTACCAGGGTCGACGGCCGTTGCTGTACCGGGATTCGGGCGCACGTTCGAGATCACGGTTGGCACGGCTTTCACCGGCGTAACACCCGTACACGTCTCGACCTCGACAACGGCCTCAACCAACTCAACGACACCTACACCTGCGCACACTCGAACCGCCGCCGACGATCTCTGCGGTTAGCCGCCGACGAATCATCAGTGCTGCCATTGCTCGCCTGAGTCGATACCCGTCCATATAAGGGCGACAATCGAGATATGCAGGTGATCACATGAGCATCCCCAGCGATTGGTGGCATTTGGCCGTCGCAATCGCTGTCGGTCTACTCGTTGGTCTAGAGCGTGAACGATCCGGCCACGAATCCGTGGGGGCGCGCACCTTTGGAATCGCTGGCTTGATTGGCGGCGTTAGTGCGGCAATATCTCCGATAGCTGCCGCAGCTGCGATCCTGACGGCCGGAATCTTGGCCGCGGTCGCGCGCTTTAGGGATACGTCCCATGCCACAGGCAACACCACTGAAATCGCGCTGGTAGCCGTTGTCGGTCTCGGTGCCTTGAGTTGGACATCGCCTGCGCTAGCAGTAGGAGCCTGCGTTGCCATGCTCGCGCTGCTGTGGGCTAAGAAGCCGATCCATCATCTTGCCGAGGACTTAATCACCGATAGCGATGAGCGAGATGCCCTGATCTTTTTCGTCGCCGCCTTCATCATCTTGCCGCTTGCGCCGGATGTAGATCTTGGCCCGTATGGAGCGTTGAATCCGCACAGGATTTGGACGATCGTGGTTCTACTTACGGCCACCGGATGGCTGGGCTATGTTGCATCTCGAATCCTGGGTCCGCGCCGCGGATTAGCCATAACCGGGTTAGCTGGCGGATTTGTTTCCGGGTCGGCAACAACCGCTGCGATGGCACACCGGGCGAAAAGTCACGAGGTTGAAAATGACGCACTTGCCGCGGCGATCCTGGCGAGCTTTTCGTCCTTGGCCCTCCTGACGAGTATCTGCTGGTTCGTCTCACCGGATGTATTCAGCGCTCTCATCGCGTCGAGCATCGTCGGCGGGATCGCGTTGGTGGCCATGGCGGCGGTCGCACTGTTCCAACATTCGCGACAGGGCGGTGTTCTACATCCTGTTCCACGCGGGGTGAATCGGTTGCAACCGGCATCGTCGCCGGCGCAATCACCAGCTGTCGGCCTATCGGCCAGTACACCAGAGCCATCGGTGGCTGCGTCACCGGATCAAGAGCCCGTTACACCGCGACCATTCGATCTCAAACCGGTACTTCTCTTGACTGCCGTTCTCACGCTGGCACTTCTTCTCGGCCGATGGGGAGCCGACGCCTTTGGTACCACGGGAATCACCGCCATCTCAGCGCTCATCGGACTGGCAGATTCACATGCAGCAGCACTGGCAGCGGCTCAGTTGCAGGCAGGTGGATCGCTAACGACGGTCACGGCCGTCATCGCGATCGCGGCAGCACTTGCGGCCAACATGATCGTCAAGATGGTCCTAGCGTTTGTGGCTGGTGGAATGCGGATCGGTGCGCGATTCACCACGCTCATGGTCATACCCGTTGCGGCCTTTGCAGCCACCTTGTTCTTGACCACTCGTTGACGACACTGGCAAGCCAGCGAACATAGACTCATGACATGGCCATCTTGATCGATCCACCGCAGTGGTGGAATCACGAACGATGGTGGGGGCACATGGTGAGCGATGTGTCCCTCGACGAACTCCACGAATTCGCCCGCGTACTTGGGATACCCGAACGAGGCTTCGACCGGGATCACTACGACATTCCGGAGCAACTTCACCAGCGTGCGATCGAGGAGGGTGCCGTCCTTGTTTCGTCCCGTGAGCTGATGGAACGACTCAGAGCATCCGGACTCAGGATCCGTAAGGGATCACCTCACGTGACGAACGATGTGCCCAGCGACGTACCTAGCGCGCATGCACTCGACTCAGTGTCCGATTGATTTCCAAAAGGCCGCTGCCGACTTCGATGGTTTGCCGGATTTAGCTTCCTGGCGATCTGCGTTCATCATCAGTTGGGTGACAGCGTTCACCCCTAGCCAGCGAGCGGGTTCGGGCTCCCACTTACGCGAGAGTCGACCTGCCCATGGCAGCCGCAGCAGTTCGGAATCGCGTACGTCAAGAATCGCATCGCGCAGGGTTCGTCCGGCAATGTTCGACGTCGCCACGCCATCGCCTACGTACCCGCCTGCGATCGCAATACCCGAAGCGCGATCGAAGTTAACCGACGGAACCCAATCCCTAGGAATCCCCAAGTTGCCACCCCACTCGTGGGTGTACTCAATATCGCGAAGTAGCGGGAACATGTCGGCAATGATGTCGCGCAACATCGTGTGAACTCGCGCATCGAGGTCGAATTCAGGGCGCACCTGCGACCCATAGTGATACGGAGCCCCACGGCCACCGAAGGCGATTCGACCATCCTGGGTTCGCTGACCGTAAATCCGCAAATGCCTTTTATCAGAGAAGGTTTCACGATCACGCAAACCAATTGACTCCCACTGCGCATCGGTCAGGGGGGCCGTGCCAACCATCAGCGAATACATCGGCACGATGTCGCGCTGTGCACCAGCGATCGACGGGGTGAAACCCTCTGTTCCGCGGACTATGACATCGGCGCGCAACTCTCCCCTATCAGTGCGGACGAGGTGTGGCTCAATCGACGTGACGGTCGTGGTCTCGTGAATGGTGACACCAAGTGAGCGCACAACCTGGGCTAAGCCACGGACAAGGTCGAGCGGTTGAATGACCGCGCAGTTCGGGTTAAAGGTGCCACCAAGGGTGCGCGTGATGGTGACGCGATCAGCAGCCTCAGCAGCACTTAGTAGGCGGATTTGCTCGTCGCCAAATCCCCAGTCACGCCAGCCCTGCACCTCTGCTTGGGTGCGAGCCCACTGCGCATCGTTGCGAGCAACTGAAACGTAGCCGCCTTGGTGGAATGCGCAGTCGATTCCCTCGAGCTGTGCGATCCGGCCAACCTCGACAACCGTTTCGTTCATAGCCCGCTGCATCCGGATGGCGCCGTCACGATCTGATAGCGACGCCATTTTTCGCATCGATGACGGAAAGATGGCCGAGGCCCAGCCACCATTGCGTCCTGACGCCCCAAACCCGACGAGATTGCGCTCCAGGATGGTGATCCGTAGCGACGGATCAGCCTTGATGAGGTAGTACGCGGTCCATAAGCCCGTGTAACCACCGCCAACGATGACCACATCGGTCGAGCCAGACCCCGGTAACGGAACAGCCTCGGTCGCCGGCAGTTTCGCAGTATCGCGCCATAAACTCGCCGGGCCAGCCAATGGCGAGTTACTGAGATTTCGCCCTGCCTGGATTGCAGTGTCAGGTGAGGATGTCATGACTTATCTGCCTGCCAACGACGATTCGTCCATTCATCCGATGAGGCCAACTCCCAAGAAATCGCATGGCTTGGCGTCATCGCAAACAGCAACGTGCCAGCCATGCCAGGCTGCCCGGGTAGGTATTCGGCATCAATTGGATCGCTGTACTTGTTCGCATACGACGTGACGACACTGGCACTATCCAGCGGAAGGTCAGTCAGGTGCGCCTCAGCGTGAAGGATCAGCACCGAGTCACCACTTTCAAGATGCGCCACTAGCCGCGGATCCGCAACAAGGTTCTTGCTGCGAACGGCGCTTGGCTGCCCATAGAAGTAGAGCGTCTCATCGATCACGACTCCCCAGACCGGCACCGCGTGTGGACCTGCCGGGCCAGTGGTGGCGATCCACCAGTTACGCGCATCGGAGAATCGGGTTGAGATCTCGATCCAGTCCAAATCCGACATGGTTACTTTCCGCTCGTTAGCTCGCCTAAGGCCGCAAGAAGTGCATCAACGTCATCGGCCGTTGTGTAACGAACGATGCCCGCACGCACCGCACCACCCGTTGATCGCAGGCCAAGTGCATCAATCAGCTCACAGGCGTAGTTGTCGCCATGCCAGACGGCGATTTTCCTCGACGCAAGGTAGCGATCGACCTCCTCGGGGCTGTGGCCAGCGACGGTGAAGATAACCGTCGGCGCACGATCGGGGGTTACCGAAGGTGCGTGCACAGTGACACCCGAGATCTCGTGCAGCCCCTCTTGAAGGCGCGCCAAAAGCCGGGTCTCTCGCTCGGCTTCCATATCTAATGGCGTCTCCATCATGAACTCCGCTGCGGCCGTGATACCAGCGAGCAGTTCGATTTGCGGAGTACCCGTCTCCCACCGCGGTGGGCCGTCGTAGTCTGCAGGACGCACACGGTACGGCTCGACCTCGCGCAGGAGGTTGTCACGGACGACCAGCACACCGGCATGGGGGCCGTACCACTTGTACGGAGAGGTCGAGAGAACGTCGACACCAAGTTCGGCGACGTTTGTCGGCAGGTGCGGCACGCGCGCAACACCATCAACCAAGATCCGCGCGCCCATCTCGTGGGCGATCGCCGTCGCACGTGCTAGATCCGGTGCATGGCCAGTCAGATTTGACGCACCAGAAATTGCCACCCAGCGGGTGCGCCCGTCAGCACACAAGTCCTTCAGCGGCTCAACGTCCAACGTTCCATCGATGGGGTCTACTTCGAGGAACTCGACGGTGGCGCCGACATCGCGCGCGGCCAACAGCCATGGGCTGACGTTCGAGTCGTGATCAAGTTGAGTACATACGATGCGATCCCCGGGCTCCCAGTGACGCGACAGCGCACGAGTGAAAGCGAACATGAGGTTTGTCGTGCTCGGGCCAAACACAACCTGATTGGCCTCGGCTCCAAGGAATCGCGCGACGGTGGCGCGAGCGGTCGCCACAACCTCATCGCTCGCCTTCGTCGCTGCAAATTCGCCACCGAGGTTGGCCGGCTTGGGCGATCGCATGTAATCGGCAATCGCATCAACCGATGTATCAACCGGCAGGGTGCCGGCTGGCCCGTCAAACCGGACCCAACCATCGGACAGACCTGGGAACCGCGAACGAACATCTAATGAAGTCATAGGCAGATCCTGCCAGCACTATGCGGTTCACACATCCCCACCCGGCCAAAGTTCGTGTTCGGATGTTCATTCACCCTGGGTCACGCCAGATTCCCCCATTCAGCCCACTGAGTCGTTACGCGCGCAGGGAATGACCACCGCCATTCCCCTAGTCTGGAGTCATGACCGTCGAAACGAATGCCACGACCAATCCGCGCAATATCACTGTGATTGGCTGCGGCTATCTCGGTGCTGTCCACGCGGCAGCCATGGCTGATATCGGTCATAACGTTCTGGGGTTCGATGTCGACGCAGACAAAGTGGCATTGCTCAATACCGGCCACACTCCGTTTTACGAGCCAGGCCTTGATGAGCTACTCGAACGTGCCCTAGCAACCGGCCGGCTACGCTTCACCACCTCGTACGAAGAAACTGCCGCGTTCGGTGACGTACATTTCCTGTGCGTCGGAACCCCGCAGCAAAAAGGCTCACACGCAGCAGACTTGGTCTACGTCCGAAGCGCGATCCAAACTCTGGCTCCGATGCTTGCAAAGCCGAGCTTGGTGGTTGGCAAATCAACGGTCCCGGTTGGCACCGCAGAGTGGGTGCGCGATGAATTGCACCGTCTCGCTCCGGCCGGTGACGAGATCCGCTTGGCATGGAATCCTGAATTCCTGCGAGAAGGCTTCGCGGTCCACGACACCCTGAGCCCCGACCGTTTGGTGATCGGAGTCGAGAGCGAACGTGACGAGGCCGAACTGGCCGATCTTTATGCACCCATTCGTGCTGCGGGTATGCCGTGGGTGGTCGTCGATCTGGCCACGGCCCAGTTGGTAAAAAATGCTGCCAACGCCTTCCTCGCCACGAAGATCTCGTTCATTAACGCGATGGC
>CANGPO010000034.1 GCA_947455705.1 Actinomycetota bacterium | reverse complement strand
GCCGATACCAACCCCGCCAGCTCAGCCATCACAGCCCGAGCCGTGGCCACCAACTCAGCGCACCGGACAGCAGGCGACACGACCACAGTGATGGGATCACCATGGAACCGTCCCACCCCAGACCAATTGATATCGAACATGTGTACTATTCTGCACCATGATCGAATCCTTGTCAAGCCCCAAACACGTTTATCCACAAACGATTACACGTGTCGCACCACCTGTGGAAAACAAGCCATAACCAGGCGCTAAGAACTCCCACGTCAAAACTAGCGCGGACAGAAAAGGACGATAGATCGTCACCAACACAACCGATGCAGCCGCCATCACCAAGCCGGCTGCCTGCACATGGCGCACCCGTTCGTGGAGGAACAGGAACGCCAACAGCACGGTGAATGCCGGATAAAGGGAGGTGATCACGGACGAGATCGCTAGGCCACCGGCGGATGCGATTAAGAAGCCCGCACTAGCCAGCCCAGCCAACGCCCCGGACACGGTCACACCGAGGAACACCCTTGGACTAAAGATCACTCCCTGATCACCCGGAAGTGCCCTCAGAGCAAGGGGAAGAAGAATGACCACCGCCACCAAACTCAGCCACACGACTGGCCACAGACCGGCTGCATTTCCAGCACCATGAAGTCCTATAAACATGACGGAAAACGCGATTCCAGCGCCTAACCCCTCCAAGAATCCCGAGGGGCCAACATGCTCATCGCCGACTCTGCCGATGAGAGCGGTCGCCGGGATGGCAAGAGCGATACCCAACCATGCAATCGTTGACGGTCGCTCACCAAGGAGAACACCTACCAGTGCCGGGACCGACGCTGCCGTGACCGCCGACACAGGCGCGACGACGGAAATCCGCCCAATCGAAAACCCTCGATAAAGGCACAGCACTCCGAATGCACTACCCACACCAGCAAGGGCACCCCAAAGCATCGCGGACGTCGAGTTCGCCGATCCCGAGACGAGGGTGAGAATCAATACGACGATTCCGGCAGCACCTTGCGAGAACATCGAGACGAGCGTCGCATTGCTCCGTCGCGAACAAACACCGGCGATGAAGTCTGCGAATCCGTAGCCGCCAGCCGCGAGAAGCGCAAAGAGCACCGTCATTGGGCGGTCACCACCAGTGCTGCCCATCAGCCGGATTCTCAGGTGCCTGAACACCAAATTCGGCTCGTACGTCAGCGATTTGCATGGGTGCAAGTTCGAAATGATCGATCAAGGAGAAATCGCCACGACAAGCACTCCCCCGCCGAAGTTCCGTGGCCAGCAACCGCGCATTGGCGGGAATGGTTAGCACCGAGTCATTGGCTTTCGCCAGGTGCGATGGATGGGCGAACCCTGCTTCATGCGCGACAAGTGATGCCAACAGGGCCGCACGATTCAGACGATCGTTGTTCATCGCAAATTGAAAGGCACTCAGAGCGATTTCGGCAGGCACGGTCGTCGACAGACCCGCGATCGTGTGTGTCATGTCATGAGCGACGAAGAAGTGGTGATGAGTCGAACTGTCGAGGCCTGGCAACGTCAGGCCGAATCGTTCGTAGAAACCTAGAAAGGCGCGGCCCAAGGTTCCCGGCCCGTATTCAGCAAACGCCTCAAGCTTTTCTGCGAGTGCCGCCTCATGTAGATCTGCATCGGGCGATATCGCCATGAGTGACGGCTCAACTCGCTCATCAAGGTTTCGATCGAGAAACCGCAAGTAATCAGCCGAAGCTGCATCGACGCCATCGGAGACGAGATCGCGAAAGATCGCAAGATCGTCGCCGTCGACACCAAGCGCATCCGCATACGCCTGAACCAATTCCACTTGGCCATCCGTCACGGGGTGGCGACAGGTCTCGAGGGTCAGGTGTAGTTCGTGAAAGGCATTGCGATGGTCTTCATCGGTCACAAGATCTGCCAGCTCGTTCGGCTCGATACGACGAACCGTCATGAGATCAAGATCGGGTCGATTCCAGACGTGCGAGACGATCGCCTGCAGTACGCCGAGTTGTTCCTCGGTGGGCCCGCCGTCGACGTCGATTCCTGCCATCAGCCCCCCAGCGAATGGCTCAACCAGATCAGGCGACAGAAGCAATGACATGAGACCTCATTCCAACGACGGATATGAAACCTACGATCGCACAGAGGACGGTCAACCCAACAGTGCGAATCGCGATCGTCCGACCACACATCTGCGCGAACCGATCTATCCGATCGCATCCGGATTAGTGTGGACATATGGACAGCCCCAAGCAGTCGTTCAACCAACGGTGGGAGCAAATGAGCCCGCCTCAGCGTGCCGGCATCATCGTTCTCGCGGGTATCGAGATCGTCGCGACTTCGATGGCGTTATTGGATTTGGCCAAACGACCGCGCGAACTAGTGCGCGGGCCCAAATTCGCGTGGGCACTGTCATGCGCGATACAACCCGTGGGGCCGTTTACCTATCTCGCACTGGGTCGACGAACAATGGCTCACTCAAACTAGGTCAGGGTGAATAGCCGACGCGTGCAGTTGAACCGCCTGGCTTAGGTCTGCGTCGAGCGTCCGCTCGGGAGATGTTCGAAGCAGTAATAGAGCGCTACGCCGAAGGTTCCGGCGAGGGCAATCACCGGATTGATAAAGGCCAAAACAATCAGAACTGTGTAGACCGCGATCCCAATACTAAATTGCGGAAATGCCTTGCGAGCAGCGGCGACATCGACAGACGGCTCAAGCAACGCGGGCCGCCGAAGGACGTATGCCCAGAGAAACGTGATGCTCAGAGCGATTGCGAGCGCAAGTCCGTCATACGTTGCCATCGCAACCTTGGAATTCCAGTTGCCTTCCAAGAGGTACTTCGACACCAACGAGGTGACGAAAGGAATCGCCACCACCAGCATGAGAAATGTGAGGTTGGCCAGCATCAGCCCACGGGTCGCATATCTGATTTGTCGGAATAGCGAATGGTGATTGATCCAGAGAATCCCGATAACCAAGAACGACGTGACGTAGGCCGCATACGACGGCCAGTTCGCCGTCAACGCGTTCCATAGAGGTTGGTCGGGTTCAAGCTCTGGAACTCGCAGGTCCAAGACGAGCAGCGTGATCGCCACTGCAATCACACCATCGCTTAGCGCCTCAAGCCGAACTGTGTCAGCGTGCGACAGCAATCGCTGCGCACCTTCGTCCGCTGCTTCAATCGATCGATCCGACTCCCCCATTGTCATATGGCGATTGTGTCACTGCTTAGCTGCCACTTTGTGAATTTAACGGTAAGAGAAGGCGGGTTAGGTCGATGCGCCGTCGTCGCGAATCACAGCTCGGTGTTCGATCCCGCTACCGTCGGTGTAATGCGTGAACCGGTATCCATTTGGCGCCTGGGGTTCGCCGCGATTCGCCGCAGGCTCCATACTCGCGCGATACTCCGCAATCTCCGCGTCGGTGGCATACGGAGGCGGACCTTGCTGCGCTGGCCCGAACAACCGAAACAGGCCTCGATACATGCGTTGGAGACGAGTGTGTTGCGGCGTGGAGTACACATTGTCAGAGTACCCCTCTTCGACGGAAACAGACGAACCCGCCGTTAGTTTTCCAATGGGGGCAACGGATTTGCGTCGGATCCCTCGGTGATGATCAGAAGCACGATGCTGTTCGCGTCGATCCCCAGATGTGAACGACGTGCTGCAGACTCAGATCCGACGAGCACTGAACGGGCAGCAGCCAAGCCCGATCCGCCACACGGACCTGCGTGCACGCCCAGCGAGGCCAGATCGTGCGCTGCCTGAACACCGGCACGGTCTGAGATCGAGATAGCTGCGTCGAGGCCGTTGAGCATGTACGGCCATGCAAGTGACGATGGAGTTCCGCAGTTGAGCCCAGACATCACGGTCTCGCCCGTTTCGACAGTGACGGGTCGACCGGCTTCAAGGCTTGGCGCCACACATGCTGCCGCCTCGGGCTCGACGGAGGCGACGGCTGTTCCTCGCGCAGCACGTTCTCCGCGATAGTGCGCAAGTGCACCTTGGAGAAGTGACCCAACACCTACCGGCACCAAAACGAGATCGGGTTGATGCAGTCCATTCGACATCAGTTGCGCATCCGCCTCTGCGAACAGGGTCGCGTAACCCTCAACGATCCAGCTCGGGATTTCCTCGTAGCCCTCCCAGGCTGTGTCCTGAACGAGAACCCCGCCAATGTCGGCCGCTAGTTGCGCAGCCGCAGCAACTGCATCGTCATAACTGCCGTCAACACGGGTTACCGCGGCGCCTTCGTCGACAATGGCCTGCACAGCCGTCGGGTGTACGCCGGGTGGAATGACGATGTGCGCCGACTCACCAGCCAAGCGAGCAAAGCGAGCAACCGCCCGACCGTGGTTGCCATCCGTAGCCGTCACTACGGTGACGGACGCCGAAGAACCGAGCTGTTCAAGCGCTCGATGTACTGCCCACGACGCACCCAGTGCCTTAAACGCAGGTAGCCCCAGCCGCGACGACTCGTCTTTAGCAAACACATGCCCAACGCCAAGCTCAGCAGCAAGAGCCGGCAATTCAACTAATGGAGTCGGCGCATAACCGTCGAGGCTTCGGTGAAAGTCGATCGCAGCTTCCGATGGCGATGAACACGTCCACGATGTATCGCGGGCGTTCGCAAACCACACACTCATTGCACGACTCCTGCACACAAATTTCTACGGGATCCAGCGATCAAGCACGTACGACTCTGGCTCGATCTAACACTACGGCCGAGGTGAATCATGAGCGATACGTCTTCGGCAGATCCGTCGATCGCCATTCCTGCATCCGGTAAAGACCGGATGCTCGCCCAATGGCGAAGCCGCCTCATCGATGCGAGGCTCATAAGGTGGACATCAAATCTGAGGAAGCCCGACTCACGGAGAGTCTCGGCGCCTGGGCCGGGGCAAGTATCGCTGGCGGAGCCGCGGCGTGGGCATTCGGCAAAACGACGGGAAGCACTGCGGCGCACGCCTTCGGCCGTCAGACCCTCCTGTGGGGAGTCATCGACGGCACCATCGCCGGAGTGGGGGCTATCAGGGGCCGAAGGCCACGTGATCCGGGGTCCGAAATCCACGACGCTGAACGGCTACGCAGGATTCTGCTGATCAACGCGGCCGCGGACGTAGCGTACGTCGCCGCTGGCGTCTGGCTGATGAAACGCCCGGTGAGGGAACAGCAGCGGAGACTGACGCGAGCAGATGGTGCCGCCATCGTCATCCAAGGCGGGTTCCTACTCGCGTTGGACACCACCGTCGCGGCGAGGTTGCGCCAAGCCACTTCCTGAGAGGTTCACCTAGACACGTTGCCTATTGCCCGTTCGTGGAGGTGGCGGGACCCGTGGCCTCGCTACCGAGGCGCGACGGATCCCGGCAACATCCTTTCGAACGAAACAAAAAACCCTGGGGGATCAACCCCAGGGTTTTTTGTTTCGTGGAGGTGGCGGGAATCGAACCCGCGTCCTTCGTTGGCGATCAGGGACTTCTCCGGGCGCAGCCTGCTGTGATTTTCTCGGCCCCGACAGTCACACAGGCAAGCTGTCGACGGGCTCAGTTACTGTTTAATGTCCCGCGATATCCCGTAACCGGATAGCGAAGTAAGTCCCCTAAATGACGCCAGGGTCCGGAGCGGGAACGCCCCCGGTCTGACGGACTTCAGGCTCGCTTAAGCAGCGAGGGCGAAGTCAGTGCGCTGAGAATTGGCACTTGTGATTTTTTGCTGGATCGTTTACGAGTTAACCAGCATCCTCGGCCCGCTTCTCCCGTCTCAACAGACGAAGTCGAAACCGATCACCCCCATGTTCAGTTGTACGCCCATGGTAACCGACGATGTCCCATCGGTTCGACTCCGTAACCGAATGTGGCCGCCTCATGATCATCAGTCACCCCAGTAGCCCTAACCGGTGAACGAAAATCTCCGTTCGACAATCCTTGTACGTATCTTGATGCGGAGATCAGCAAGACGTTACGCATCGGACAAATCAGTCACGTAACGTGGAGTAATCGACCATTGGTAACTCCTAGCGAATTGATCATGCTCACCACGAAACTCAACCCGTCCGAGGCGGGCAAGACAACGTCCAGACGGCCGTCTCGCACGCTGGCTGTCGCCGCGTCCATGATCGTGGTTACGTCGCTCATGAGTGCCATCCCCGCGATCTCGCAGGCCAACCCAACGAGCAACAACGCGGGCACCAACTCGGTCGACAATATGCGTGACGGTTGGGATTCCAACGAGCCCCTTCTGACGCCAACGCGCGTCACCTCGTCAAACTTCGGACAGCAGTTCGCGACGCAGTTGCAGGGGCAGGTTTACGCACAGCCGATCATTGCCAACAACAAGTTGATCGTCGCCACTGAAGACAACATCGTTTACGGTCTCGATCCGACGACGGGCTCAAAGATCTGGACTCGCGATCTCGCCCAAGATGACAAGCTCAATCAAGGTCTTCCCGCACAGCATCCGTGGCCAGCCGGTAGCGCGACCGTAAGCTGCTCGGATCTCCTTCCCAACATCGGCATCACGTCAACCCCCGTCTACAACGCGGCCAATGACACTCTCTACTTCGTCAACAAGTGGGACAACGGTACTGATCACTTAACGGCCCACTACTTCATGCACGCTGTTGATCCGAGCACCGGATCCGAGCGTGCCAACTTCCCGCACGAAATCAGTGGGCATCCGAGCAACGACCCGTCAGTTACATTCAACCCGTTCGCCCAACTTCAACGCCCAGGGCTCTTGCTTCTTGATGGTGTTGTGTACGTAGCCTTCGGTTCGCATTGCGACTTCCCGACGACCCCGCCTTACCGCGGCTTCGTGGTAGGCGTCAACGCAACCAGTGGCACGCAAACCGCTATGTGGACGACGGAAACGACACTGGCCGAAGTCGGCGGCGCTGGAATCTGGCAGTCAGGCGCCGGTCTCATGTCAGACGGATCAGGACACATTTTCTTCAGCACCGGCAACGGCATCTCACCTCCCATTCCCACCGGCGCAACGTCGATACCTGGAAGTGACGCACCAAACGTCAACACGTTCTCGCAATCCATTGTTCGCCTACAGGTCCAGCCCGATGGCTCGCTTGCGGCAGCAGACTTTTTCACTCCCTCTGACGCCGCCTACCTGGACGCCCACGACCTGGACATCTCCTCTGGCGGGCCAGTCGGACTTCCTGATTCATTCAGCACCTCGCCGCATCTCATGACAGTGCAAGGCAAGGACGGAAAGCTCTACCTGCTTAACCGTGACAGTCTTGGCGGCCGCACTGCTGCGAATGTGCCAAGCAACGCGCTGGCCACCATCGTGACTGGCGAGTCACAGTACGGACGACAAGCAGCGTGGGATGCCGGAGCCGATGGACGTTATGTGTATTCGTTGGTCCATAACCTAGGGCTGAGGGCGTATACGTTTGGACTCACGGCGAATGGCAAGCCCACCCTGACCGATGCCGGCGCATCACCAAACCCCTTCTACGGTTTCGGCTCTGGATCGCCGGTCATCACGTCAGACGGTTCCACCGGTGGCACGGTGTGGGTCACCAGTGAAGCTGGCGCCGATGGAACAGATGGAACTCTGCACGCATTCGACGCGATCCCATCAAATGGCGTCCTCAACGAAATCTTCACCGCCCCCATCGGCTACGCAACGAAGTTCTCCACCCCGATGTCGTATCAAGGTCGCATCTACGTCGGCACCCGCTGCAATGCAGATCAAAAGACGTGGACAACAACACCATGTAGTAACGGGATGATCTACGGCTTCGGCAGCCCCACGACCAATCTGCTCGCCGCATCCCCGCTTGACCTCGGAACCGGACCAACGAGCCAAGCATTAACCGGCTCACTGACATTGACGGCGAGCACAAGCGCAACAGTCGCGATTCGGGCTGTCTCCGTGAATTCTCCATTCAGTGCCGGCGCACCATCGTCGTGGCGACCATCAGCGGGCGCGCTCCCAGCCACCGTTCCAGCGGGAAGTTCGGTAACGATTCCGATCACGTTCAACTCGGCCGTCGCCGGAACCTTTAACGGCACGATCTCGGTGCTGACGGACGTCGGAACATTCGAGTACAGCCTGCGTGCAGCTGCCACAAAGCGCGAACTTCTCGTCACCGGCCCAACACTCGTCTCGAATGCTGTGGTCTTTCCCGTCCAACCAACCGGGACATCAAGAACGATCAACATCAAGATCAGCAACATGAGTGCGACGCCCGAATCCATCACCGGCATCACCGCCCCCACCAGCCCATTCTCGATGAGCCCTATCTCACTTCCCATTACCTTGGGCGCTGCTGGACAGCAAGATTCGTCGGTCATCATTCCTGTTACCTTCACCCCCACGGCAGCACCTTCGGATGGTTCCGCGCGTGTCTTTACCGGTGAACTGGACGTCGTAGGTACCGCAAACTTGCCGACACCTGGCAACCCGCCGTGCGCAAGAGCCAGTACGTGCATCGGCCTCAAAGGCACGGCCGTCATTGCCCAACCTCACCTGACGTACACGCCACTGGCAACAGCGTTCGGCTCAGTTGCCATAGGTAAATCCGTTACCCGTAGTTTCAGTGTTACCAATGACGGAAACCTCCCGGTCACCATCGTGAAGGCCAAAGCGCCGGTGAGTGCATTTAGTTCAAGCAAGCCGATCGACGAAGGAACGACCATCCCGGTGGGTGATGTAGTCCACGTAAACATCACATTTGCGCCAACCGCTGTCGGCCCCAAAACAGACCATTACACGATCACACCGAACGCAGGTTCGGGCGTAACCACGATCGCCTTTTCTGGCAATGGCATTGACGTTCCGAGCATGCCGACATTGGTTCGCGCTACCCCGAATACGAAATCGGCGCGCATAACGTGGGCTCCTCCAACGTCGACCGGCGGTCTGACCATCATGGGATACCGAGTTACCGCATCGCCAGGCGGACGCACCTGCACAACGACGTCCACGGGGCGAGCCTGCTCGGTCACCAACCTCGTCAATGGGACTCGCTACACCTTCGCCGTGCGGGCGGTAAATTCCCTTGGCGCAAGCAGGACAGCTGGCACAACTGGCCTCATTCGAGTTGGAGCGCCCACAGCACCACGAAACCTGAAGGTGATTGGTCGTTCAACCGGCGCAACAACGTTCAGTTGGCTTACTCCAAGTTCAGCTGGGGCCGCCCCAATCAAGTACTACCAAGTCCAACTCTCCAGCGATGGTGGACGCACATGGAGTAAATGGACGAGCCGCAGCATCGGCCCCGGCCCGGTCGCACACCTGACTGGATTGACCAAGGGAATCACGTACCGTCTCAACGTCCACGCCGTTAATTCCTACGGTGATGGCGTGAACGCCGCACTCACATTCATTCAAACCACGTAACACTGCATCGGGGCGTTGACGTGATCCGTGTGACGACCACGCAGTAATCAATGGTCAGCGGCTGAGCCGCTTGTACGTGCCCTTCAGCGTGCCGTACAACTTCTCGTACTCGCGGTATCCGTCTGCATACACCGCTGCGCCAGACGGCACGAATGTTTGTGCAATCGGCACCATCGCGGGGACCTGATCAAGCGTCATTTCGCCGAGACTGATACGAGTCCACAAAGCAGCTCCACGCAATTGGGCATGGCGAGGGTCGGCAACCTGCTCGATCGGACGATTCAAAACATCGGCATAAATCTGACACCACAGATCGCTCTGTGCTCCGCCACCAAGAATGCGCAGTCGAGGCACCGGCTGCTTGAGAAAACTCTCATAAGCATCGAAGAGCCAGCGAGCGTTGTAGGCAACACCCTCGAGGACTGAACGAATCAGCATTGCCCGGTTCGTACGCAACGACAGGTTGATCCATCCCGCTCGCGCATTCTTATCCTCAACTGGGCTGCGTTCTCCATTGAGCCACGGCATAAACAACAATCCCTCGCTGCCGGCTGGTGCAGTAGCAGCCAGCCGAAGTAAGTCATCAAAAGTTGGATCCACCATGTGACTGGCGGCACCACTTGCCCCAATGCCACTGCCCCCGCCGAGCAATCCATCATTCGGCGCGATGATTTGTTCGCGCAGCCAATGCAGGGCAGCACCACCCGTCTCTTGGTTGTTAGCCACCATAGGTAGAGAAGGATCTAGCCCAGGCACGGTAGCGATCGAATGCATAACATCCGTGCGCTTAAAGGGAACCCGCGCACCAATCCACGCGGTTGTGGAGATCGTGATGTGAGATTCATACGGTTGCACCGCACCCGAGCCGACGACCGCCGCATGCAGATCTGGGATTCCACAGATGACCGGCGCACCGGCCACTACGCCGAGCTCATCGGCCACCTCCGGTAGCACTCCACCGAGCACCGAACCTGTCGGCAATAGTTCTGGCAATCGCTTGGGATCACGGCGCGACCTGGCAACCAATGAATCAACGTAGCCAAATGGTGCATTCGGTCGATTGTCCGTCAGCCACGACAGAATCATGGATGCGGGAGTTGCGGCCGCCCGTCCAGTGAATCGGAGTCCCAGATAGTCAACCGGCTCAAGCAGCACAACTGTCCGCTCGTAGACCTCGCGCAGATCACGCTGAAGGACCAGTGAGTGGCCGGTTGGATCGGCTCCACTTGGGCTTGGAGCTCCCCCAGTTAACCGCACATACGGCAAGGCCTTATGCGGGGCGATCCCGGACACATTGATAGGACCACCAATAACCTCACGCACATGCTTTTCACCACGGGTGTCTGCCCAGAGCAGTACATCACCGACGGGTCGCCCGTCCGCCCCGATGGGAACGGTTGACCCCCATTGCCCAGTGATCCCGACTGAATGCAACAGTGCACCGGAGACACCTGCGGCATCGATTGCCTCGCGGCTAGCTGCCACGACACCTTCCCACCAGCCGTGGGCATCCTGCGAGGCCTCACCATCGAGTCCAACCTGTACGGACACCGGTCGACTGGCAGTGGCGAGCACTTCACCGGCGAGCGAGACAACGGCCACCTTTGGGCCCCCGTTGCCGAGATCAACGGCTAGGATCCACCGTTCGTTCATGACTACGCCGTTGGCATCTCGGGCGCTACTTCATGCATCGCATCAAGCACCCCGGACATCGCGGCGATGAGGGTTTGATTCCCTTGCGGTGTACCGCCAAAGCCATACATCGCACCGGATTCCGCCGGTTGTCCCTTGTGTGCCGTGGCGTAATCGACAGCAGTGCGCAATGCCTGTAGGAACTCCTGCGCCTTGCCATCTGATGTGTTCGGACGAGTAACACAAAAGTGCAGTGCAGCTGGAAGTTGCAGCGCATTCATACGCCAACCCTGTTCTTTAAGCGAATCATTGACGAGATAAATGTCGAGCTCGCCAGCTGACTTGAACGCCACGAGGAATGTTGGATCACCAATAACTTCGAGCTCAGGCACATCGCTGCGGATTCCCGCGGTGATTGCCGTGGCCGTGCGCATAATCGCGTCAGCAGCGTCCAAGTAGCCCGACTCACCGGTGGCAAGAATGGCTGCCCACGTCGAGGCAATGATTCCACCGCTGCGCGAGCCAGCTAGGCCCGGCGACAGATATAGGCCACCTGGCCAGTCCGGGTATGCGAAGTACTGACTCTTGCGCAGATCCTTATCGCGATAGAGCAGCACGCTGGATCCCTTGAGTGCGTACCCATACTTGTGCGTATCAGCAGAAATCGACGTCACGCCCGGAACGCGGAAATCCCACAGCGGAACGTCATATCCGAGTCGCTCAACCCACGGCAGCAGCCATCCACCGAGACAGCCGTCAACATGCATGCCAATACCGCGGCTCTGCGCCAGAGCGGCAATCTCTTCGATCGGGTCGATCAACCCGTGCGCATAGTTGGCTGCCGACCCGACGAGAGCGATCGTCTGATCATCAATAAGTGCGGCCATGGCATCAACGTCCACAACATATGCGTCGGTAAGGGGGGCATGGCGCACCTCAATACCCATCCAGTGCGCCCCCTTATCAAGTGCTACGTGCGCGGTGATCGGCATGACGACGTTGGGCTGCGTCACACCACGGGTTTCGCGAGCGAATTCCCGATACGAATAAAGCGCAGTGATCAGGCTTTCCGACCCACCGCTGGTAACTACGCCGACATTCGTTCCGTGCAGCAAGTCCGATGTCATCGCGATGATCTCGGCTTCAAACTTCGTCGCACTTGGATACATGTCCCGCTGCAAGACGTTCGCGTGCGAGAAGAGCGTGAAGATGTCGCCTAGAAATGCGTAGTGGTCGTGATCGCCGCAATAGAGCGATCCGGACACCGTCCCGCGATCGCCCTGCTCATCCTCACGATGAGCCATGTCCGCGATCTGGTTGAGAATTTCGGTGCGCTCAACTGGCGATGAAGGGATCTGCCGATACGTCGTCGTGGTCTTCCGGTAGGGCCAAAAGCCATCCAACAAGCGTTCCATCTCGGCTGCTTCGTCGCTCACGCCACAAACCTCTCATCATGAAAAGTGAGGGCTTGCCCCTCAGATGCTTAGCCTATGCCGAGATCGCTACTACGTCCTATGACCCTTCAAATGCCGGCCAAGCTCGCGGGCAATGTCGCGCTTTGAATCACGTTCGGCGATCGTCGCGCGCTTGTCGTAATTCTTCTTACCGCGCGCCAACGCCAATTCAATCTTGGCGTATCCATTGTTGAAGTAGAGGGAGAGCGGGACGAGGGTGAGCCCGCCTTCTTTCGTCTTACCAATGAGTTTGCTGATCTCTTCCTTGCGCATCAAGAGTTTGCGCTTACGCCGCGGGGCGTGATTGGTCCAGGTACCTTGTGAATACTCGGGGATGTGAACCCCATGCAGCCACACCTCGCCGTCCTCGATCATCGCGAATCCGTCGACGAGTGAGGCGCGTCCGGCGCGAAGAGCTTTAACTTCGGTGCCAGTGAGAACGAGGCCAGCCTCGAAGGTGGCTTCAATGAGGTAGTCATGGCGCGCCTTCTTATTCTGCGCGACCAACTTCCTACCCTGCTCCCGGACCATAAGTACGCAGTCTAGGCGCTTACTCGCCAGTGCGACGAACCGATTGTGGCGCGCTTACTGATTCCAACAGGAAACCGGCGCCTTTGTGCCACCGAACCAGCCCATCGGATCGTACGGAACACCGTCGACGTGTACTTCAAAATGCAAATGTGGTCCGCTCACCCAACCAGTTGCGCCAACGTAACCAATGACATCACCCTGATGCACTTGCGAGCCGAGATGTACCGTCACGCCAGATTGGTGAGCGTACATCGTCGTGACACCCCCACCGTGATTGATGATCGTGTGCAAACCGTAAGCACCGTGATTAACCACGAAAATCACGACACCGGAAGCAGCCGCATGGATAGGGGTGCCGAAAGTGCCACGAATATCGTCACCCGTGTGGCACGACTTATAACCATAGACAGGGTGAATCCTCGGCCCAACACCTTGGACGAGCGCTGCCCCTGGAATTGGCCACGACAACTCCCCTGAGGGAGTCCCCGTGTAGCTATGCGACTGCTGTTGCTCAAGGCGTCGAAGCCGACGTTGTTCGGCCTTGAGCGCTGCGTATTCGCGTGCCACCGAACGCTTGTGCGCAGCAGCGACCTTCAACGCCCGACTTCGTTGCGATACCAAAGCGTCAACTTTGCGCTGCGCATCGTTGGCTACTTTGGCCGCTTCGCTCGCCGCACGTAGCGCCTTTGCAGCCTGGGCCTTAGCTCGATTGGCTGTCATCTTGGCCTGTTCAGCCTGGGCACGTACGAGAGCAAGGTCAGCCTTGGCCACTGTGTACGCGGCCAGCGTCGCATTTTGCGACTCGGCCACGGCCTGAACGGAGGCGAGACGCTCGGCAAACTCACTCGGAGTGGTGGCCGTCAGAATTGCCGCCATCTCGGTGTATGGGCCTTGTACATAAGCGTTTCGGATCAGCGCATCAATCTCGTTGTTCGTCGTATTGATGTGTTGTTCGGCCGCTCGTACCTTGCCTGCAGCAGCTATGGCGGCCGCGGCAGCCTTCGCTGCTGCAGCAACTGCCTTCGAATTTTCAGCACGAGCCCGCTTCACGACTTTGTTGGCCGCGGCTGCATGAGCCCGAGCTTTCGGAAGTTGTTGACGAGCGGTGAGTACTTTGGCGATCGCCGCGTTGACAGCCTTAGACGCGGTAACAAAATCGTCGGATGCTTGGCTGATCTGCTGGTCGATGGAGTTATCGGCTTGCGCCGGCCCAAGGTTCACCACACCGAGCGCTGCGACAAGCGTCACGACCAAGCCTGCGGCGATCGCGCGCGACACTCCAGAGCGTGTCAGGGAAAGGCCAGCACGACGACGCACGTACCCTCCCCAAACTCTGGTTCACTTGTGGCACGACTGACGCATGTGACTCAAGTGACGAATGTGACTAACAACTAAGCGTAACTCGACTCACCCGCGAAGTTGTTGATCGACTCGAGGGGTCGTCACTATCCCCAAACCGCCGTAGACGACTCACACGAGCACGCCGCCCGGTGGTCAGACGCGCAGGTAGCGACGCAGGGTGAAGAAGGCGGTAACGACCGCCAGGGTGATGCCCACGATGAGCAAAGTGAGCGATGCTTGCACCACCGCATCCCAACCGAAAAACGGTGTGATGGTGAACTGCGGGGTCAGTATCTTGTCGATCAAGATTACTTTGACAGCGACCATGCTCAGCGCCGCAATTCCAGCCCCAATGGCTGCACCGATCGCCGCCTCAAGCAGGAACGGCATTTGGATATAGAAGTCGCTCGCGCCAACTAACCGCATGATTCCGGTTTCACGTCGCCTGTTGAACGCGGCCACCCTCATCGCATTGGCAATCAACAGAATCGTCACGATGATCATGGCAGCAGCGATAGCGAGTGCAAGTTTTTGCAGGCCACCCAACACCTGGAAGAACTTGTCGAGAAGTTGTCGTTGGTCAACCACGTTGTCGACACCCGGTCGACCTTGGAAGGCGCTAGCGATGACGTCGTACTTCGTCGGGTCAGATAACTTCACGCGGAACGATTCCGGCAAGGCATCAGGGCTTGCGTTCTGCGCGATGGGAGAGTTTTTGAATTGCTCTTTGAACCGCGCGTACGCTTCAGCGCTGGATTCGTAGTACACCTCTTCGACGAGGGGTTTAAGGCTTGCAAGGTCAGCTTTGATCTGATCTTTCTGAGCCGTCGTCGCTGCACCAGATGCACAACTCGCGGCGTCAGAGTTCTTGGTGCACAGGAAGATTGAGACCTGAACCTTGTCGTACCAGTAGTCCTTCATCACACCCACCTGATCACGCACAAGAAGTGCGCCACCCAATAGCCCCAGGGAGACGGCGAAGGTGATGACGAGCGCGATCGTCATCGTGAGGTTTCGTCGCAGGCCGATGCCCACCTCATCGAAGATGATTCCTGCGCGCATGATCTGTCTGGGTCCTAACGTCGAGGGCTTAAGAAGCTTTCGGTGATCTCGGTCGTGCGCTAGCGGGCGTACCCATAGACACCGCGGCTCTGATCGCGAACCAGGTGTCCACCTTCAAGTTCAATAACACGTTTACGCATCTGGTCAACGATCGCTGCATCGTGGGTGGCCATCACGACCGTGGTTCCCGTGCGATTAATTCGATCGAGCAACTTCATGATTCCGACGCTTGTGGACGGGTCAAGGTTCCCGGTCGGCTCATCGGCGATCAGAATCATGGGTCGATTAACGAATGCCCGCGCTACAGCAACGCGCTGTTGCTCACCACCGGACAACTCATCGGGCATGCGGTCGTACTTACCCTCAAGCCCAACGAGGTCGAGGACCTCGGGAACAACCTTGTTGATGTGACTTTGTGGGCGGCCGATCACCTCGAGAGCAAAGGCCACATTCTGACGAACCGTCTTGTTCGGAAGCAGACGGAAATCCTGAAAGACCGTGCCAACTTGTCGACGCAGCGCCGGCACTTTCCAACGCGTCAGATGACTCAAGTCTTTACCGGCCACGTGAATCTGACCGCTCGTGGGGCGCTCTTCCTTGAGACACAACTTCAAGAACGTGGACTTACCTGAACCAGAAGATCCGACGAGGAAGACGAACTCGCCCTTCTCGATCTCAACACTCAGGTTGTCCAACGCCGGCCGCGCCTGATTGGCGTACAGCTTGGTGACGTTGTCGAACCGGATCACTGGCTCTCCCCTTGTCGTTCGTTGTGTCGTTCGCCGTTGTGTCGTTCGTCGTGTCGTTCGTTGCGGACTTTCACATACCGGCGCACTCTGATCGGTTATCAGAGTCGCGGCCCAGCTTCGAGTCTACGTGGGGTCGAGCCGTTCGTTGGTCCACGCGACGCGAGCGCGGGTTCGCTGGGAAAGAAATGTGCACCACGTGAACCCTCTGCTCACTATCGTTGCAGGTCAAAGGGTTGCAGACCTATTTCAGGTGAAATGGGTCATAGTGGGTTATTTCACCTAGGCGAGCGATGCCCGGGTGCGCGGACTTCGCAACACCCGGACGTCAGATTTACGACGTCAGATTCAGGCGGCCGAACAGCGACGGCCAAGGCTGATCAGCCCAGCGCCGGCCGCCACAAGTACGCCACCAGCGAGCGCAAAGCCAACCGATTGCGCAGTCCCCGTGTGCGCGAGCTGGTTGCCAGCGGAGTTTCCGGTCGACGGCAACGTGGTGGGAAGGTTCGACGACGAGGTCGATGAGGTACCGGCTGAGGTAGTCGTCGGCGTTGACGAACCGCCGGAATTGCCTGAGCCAGTTGATGTTCCAGATCCCGAGCCTTCTTGGCCACAGCCAGCGGACGTTGATCCGCTACAGGTTGCACCGCCACCAGTCTCAGGTGCGACAGAGGGAGTTGGGTCAGCAGCGAAAGCAGGTGCAGTCACCAGGACAGGACCACCTAGTACGCACGCCCCGACGAGGCCTACAACGAGACGGTTTCTCATCGCCTCCCCCAATCGTTCATAACTTTCGCCCCACCAGTCACACTGGCCTCATCCACAGGATAACCCGATTTGGCCACTCTGGGGAATCCCCATGTGAACACCAGCGGTGCCGTTAGAGCCACCCTCTTACGGACAGTAACGGCACCCCAGCGTGAAACCCGAGCAATTCCCGGTGCATTCACACTGGTGGCCTAACCACGTGGGCCGGCTTAGGACCCCGTCCGCCGCCAACGGATTCCAGCTTCAATGAAGTCGTCAATCTCACCGTCGAGGACGGCTGTGGTGTTGCCCGTCTCAACCTCGGTCCGTAGATCCTTGACCATTTGGTACGGGTGCAGCACATAGGAGCGCATTTGGTTTCCCCACGATCCAGCGGTGTCACCCTTAAGCGCATCCATCTTGGCCTGCTCTTCTTGGCGCTTACGCTCGAGCAGTTTTGCCTGAAGCACTGCCATCGCTGAAGCCCGGTTCTGAATCTGTGAGCGCTCGTTCTGACATGAAACGACGATGCCGGTCGGAAGGTGGGTCAACCGCACTGCGGAGTCCGTGGTGTTAACCCCTTGGCCACCTGGTCCGCTGGAGCGATAAACATCAACGCGCAGTTCATCTTCTGGGATCTCGATATGGTCTGTCTGCTCGACTACCGGGATAACTTCGATCCCA
Source organism: Actinomycetota bacterium (assembly GCA_947455705.1). Classification (GTDB taxonomy): domain Bacteria; phylum Actinomycetota; class Actinomycetes; order S36-B12; family CAIYMF01; genus Longivirga. The sequence goes on along the minus strand of CANGPO010000034.1, from coordinate 9,314 downwards.
GCGAACGAGGTTTGCCTACGACCTTGGTTGTCGAACGGTGAAATCCGAACGAGGCGATGGGTGCCCTGCTCAACGGACATCGTTCCGTAGGCATAGGGCGCCTTAACCGCGAACGTCGCAGACTTGATCCCAGCTTCTTCTGCGTACGAGGTGTCGTAAACCTCGTACTGCCACCCATGGCGTTCGCAGTATCGGGTGTACATGCGAAGCAGCATTTCCGCCCAGTCCGCCGCATCAACACCACCGGCCTCAGCACGCACGGTGATCAGCGCCTCGCGTGAGTCATACTCACCCGAGAGCAAGGTACGAACCTCGAGCTCACCGATCGACTTAGCTACCGCGTCCAATTCGCGATCGGCTTCCCCGCGCGTGTCGTCATCGCCCATCTCATCAGCGAGTTCAAACATCACGCCAACATCTTCAAGTCGTTGCCGCAAAGACGTCACGCGATTGATCTCACCCTGCACGAAGGAAAGCCGCGAGGTCACAACCTGAGCCTTGGCCTGGTCGTCCCACAGATCTGGTGCACTGGCTTCAACTTCGAGGCGCTCAACTTCTTGACGCAACGATGGAACGTCGAGCACCTTCTCAATGCTCGTCAACGTCGCGTCGAGTTCACGCAAATGCTCGGACGGATCAATAGCCACGTGGCCAGACTAGTCGGAACTCAGCGAGCTTCATCCGCGTGGGTCCATTCGGCAGGGAAACCGTCACAAGTTGGCTGATAACGTATATATACGCGCCTGGCAGTCCATAACGTCTGCGAAATACGGCGACAGGGGATTGTCCGAGGAGCCAGATGAGCGAGCCACCCATCGAGTACCAGATCGGTGACATCGCCAATGGCTACATCTGGACGGGCGTGGAATGGACCCGTTACTACCACGTGGGCGAGATTGCCAACGGATACATGTGGACCGGGCACGAATGGGTTCCGGCAGAAGACGGTCCGGCCCTGTCACCTGAACCAGCGGAGCAGCCCGTAGACCCAGCACCACTTGAGACTGAGCCAACGGCGGCCGCCGTTACCCCCATCACTGCCGTCGTCGGTGCAGCCGCCGTGACATCGGGCGTGGCCACCCAGGGCACCGTCGCACCGGGCCTACCAGCGCCCACGGGCTCTGATTTCTTCACCGATGACGAGCCACCACCTGACCTTTCCTTCCTCGACTCGCCCAGTGGGGGCGTCGATGTGCAGCCCATCTATAAGCGCTGGTGGTTCTGGGCAATTGCCGGCACACTCGCCCTCCTGGCTATCGGCGCATTCGCGCTCTCGAACCGAACCTCAGACGATCCGCTCCCGACACCCACACCATCGTCATCAACCAGCCCCACTGGCAGCCCATCGGTGAGTCCGTCAACGTCCACGTCACCGTCAGGCACAACCTCCGCGACGACGAGTGCAAGCCCCACTGACTCCACCTCAGGCTCGGCGACTCCCGCACCCTCCGGTACTGGCGTTGCACAGATCACGGCGCGTTACGGCACCTTTACTCCCGTAACGAAAACGGGCACCGGCGCAAGTGTCATTGATCTTCCGGCTGGTTCGGATTATGGAATCGTGGCCGCGAGTGCAACGGGCGCTGGGGTTTTCGCCATCACCGAGTTGGCCGCAGACAACACCCCCACCGGGGGCCTGCTGGTAGACACCGCCGGCCCGTATGTGGGCACGACGGCGTACGGACTTGTCAGCGTTGGGGCTAAAGCCACCAAGTTGAAGATCGACGCGAATGGCCCATGGCGGATCACGATTTCACCGCTGGATAAGGCGCCCACTCTTGCCCTGCCAGCCAAGGGTGTGAGTAACTCCGTCTACATCTACTTCGGGCCAGCACAAAACTGGAAGATCGTTCACACCGCAAAAACGAGCACGAATTTCTCGGTTGTTCAGTACGCGCAGTTGCCGAACTTGCTGGTAAATGCAATCGGAAATTACTCCGGCACCGTGCCGGCAACTGCCGGCCCAACGGTCATCACGATTGATGCATCAGGGCCATGGTCAATCACGGCTGCTCCTTAGCCTAAGCACGCGCGCACTAGCGGGTAATCGTCTCTGCTGAAGCTTGGGCAACGATCTGAACGTCATGGCTACTCAGCAGTGAGATGAAGGGCGGGCGAATCGTCGCCTGAACCCGAACCGTGATGGTCGATCCGGAAACGTGAATCGCCGTAACGCGAAAGGATCTCAACTGACGTATCGACGGGCTGATGGCCACGAAGTCACGCACCGCTTGACTCGCAGCGGATGAATCCAACGTCAACCTGCCGCGCGATTGGCCCGCATAAATGGCGGCCAGATCGACCGCGCGAGATCCTGCAAGTGCAGCGCCATCAACCGTGGCCTGAAGTGACCGTCGGGCTAACCACATCGAACCCACATCCGTTACAACGGTCACCAGCAACGTCGTGATCAGAAGCATGCCCAGTACAAGCGGGATCATTGAGCCTGCCTCATTGGCTATCACTCGACGCATTGCCGACCCGCCTGCCCCGCGGAATCGCGCGTTCATGGTGCATCTCGAAAGCGGTCGACGGGCATTGATTCAGTGGACGAGACGGTCAGAGCAGATCGGCCAAGTAGTGGCAGAGACACCGCAAGACTGACGGTCACGTTCACATGGGAGCCAGGGCGCAGGCATCCGCCAACACACGTGACGGCTGGCGTCACCGGTGATCGCTGCGCATCCTGGAGAACCAGTCGGGCAGCCATGGTTGCTCGCGCACGTGCCTGCACGACGGTCGGCGCCGTCACATAGGCTCTCGCCGCTTCGCGAGCTGCCGAGGTGGCCGCGAACCTCGCTGCCTCGACGTCCATGATGGAGATCGCGCCGAACAGCAATGGCACCAACAGTCCGACCCCTAGCACCACAACTTCCAAAACGACGGAGCCCTCGTCGTCGGCACGAATGAATCTCCCCATGACTACGCCTCCAACAGCGCATGACCACGGATCAGCAACTTAGCTGTACCAATCATGCCGACGATTGGGACGTGCGCTGAAATCGTGGCCTCCATAACCCTTGTGCCACTTATGGTTTGCGGGCGAATCACAATCGAGTCGACAGCCGATGATGCAATATCTCCAGCCAAGGCCGAACGGATACGTTGTACGCCACGCGCTGGCGTCGCACCAGAGAGAGCGGCCGAACGAGCCCCTTCGGTTGCAGCAGAGGTGAGCGTGGCTCGAATATGAAGCACGATCACCATCTGAATGACCGCCAACGAAATCAGCACCAAAACCGGAAGCGCAACGACGAACTGGATCGGCGCCGAGCCTCGTTCACAATGATGAAAGCGCGCAGGTGCGATCACGGCTTCGAGACGCTGGTGAGCGCCCGCTGGAGAACGGTCTTGAGTTGGGTATCGGCCACCAACCACAGGGCTGTAACTAGGCCCGCAGTCATCACTGCCACCAGGACCCAGCCCGGCACATCTCCGCGCTCATCAGAAAGTCGAAGTGAGGCCTTGGTGTAGAGACGAGTAATACGGTCGATCATGATGACTCCCTTGTGTTGTCGAATTGGCACGAGCATTGATGCGTAGCGACTTACGGTGTTACAGATGTGAGAGCGGACATTGCTGGAAAGAGCGCGACCAGAACGACGGTCGGCAAGATGAGAAAGACAAGCGGGATCAACATCAGCACTTCCTTGCGGCCGGCAAGTTCCAGGAGAGCTCGATGTCGATCCGCGCGAGCATCAGCTGCCTGTGCTCGAAGTACGTCAGCCAACGGGGTGCCTCGCGATACAGCAATCGATAACCCATCAACGAAGCGGCGAACAGCAACGACATCGAGCCGATCTGCCATGCGCTCAAGTGATTCAATGAAGCCAACACCCGTTGACGTTTCATCACAGGCCCGCGCACATTCATCGGCCAACGGTCCATGCATCGTGCGCCCAACCCGTTCCAGCGCAGCATGTGCTGATTCCCCTGACGCCACGGCAAGGGCAAGTAGTTCTGCGACGCCGGGAAGGCTCGCGCGCACGTAATCACGACGACGAGTGACGGTACGCGTGAGCAGGTAGTCCCGCAGCAACCATCCAACGCCCGCGGAGATCAGCACAAAAATCAGCGCCGGCAGCACGGCAAAATCATGACCCGACGCCTTGAAGATCAGACACGAACCAAGGCCAATGCCCCCTGCAGCAACAACCCAGGTGAGCTGCTGGAGTCGAAATTCTGCAACCGTCATCTGCATGCCCGCCGAGGCCAGTCGACGTTCCAATGCAGAGCGAGTGGCGCTATTGCGATCAATGAAGCGAACAACATCTCGCACCAGTGGCAGATAGATCGCGCCAAGAGTTGATCCGTCATCAGCCAGACTGCCGTTGCTTGCCCGCGGTGCAACATCACCTCGGCGTCCCAGATACGGCGCCACCCGTTGTGAGATCGGAAGTGGTCGCCTACCGGCGAACCCGACAATGCTGATAACTAGCCCAACGCTCAGCACAAGACCAATCAGTGCACCCAACCCGCTCATGACACACGACTCCGCTGCTCTTGCGGCAGCCGACCGATTCGACGCATGATCGCGTACGCAACCGCACTCATAACCGCAGCAATGGCAAGAACAATCGCCCCCTGCACCGAGTCATAACAGCTCAGTGCACCCGGACGAAGTGAGAGCATAAGCAGCGTTACCCACGGGGCGGCTACTGCGAGCCGGGCAGCATTGATCGACCAGCTCTGTCGTGCAATCAATTCAGCTCGTGCGCGCGAATCCTCACGCAGGACGTTCGACAAGGTTCGTAGCAGGCGACCGAGTTCGGTACCTCCGACCTCGCGGGCTAATCTCAACGCCTCGATGACGCGATCCCCCGTCGGATCATCAAGTTCAGCGCGAAGCATTTCGAGACATGATGAAAAGGCTCCGGTGCGTCGAAATTCGTCCGCAAAGGTCGCAAACGGCTGACGTAGCTGGATGGGACCACGCTCGGCGAGTGCGGCCACCGCGTCCGGTAGTGACATCCCAGCGCGCACCGCCGATGCGAGATCGTCAACAGCATCAGGCCACGATGCGATTCTAGCTTCACGGATTCTGGCCGAACGCCGAGTCAAGATGGACATGGGTAGCGATCCCACCAGAAGTCCAAAGACAACGGCCACCACAATGGACGTGGTCACAATCAGCATCAATACGGCGCCTGCGAGACCACTTGCAAGCATTGCCGCGACGATCCGCAGGTTTAACATTCTCAAAGGTCGCGGCACTCCGTGTGACGACGTGGGCGGCACTACCGTCACCGTCGACCCCTCGGTTTGCTCGACAGGTAGGCCGCTAGCCGTTGCTGGGAACCAGAGCGATCGGGCAATCAGGAGTATGCCCAAGCCAAACAACAAGCCCAGAAATTCACCCATGGGGGCCACCGAGAAGTTCGGCAAGATCAATCCCAGCGGAGTGGAAACGTTCAAGATGTGGTGGATACCCATTGGCTCGAACTAATTCGCCGTTGACCGTTGTGAAGATGTCCGAGGTTTCGATGACGTCACCTTCGATACGGCCAGAAACCGCGATAACTTCTCGGACTCGTCGGTGCCCACTGGATGTCGTGTGGGCATGGATCACCAGATCGACACTTGATGCGATGGTCGGCACGACGAACGACGAGGTCACATTTTCACCCGCAAGCATGGGCAAAATGCTCAACTTGGTCAACGCATCTCGGGCGCTGTTGGCGTGCACGCTGGTTAACCCCGGCATACCTGAGTTCAAGGCGATGAGTAGGTCCAGAGCCTCGGCCTGACGAACCTCCCCGACGATCAAGCGGTGGGGCCGCATACGAAGGGCCTCAACCACAAGGCGCCGCAACGTGATTTCGCCTGTGCCTTCTAACCCAGACTGGCGGGTTTGCATAGCAACCCAATCCGGCCGATCAAGTCGAAGCTCGAATACTTCTTCACAGGTGATGATGCGTTCAGAGGCAGGAACCGCATTGAGCAAACAGCCGAGAAGGGTCGTCTTACCTGCCTGTGTACCGCCGGCCACAACAATGTTCAGACCCGCCACAACCGCTGCCTGCAGGAATGCTGCCGCTGGCGCGGTCAACGAACCCAGGTGAACGAGATCCTCAAGTCGCGACGCCGGAGCAACATGCTTACGAATGTTGACTACCCAGTGCCGCCGCGTGACGTCCGGAATCGCGACGTGTAAACGTGAGCCATCACTTAAAACAGCGTCGACGAACGGTGAACTGACGTCAACACGTCGACCACTCGAGGCCAACATCCGTTCGACGAGATCGCGGGCGGAGGACTCAGTCAGGACGACAGTGGTGAGCTCACTGCGTCCACGACGTGCGCACCAGACCCGCGACGGTTCGTTCCACCAGATCTCCTCGATCGCCGGGTCATCGAACAGCCGCTGCAACGGCCCGAAGCCAGAGATCTCACTCTCGAGGTACTGAGCGATCCGTTCAACTTCCTGGGGATCACCGAAGTGGGGATCAGACCCAATGTACGAATCCATGACATCTGCGATGGTCGTGCGCAATGCGGCCGAATCGCCACCAGAGCTGCGATCGCGCATCGCATCGCGAACATCGTCGAGTAGCGCAGCCATCGTCGCACCCGAAGCATGCGGCCGTGAGTCGATCGACCCGGCGTGACGTACGCCCGCTCTACCTGACCCCGCCTGATGCACGCCAAGCGCCCGCGACGTGAGATCTGACAATCCGAGTCCTGACATGGTTCACCACCTCCACAAACAACAGCAGCACTACGTGAGTGCGCCATGCTCCCCCTGATTCGGCAGTCGCCAACGCGAAGAACCGAATAATGTGGAAATGTACATTTCGTACCGACTTGTGGATATTGCGAATCGTCCATGTGGGGGACGCCCATATCGCCCTCACACCAAGGGATTCTGCGTTATCGCAGGTGAGAGGCCGCCTGCGACGACAAGCACGGAATCAGCGAACGAGGGTACGAATCGTCCGTAATGCCACCGAAAGGGTGGCTACATCGAAGGTCTCGAGAGCGGCGATTTCGTCCAAGGTTGCACGTGCCCGGGCCAACCCTTCAGCTTGTTGAGATTCCCAAATCTCAACCCGCTTGACTGGGTCGGTCATTTCGGGAGTGGCCTCAACCACAGCTCGCGTTAGCCCCGATAGTGCGCCATAAAGATCTGATCGAAGGGCCATTCGAGCCAGCGACCCCCATCGATCATCTCGGGGCAGTTGAGTGATGCGTGACAGCATCACGTCTACCTCGTAGCGCTCGCTAAGCACGAAGTAGAGCCGGGCAACATCACCTGCATCGTTACCCGTCAGGCGTGCAACCTCGACCACATCGAGCAACCCGTAGGCATCGAGTAGCGACGCAGTTTCCAACGCCAACTCATACGGAGCGCCGAGTGCAACGAGCTCATCTGTGCGATGAACGAGACGATCGTGCTCAACACCGACGAGCAGATCGGAAACCTGGCGCGACATCCGCTTGAGATCGTCACCAACCCGAGCAATCTCGGCCGCTACATCGACGCGACCACCACGTGCCATGATCAGCCAACGTGTTGCTCGATCCAGCAACCGTCGCGATTCGAGATACATGGCCGTCTGCGCGGCAGTTGGAATGTCGTTATCGAGCTCGTTGATCCTGTCCCAGAAATCATTTAGCCCGAACACTTCACGCGAGACCGTGAACGCACGAGCGATTTCGACCGCGCCCGCACCCGTTTCTTCGATAGCGCGGAACACATAGGTTGAGCCACCATCGTTGATCATGTCATTCGAGATCACCGTTGTGATGATCTGCCGACGCAGCGGGTGACTGCCGAGGATGTCGCCATAGCGCTCGACGACCGGCGCAGGGAAGTATCCCCGCAACACAGATTCGAACCATGGCTCATCAGCAAGTGACGATTCGGTTAATTCAGTCGTCAACGTAATCTTCGCGTACGCCAAGAGCACTGCCAGCTCTGGCGACGTGAGTCCGTGGCCGGTCGAAATACGTTGATCCATATCGGAATCAGTGGGCAAGAACTCGATCACGCGATCGAGGTCACCACTACTTTCCATCGCCCTAATGAATCGCTTTTGCACGCTCAACATCGCAACAGCCAGCGCACGATCGTTACCCAACGCGATGTTTTGCGCGTAGTTATCAGCCAGGACGAGTTCGGCCACCTCAGCAGTCATGCCGGCAAGGAACTCATCGCGTTGGGGGGTTGTGAGTTGGCCATCGCGTACAACGTCATCAAGAAGAATCTTGATATTCACCTCATGGTCGGAGGTATCGACACCCGCACTGTTATCGATGGCATCCGTGTTGAGCTTGACGCCGACTCGCGCCGCCTCGATACGGCCAAGCTGGGTGAAGCCAAGGTTTCCACCTTCGCCAACCACATGTGCACGAAGCTGTGACCCGTTGATGCGGATGGCGTCATTGGACTTATCGCCGACATCTGCGTTGCTTTCACTCGACGCCTTAACGTAGGTACCGATGCCACCGTTCCACAACAGATCGACGGGGGCGACGAGAACCGCCTTCATCAACTCCTGCGGAGTCATCGTGTCGACCTCCGCATCGATCCCAAGTGCCGACCTGATTTCTGGGGACACCGGAATGGATTTGGAACTGCGCGCGAAAATGCCACCGCCATGACTTATGAGCCCAAGATCGTAATCGGCCCAACTCGAGCGCGGCAGGTTAAACAGGCGTCGACGTTCCACAAAGGAGGTGGCCGCATCAGGGGCAGGATCGATGAAGATGTGTCGATGATCGAACGCCGCGATAAGCCGGATGTGTTCAGAAAGCAGCATGCCGTTCCCGAAAACATCACCACTCATATCGCCAACACCCACCACGGTGAAGTCCTGAGTCTGCGTGTCAATGCCGCGTTCGCGGAAGTGACGTTTAACCGACTCCCACGCACCTCGGGCGGTGATTCCCATCGCCTTGTGGTCGTAGCCTGCCGACCCACCGGAGGCAAACGCATCCCCGAGCCAGAACCCGTAGGACATTGCTACATCGTTTGCGATATCACTGAATGTCGCGGTGCCCTTATCCGCGGCCACAACCAGATACGGATCGTCGGCGTCGTAACGAACAACATCCGTCGGAGGTACCACGACACCGCCTGCGAGATTGTCGGTGATGTCGAGCAGTGCACTGATGAAAAGGCGGTAACAGGAAATACCTTCGGCCAACCACGCATCACGGTCCACACTTGGATCCGGTGAGCGTTTGACATAAAAGCCGCCCTTGGCTCCCACCGGGACGATTACCGCGTTCTTCACCATCTGCGCCTTAACCAAACCAAGCACCTCGGTTCGGAAGTCCTCACGACGATCACTCCATCGAATCCCACCGCG
>CANGPO010000033.1 GCA_947455705.1 Actinomycetota bacterium | reverse complement strand
CCCTGCGCCGACAAGCGTGTGCATCTCATCGATAAACAAGATGATGTCACCGCGAGTGCGGATCTCCTTGAGCACCTTCTTTAAACGCTCTTCGAAGTCACCGCGGTATCGACTACCAGCAACCAGCGCACCTAGATCGAGTGTGTAGAGCTGCTTGTCCTTGAGCGTCTCGGGCACTTCACCCTTGACGATCATCTGGGACAAGCCCTCGACAACCGCGGTCTTTCCCACACCGGGCTCGCCAATCAGGACAGGGTTGTTCTTCGTACGGCGCGACAAGACCTGCATCACGCGCTCGATTTCCTTTTCGCGGCCGATTACCGGATCGAGCTTGCCTTCACGAGCAGCCTGCGTGAGGTTGCGTCCAAACTGATCCAAGACCAGCGACGTTGACGGAGTGCCTTCGGCCGGTCCACCAGCCGCAGCCGGCTCCTTGCCCTGATATCCGGACAGCAACTGGATGACCTGCTGGCGGACTCGGTTGAGGTCGGCGCCGAGCTTCACGAGAACCTGGGCTGCAACACCCTCGCCCTCACGGATCAGACCAAGCAGGATGTGCTCGGTGCCGATGTAGTTGTGGCCGAGCTGCAGTGCCTCACGAAGCGAGAGCTCAAGAACCTTCTTGGCGCGCGGGGTGAAGGGAATGTGGCCCGATGGAGCCTGCTGGCCCTGACCAATGATCTCTTCGACCTGCTGACGCACCGCCTCCAAGGAGATGCCCAATGACTCTAGCGCCTTGGCAGCTACACCCTCACCCTCGTGGATGAGACCGAGCAGGATGTGCTCAGTTCCGATGTAGTTGTGGTTGAGCATTCGTGCCTCTTCTTGGGCAAGAACAACAACCCGACGCGCCCGGTCGGTAAACCTCTCGAACATGCGCAACTCCTCTACCGCATACCGTCGCAAATGACGGGTGTTAGCCAAGCCTAGCCCGGTATCTGCCGGGGCTCTTGCTGAGATAACTCTTAGGGCACATTTCCTCTTCCACATTGGGTTACGCCCACGGTGAACCGGTTGACGTTCAGCCCAGCAAGGCGATCGTCTAGGTTGACAGCATGATTGCTGTTGTCGTGGGCGCGGGCCCTGGAATGGGGTTAGCCCTAGCCCAACGTTTTGGCTCCGAGGGCTTCACCGTGGCCTTGATCGCCCGACGTCAGGACGCCTTGGCTCAGTACGTGACCGAGCTTGCACAAGCCGGAATCACGGCGGTTGGGTTCACCGCCGATAGTGGGAGCGAATCGTCCCTTCGAGAAGCGTTTGCCCAGATCAGAGCCAATTTAGGCGATCCGGACGTGCTGTTGTTCAACGCCTCAATCAACCCATCGGGACGTCCCGATGCATTACCTGTCCAGGACGCTGTCGAGGCGTTCACCATCGGTGCGGTGGGAGCATTAATTGCCGCCCAGGAAGTTCTCCCCGCCATGCGACAACGCGACGCCGGCTCACTACTGTTCACCGGTGGTGGGCTTGCACTCAAACCATGGCCTCCAAGCACGGCACTTGGAATGGCGAAAGCGGCATTACGAAATCTCGTTGCGAGTTTGGCAGCTGATCTTGCTGACACCAACATTCACGTTGCCACGGTCATTATCAATGGCCTTGTCGGCAAACCCGGTTTTGAGCCCGTCGTCATCGCAGATCGTTTTTGGGCCCTGCACCAACAGCCGCAGGGAGAGTTCGTCGCAGAGGTCATCCACCCATAAATGCGTTGTGCCCACCTCCCTAAATCAGAAGTGGGCACAACGATACGTCGGTGTTACCCGCGCGACGCCTGATATTGCGCCATCAGATCGGCGCTAATCCGACCACGTTCACTCACTGCCATACCCTGGCTGCGCGCCCATTCGCGGATTGCGGCCGGATTCGGACCACCCGCACGCGACCGCGCACCAGCACCGCGGCGGTTTGCGCTCACGCGTCGGCCGGCTTCCACGTAGCGCGCAACAGCATCACGAAGTTTCTTCGCATTCTCGGCCGAAAGATCAATTTCATAGTTAATGCCGTCTACCGAGAATGAAATCGTTTCGTCTGCCGACCCACCATCAAGGTCGTCGACAAGTGTCACCTGAACTTTCTGCGCCATCTGAAAAGCCTTTCACATCATGTACGAGCATTACCCCATGAATATACAGACGAAAAAGCATTGAAAACTCGGCCGTTGGGACAGGTTTGTTTGATTTCATGATCAAAAACCACATTGTGCAATGCGATATGCACGTTTACGTCACGACCTCGTAGATCCTTTTCCACGTGACCCGCGTCACGTTTCTGAGCCCAGACGGCTAGACTGACATAGGTGCGTCAATGCGGCCGCGCCGTCCTGCGAAACTTTCGACGAGACGGACCAAGCACACGTGACTCACCTTGCTACGGCCGACGGCCCCCGCGATTCCGGCGCCGCCCAACTCGGGCAGCCGGTCAACCATGAGGACATGGCCGCACTTCGAGCCGATATTCGTGTCCTCGGCGAACTCTTGGGCGGCACCCTTGTCCGACAGGACTCGCCCGAGCTGTTGGGTCTCGTTGAACAGGTGCGCCTTCTGGCACGCAACGATCTGTCATCGACGTCAGATTTCCTCGACGACATCGACCTTGCCACGACCACTGCGTTAGCCCGTGCCTTCTCGACGTACTTTCACTTAGCGAATGTGGCTGAGCAGGTACATCGCGCACGGGTGCAGCGACAGGCTCGACGAACCGCCGGTAATCCGTTGACCACTGCAACCCAGCGCATCGGCAGCGCCCTTGAGTCCAATCACCTCACCACTGCGCAGGTGCAGAGCGCTGTCTCGCGCATGGCTGCTCGCCCCGTTTTCACCGCTCACCCAACCGAGGCCGCTCGCCGATCTGTGCTGCTCAAGCTTCGCACTATTGCTGATCTGCTCGATCGTGCAGAGCACACTGGCGACTCACTTGAAAACCCCCGAATCAAAACCCAACTTGCCGAAATCGTCGATCTCCTATGGCAGACCGATGAACTTCGCCTCGATCGCCCCGAGGTACTCGATGAGGCGCGCAACGCGCTGTTCTATCTCGACGACTTGGCCCAGGGACCGGCGGCCGAGGTGCTCGACGAATTGAGTTATGCCCTGTCAACTATCGGAGTCACGCTTGCCCCCGATGCTCGGCCACTGTCGTTCGGTTCGTGGATTGGCGGGGACCGGGACGGTAATCCATTCGTCACCCCGGACGTGACACTCGCCGTGGTCGACCTCGTGCGCGATCACGCTGTGCGCGATCTCCTGCCCATCATCGACGACCTGTTGGAAAACTTGTCGGTATCAGAGCGGCTCAACTCCATCTCCGTCGAGCTTGAGCAATCCTTGGCACGTGACCTCGAATTGTTAACCGACCTCGACCCTCGTTATCGACGACTGAACGCCGAAGAGCCGTACCGGCTGAAATTGACGTGCATTCGTCACAAGTTGCTCAACACCAGGTCGCGTATCGCGGCGAAAACACCACACCGCAATGGTCGCGACTATGCCACCACCCGTGAACTACTTGATGACCTGATGGTTATCCGTACATCCTTGCTGAGTAACCGCGGTGAACTCGCAGCGCACGGGTTGGTCGACAGCGCGATTCGCAATATCGCTGCCTTTGGCCTAGCCCTGGTAACGCTCGATGTTCGAGAGCATGCCGCTGCCCATCATGCTGCGGTGGCAGTGTTAATCAATCGACTCGGCGAGCAGGGTTGGCGATACGAGGACCTCCCCCGCGACCATCGATTCCAACTGCTATCCCGTGAACTGGGCTCACGCCGTCCGCTGGCGTCTAACCCACCTCCACTTTCGGGGGACGACCTTCGGACCTACCGAACATTTGAGGCTATTAGCGAGGCCATTGATCGACACGGAGCCGATGTCTGCGATACGTACATCATTTCCATGACACAAGGTGCCGACGACGTGCTGGCGGCCGCAGTTCTGGCCCGCGAGGCCGGGCTCATCGATATCCATTCAGCAATGGCCAAGATCGGCTTCGTCCCGCTCTTGGAGACCGTCGAAGAACTCCGTCATGCAGACGGGATCCTCGACGCCCTGCTCAGCGAGCCGCATTACCGATCGATCGTGGCCGCACGCGGTGATGTTCAGGAGGTGATGCTCGGATACTCCGATTCGAACAAGGACGCCGGTATCACGACCTCGCAATGGGAGATCCACCTCGCCCAACGACGACTGCGGGACGTCGCCCGAAACCACGGTGTTCAGTTGCGCCTTTTCCATGGTCGCGGTGGCACCGTCGGTCGCGGTGGTGGCCCAACCTATGACGCAGTGCTGTCGCAGCCCTGGGGCGTACTCAATGGTGAAATCAAACTCACCGAACAAGGCGAAGTGATTTCGGACAAGTACCTACTGCCAACGCTTGCCCGCGAGAACCTTGAACTCCTGTTGGCTGCTGTCCTAGAAGCAACTGTCCTGCACCAGAAATCACGCGCATCACGTGATCAACTAGCGGTGTGGGATACCGCAATGAACCACATCTCCGCCCATGCGCAATCGACGTACCGCTCCCTGATCGATCACCCCGACTTACCCCGTTACTTCGCCACGTCTACCCCTGTCGAGGAACTTGCCGACATGCACCTTGGCTCGCGACCGGCCCGGCGGGCGTCAGCCGACGCAGGCATCGACGCATTGCGCGCAATCCCATGGGTTTTCGGCTGGACGCAATCACGGCAGATCGTGCCAGGCTGGTTCGGTGTTGGATCTGGACTGCAGGCAGCCCGCGAGGCCGGCTTCGGTGGCGTTCTACAAGAAATGCACAGCGAATGGCACTTCTTCTCGAACTTCATTTCCAATGTCGAAATGACGCTCGCGAAAACAGATCTCACTGTTGCGGGTCACTACGTCGACGAGTTGGTACCGCCGGAGTTGCAGCATCTGTTCACGGCTATCACCCAGGAGCATGAGCGCACTGTGCGGGAGGTTCTTGCACTTACCGGAACCGGTCACATTCTCGGCTCTCAACCATCTCTGGCATCAACGCTGGCAACCCGCGATCAATATCTGCTGCCACTTCAACTCATGCAAGTGCAGTTGCTACGGCGAATCCGCGATGAACGACGTCGTGGTGAAGAGCCCGAATCAACCCTTCGTCGCGCACTGATGGTGACGATTAACGGAATCGCCACGGGACTGCGCAACACCGGTTGATGCGCGTCCGGGAGTTCATTGCCACCGCATTACTGGCAACGACTAAAGGATGCGCAACATCCGCACATTGCCCAAGGTGTTGGGTTTAACGCGTTCAAGATCGAGGAACTCCGCGACACCTTCGTCGTACGACTGAAGGAGTTGCTCGAAGACGGCATGGTCGACCGGTGCCCCGTCAATCTCGACGAATCCGTGCGCTGCAAAGAAACGCGTTTCGAAGGTGAGGCAGAACACCCGCTTCACCCCAAGATCACGGGCACGATCCATCAACGAGGTCAGTAGGAAACTGCCAACACCCTGACCGCGCGCGTCAGGAGCAACTGCAACAGTTCTCACCTCAGCAAGGTCTTCCCACATCACGTGCACTGCACCACATGCGATCGTGACACCATCCCGCTCAACAACCAGGAACTCGGGAACATCTTCGTACAGTGTGACCGTGGCTTTGGACAGCAGACGACGGTCCGGTGCATACGTATCTACGAGGTCACGGATCACCTTGACGTCAGAGGTCCGGGCAGGCCGGATCTGGAGGTCACTGTCGACACTCATTCGGGTTTCACCAACGGGAACAGGATGGTCTCGCGGATGTTTAACCCCGTCAGATTCATCAGCAACCGATCGACGCCCATGCCAACTCCTCCACTCGGAGGCATGCCGTACTCCAGGGCGCGTAAGAAGTCCTCGTCTACCTGCATTGCTTCCACATCGCCGCCGGCCTTGAGCGCAGACTGAGCCACGAGCCGTTCGCGTTGAATCACGGGGTCGATCAACTCTGAATAACCCGTGCCTTGCTCAGCACCGTCGATGTACAGATCCCACTTCTCCACCACTCCGGGCAACTCTCGATGCGCTCGCACCAGTGGTGAGGTGTCTTCGGGATAGTCATATACAAAAGTCGGCCGGGTGAATTGGGCAACGACATGGTGTTCGAGCAATTCCTCGACGTACTTGCCCGGGACCCACGTCTTCTCTGGCTTGATGTCAACCGCCTCGCAGAGCTCGCGAAGCACGTCGACCGGGGTCTGCGGTGTGATCTCACGTCCTACTGCCGCTGAAACAGACGGGTAGACGTAGGCCTCGTCCCAGTCACCCGAGAAATCTCGCTCCTGCCCATCCATCCGAGTGAACTGCAGTGATCCATGTGCAGCGATAGCGGCTGACTGGATCAGCTCGCGAGTGGTTCGTGCCATATCGCGATAGTCCGCGTAGGCCTCGTAGTACTCGAGCATCGCGAACTCCGGTGAGTGAGTGGAGTCCGCGCCCTCGTTGCGGAAATTGCGGTTGATCTCAAATACTCGTTCGAGTCCGCCGACAACGCACCGCTTGAGAAATAGTTCAGGCGCAATCCGTAAGAACACATCGATGTCGAAAGCGTTCGAGTGAGTGACGAAGGGTCGTGCCGTCGCCCCACCATGCAGAGTTTGAAGCATCGGTGTTTCGACTTCAACGTAACCACGTGCCGTCAAACTCTCACGCAGCGACGCAACCGTGCGGATTCTCAACCTCGCAATCTCGCGGGCCTGCGGTCGAACGATCAGGTCAACGTAACGCTGGCGAACCCGCGTTTCCTCGGCGAGAGGCTTGTGGGCAACGGGAAGTGGCCTCAGCGACTTCGCGGCCAGCTGCCAACTGTCGGCGAGCACACTCAACTCACCACGTCGGGAGGTAATGACTTCGCCTTGTACTGCGACATGGTCGCCGAGATCAACATCGGACTTCCAGTCAGCAAGCCGTTCCTCACCCACCTTGTCGAGTGACAACATGGCCTGAATCTCCGATCCGTCGCCCGCCCGTAGCGTGGCAAAGCAGAGCTTTCCAGTATTGCGCTGGAAGATCACACGACCAGCAATGCTGACGGAGTCACCTGTGGCGACATCGATCTCGAGGTCCGCATAGGCGACCCGGATCTGGTCGATTGTGTGCGTGATCGGAACTCGAACTGGATACGGCTCCTGGCCGGCATCCAATAGCCGTTGCCGCTTGTCACGACGCACGCGAATCTGCTCGGGCAGATCCTCATCGTGCTCATCGTGACGTGGAATTGGCTCGTTGGTCATACCGCACAGGTTATCGGTGCCGCGGTGTATCCGTGCGACGGGCATTCCTCGCGCCCACAAATTCGACCTGGGGACATCCGACGTTTTGGGTCACCGTCCGGACAACAGCGCGTACCACCGTGTTGTCGGCGAGTTCGTCCGCGGGTTCTTCCACATCGTGGTGTGCCGTAGATCGCACACCTGTGGACGATCGAAGCCAGGCGCTGGCTGCCCCATACGGTTCGGATCCCGTTCAACATACTGTGGAGGTATCTGTGCACCTACGAAGACCGATCATTGTTCTGGCAGCCATCGCTTTGATGGCCACAATCACGGGGAGCCCATCGAGCTCCGCCGTCGCCCAAACGTCAGGTGCGTACCCCGCACCCTCCGGCGCAGTCCTGCGGCCAACCGCACCTTCTGCCCCGACCACGCACCCACATTTCGCCCGTGCCACTAACACGTCAGCGAAGAAGCCGCCGCGATTTCGAAAGAAGGTGCTACCGATTCGGCATAAGGCGGGGGTATCGCGGCCCGCACACCTCAAACCCATTCGCTACCACGGCGGGCCGGTAATGACAGGGCCGACACATCTCTACCTCATCTGGTACGGGACCTGGGATGGCAATTCGGCAACCACAATCCTGCCGGACTTTGCTAGCTCAATCGGGGGGAGTCCGTACTACGCGATCAACGCGGGCTACATGCAAATGGATTTCTCTACCGTTGGCCCAGAGGTCACTCTTGCCGATCAAATCGCTGATGCTTACTCACAAGGCAAACGTCTCACTGATACCGACGTACGCCAGATTGTTTCCGCGGCAATTCGAGCCGGGACACTTCCGAAGGATGAACACGGAATCTATACGGTGCTGACAAGTGCTGATGTGGTTGAGACGAGTGGGTTTACGACCTCCTATTGCGGCTGGCATTCACATGCGCGCATGCAAAAGGCGGATATCAAGTTTGCCTTTATTGGCGATCCGACAACACAAGGTTTGACGCACTGCAGCGCTCAAACTGTTGGACCCAATGGGAATCCCGGTGCAGACGCTATGGTCAGCGTGTTCGCACACGAAATCGTCGAAACCGTCACTGATCCGGACGCCGACGCCTGGTACGACAGCAACGGAAACGAAAACGCAGACAAGTGCTCATGGACGTACGGAAAGACGCATCAGGTTAACGGCGCAAAGGCCAATTTCTCCCTTGGTGCGCGCGAGTACCTGATTCAGCAGAACTGGAACACCGGCAAACACCAGGGTTGTTCGATGACACCCCTGAACTAGCGCGGTGTTACGTGTGCCGCTGGGGTGCGTCAACCGACTCACCCCAGCGCGCATTAGATGTTCTTCTCGTACACCAGGCGAAGACCTTGAAGCGTTAGGTCTGGCCGATGAACGGTGACGGTCCGCGATTCCGGAATGACAACGGGCGCAAGTCCACCGGTGGCGATCACCGCAGTTACAGTGCCACCGAGTTCGGCAACTATGCGACTCACAATGCCGTCGACTTGCCCAGCGAACCCGTAGAGTGCGCCGGACTGCAACGCCTCAACTGTGTTCTTACCGATGACGCTGCGCGGTGCAACAAACTCGACCTTGCGCAACTGAGCCGCTCGCGAAGCCAAAGCTTCAAGTGAAATCTCTACCCCCGGGGCCAGCGCACCACCGAGGAACTCACCCTTCTCGGATATAACGTCAAAGTTCGTTGACGTACCAAAATCAACAACGATGCTCGGTCCACCATAAATACTGAAGGCGGCAAGTGCGTTCGCAATTCGGTCAGCACCCACCTCTTTCGGATTGTCCGTCAGCACTGCGACGCCGGTCTTGGCACCTGGTTCGATGATGACGTGTGGAACATCGCGGTAGTACCGATCGAGCATTGTTCGCATCTCGTTCAATACCGCCGGAACCGTTGAACACAGAGAGATCCCCGTCACTTCGGGATCGTCTTGAAGTAGTCCGCGGAAGGTCAGCAGGATCTCATCAGCAGTCGAACGAGAATCGGTCTTAACTCGATACGACCGAATCAGAGCCTCGCCGTCGAACAACCCAAGAACTGTATTGGTGTTTCCGACATCAATGGCCAGCAGCATGAACGCCTCTTCTCATTCGAAAGCCCGGTTTACCCGATTATGGAACGCCCTCAGGCGACTGTCAGCGGACGCAGATCTGCGCCAATATCAAGCACTTTCGCCGAGTGCGTCAAGGCGCCGACGGCGATGTAGTCCACCCCAGTAGAGCCAACCGCCTGCGCATCGGGCAACGTCAGCCCACCCGAGGCCTCAAGAATGACACGTGCGCGCCCATTCGCTTGCGCATGCTCGTCGGCAATCCCCACAGCAACTCTCATCTGCTCCGGAACGAAATTGTCGAGCATAACTACGTCGGCACCCGCATCGAGAACCTCGATCAACTCCTCCAGGGAATCGACTTCAACTTCGATCGACAGTCCTGGCCACATGACACGCACCGCTTCGAATGCCTGCGCGACGCCACCGGCGGCCACAACATGATTGTCCTTGACCAGAGCCGCATCGGACAAAGACATGCGGTGATTAACACCGCCACCACATCGGACGGCGTACTTCTCCAACACCCGAAGGCCCGGGGTCGTCTTGCGGGTGTCGCGAACCTTGGCACGGGTGCCTTCAAGTGCCTGCGCCCATGCTCGGGTCGCGGTGGCAACTCCCGACAGGTGACACAGGAGATTGAGTGCTGTGCGCTCGCCCAAGAGCAGGTCACGGGTGGTCCCAGAAACCGTAAGCAGGACATCACCACCGGCTACTGTGGCCCCATCCTTCGTCACGATGGTGATGGCTGCCGCACCGTCGGACACAATGTCGAATACTGCTGCCGCAACCGGGATTCCGGCGACCACCCCGTCGGCCCGGCTCACCAGATCCATCGTCGAGTGCTGATCTGCAGGAACGGTCGCCTGCGACGTGACGTCGACTCCCCCATCGAGATCTTCCTCGAAGGATCGTCGAACAACCGATTCAACGTAAGCGGGATCCAAGCCCACCTCACGCAAACTCGTGGCAACTGACTCCGTCAAGCTCATCGCGCACCCCAGGTAGCTTCTTCATTGGCGGTCAATGGTTCGCGCTCCGTCACGAGCACACCATCGTGATCAAGTCGGCTCGATAGCCGAACCTTCCAGTTGACATCGTCGGTGTCTGGAAAGTCTTCTCGCCAGTGCGATCCGCGTGTTTCTTTGCGCATCTTTGCATTCGCGGTAAGAACCGTGGCCAGAGCGTGCAGATTCGTGGTCTCCCACGCCTGAACGTGCGGGTCATCTGACGTCGTCTCACCTACAGCGCTAAGCACCCCAAGGGTCGTAGCCATCGAGTCGCGGGACCGAAGGACACCGACACCCTCGGTCATCGCAGCCTGCAACGAGCGACGAGCGGAAGCGGCGAGCACCGCCGGATCCCCTGTTGGGGCCACCGGATCGTTCCGCTGTGGAAGTCCCGAGGCAAGAACATCACCAATACGCGCCGCAAAGACCAACCCCTCAAGCAGCGAGTTCGACGCCAAACGATTAGCCCCATGAACTCCGGTACACGCAACCTCGCCTACCGCGAACAATCCCGGCACATTCGATCGTCCATGGGTGTCAGTCCTGATACCACCGGACGCATAGTGCTGAGCGGGCGCCACCGGGATGAGATCAGTGGCTGGATCAATGCCATAGCCGGCAAGTGATTCAAGGATGGTTGGGAATCGCCGCTCCCATTTTTCCCGTCCGAAATCTCGGGCGTCGAGCCAGACGTGCTTTGTCCCGGTGTCGCGCATCCGCCGCATGATTGCTTTTGCGACGACGTCACGAGGGGCAAGGTCAGCCAGTGGGTGCTGGCCGACCATGAACCGCTCACCTGAGTCATCCCTAAGGACTGCACCTTCGCCACGAACAGCTTCCGAAATGAGGGGTTGTTGCCCAGTCGCCTTCGATCCCGTGTAGAGCACGGTGGGGTGGAATTGAACAAATTCGAGATCAGCCACAGCTGCACCAGCTCGAAGTGCCATCGCCACTCCATCACCGGTGGCCACCGAAGGATTGGTTGACATGCTGAAGACCTGCCCAATGCCACCTGTAGCTAAAACGACCGCGGGCGCCAGCACCGCGCCCACTCCGTCACGTTGACCTTCACCAATGACGTGCAGGGTCAGGCCTTGAACGCCACCGAAGCGATCTCTAAAAATGTCCAAACCGAGTGCGTTCTCGATCACTTCAATACCCGACCGGCCAGACACCGCAGCCACCAAAGCTCGGGAAATCTCTTTACCTGTTGCGTCTCCACCTGCATGCGCAATTCGATCACGCAGATGACCGCCTTCGCGGGTTAAAGCAATGTCACCAGTCTCGTCCGTATCGAACTGAGCGCCCATTGCGATGAGGCGACGAACGGCCTGCGGCCCTTCTGTAACCAGCACGTGCACGGCATCTGGATCACACAGTCCAGCCCCAGCCACAAGAGTGTCCGCTTCATGATCGAGCGGTGAATCGTCATCAGCCAAGGCCGCGGCGATGCCGCCTTGCGCCCAGCGAGTTGAGCCTTCGTCAACATTGGCCTTCGTCACCAAAAGAACACGATGACCGGCTGCACGCGCATGTAAGGCGGTCGTGAGTCCTGCCACCCCGGACCCGATAACGACAACATCGGAGTCGATGGTCCAGCCCGGCTGGGGCGCCGACAACCTCGTCGGCAAGTGAATCGTCACTGACGCGCTCCTAGCTGAATTGATGTGTTATCGAGAAGTCTGACGGATCCGAGTCGCACAGCCACAATCAGCCGGGCTTCTCCCCCAACGGGGGCAGGGCCAAGGTCAGGGTTCGTGACGACGACATAGTCGACATCAATGCCACTGTCATCGAAGAATTTCTCGACTGCCACGACGACGGCGTCAGCATCACCGCCCGCATTCGCAACATCGACCCCGACCTTCATGGCGTTAGGCACGAGCTCTGCACGCTCTCGCTCAGCCACCGCGAGGTAGCGATTCCGGCTCGACATCGCCAACCCGTCGACCTCTCGCACGGTCGGAACGCCAATGACCATAACTCCCATGCTCAGGTCGCGAACCATCTGCTTGATAAGCACGAGTTGCTGATAATCCTTCTCACCGAAGAACGCCACCTGCGCTTGGGTCATGTTGAAGAGTTTGTTGACGACAGTAAGTACGCCCTGAAAGTGACCGGGGCGCACCGCCCCCTCGTAAAGCAATCCCAGCGGCCCCGGATCAACCGTCACCTGCGTCGCACCGTCTGGATACATCTCACCAACCTCCGGGGCGAATACGAGGTCAGCGCCGTGCCGGGCGCACACCTCTACGTCGGCCTGAAGGCTGCGTGGATAACGATCGAAATCCTCGTTCGCCGCGAACTGCGTTGGATTCACGAAGATCGTCGCAGTTACGTGCCCCGAATCACCGACGTATTCACGCGCCCTTTCGATCAACGTGGCGTGACCACTGTGCAAGGCGCCCATCGTTGGCACGACTGCACGCCGTGACAGCGAATCGACCCCCTCGATCTGGGCAGTCAGAGCCTCGCGCGTCCTCACCACATGTGCGGCCAGACTCATCGCGGATCCTTTCCAGAAAGCACCTCAAGCAGTGATTCTGCCGCCTCGGGTCGAAGCACGCCCGCCGCCAAAGCTCGATCGGCTGTTGCCCTGGCTAGGGCGACGTAGGTGTTGTGCGCTTGGGTCGACACGTCCGCCAGCGCTCTGATGTGTGCTGCCACAGTTTGGGCATCACCGCGCGCGACGGGACCGGTCAGAATCTGATCCCCGTAACGCAACGAGTTGTCCAACGAAGCCGACAGCAGTGGGGCCACCAATCGTGCAGGGTCGTCAACGCCCGCAGCAGCCAACACCTCAAGGGTCTGACCAACAAGAGTCATCAGATGGTTCGACCCATGAGCAAGTGCCGCGTGATACAGGGTGCGACTCCCCTCCTCGATCCACACCGGCTCACCACCCATTTCCACCACGAGGGCTTCAGCGACGGGCCTCAACACATCGGGCGAGGTGACGCCAAATGGTGTTCCATCGAGCCGCGCCAGATCGATGCTCGTGCCCGTGAACGTCATGACCGGGTGCAGGGCCAGAGGTAACGCTCCAATCCGCATGGCATCGTCAAAAACTCCATAGCCATAGCGGCCACTGGTGTGAGCCAGGAACTGGCCAGGCCGAATTGCCCCTGCGTCGACTAAACCTGAGATCAGGTCAGGAAGTGCATCATCGGGAACGGTCAGCAATGCCAGGTCAGACTCCGCCAGCACCTCTTCGACAGCCGCCAGCCGCACTCCTGCTAGCAGTGCATCGGCGCGCAGTCGGGACAGATCCGAGACAGCGTAAGCGGACACGATGTTATGGCCTGCGCGCGCGAGTGCTGCTCCCAGCACGGCACCTACCCGGCCGGTTCCAACGATCCCGACCCGCAGGCGCGGCGGGCCCCCTAGGGCTGCGCCGGGTACTTCGATCATGACTTGTTGCCATCCTGCCCACATGTTGTGAATCGCCAGCGTAGATCAGTACATCGCATACTCAACCCTTGTGAGCGCTATGACGACAAACTTTGACCCGTCAACTCCACCCACCGTCCACACTGACGCAACGAGCATCTGACACCATTCGGATGTGGCCGGAGTCTTAGATCTCAACGTCGATATCGGCTCAGGTCGCCTGAGCGGTGTGGCTGACCATCCTGTGGCCAGTCTGAATCTGAGCACTCATCACCCGTCCACACACGGCTTGATTCGACTACACCTTCAGCTGGACGATGAGATCATCGTGGCTGCACGAACCGAGATCGGCTACATGCACCGCGGTGCGGAGAAACTGCTCGAATCACGTGATTATCGTCAAGGTCTCGCTTTGACTAATCGTCATGACTGGCTCGGTGCCTTTTCCGGTGAACTTGGTTACGCGTTGGCAGTGGAGTCCATGCTCGGGCTCGACGTGCCCGAGCGGGCGCAATGGTTGCGTACCGGCGTGGCAGAACTATCACGCATCATCAGCCACCTGTATTTCTTGGACTATTTCCCCGTCGAGTCTGTTGCAGCTACTCACGAGATCGACGACACCTACCCACCCGGCGTGAGCGCGATGTCGCTCGAGGATCAGACCCGAGCGGCATCACATCGCGAACGAGCCCAACAACTCCTCGAAGCCCTGACGGGGGGCCGGGTCCATCCGATGTACGTCCAGATCGGTGGACTGCGTCAGGACGTCCCTGCCGGATGGCTGACCGAACTCACATCGTTCATCAGCATCACCCGCGCGCAGTTCGATCACATCGCGCCCTACCTAGACATCGACTACATCACCGAACAGCTGCGTTCGATGGGCGTGATCAGCAACGCTCTAGCAATGGCCCACGGTGCAAGCGGCGCGGTAGGACGAGCATCAGGAGTCGATGTAGATCTGCGCCGCGATCAGCCGTATGCGGCGTACGCCGAACTCGGCGATGCCGTGAAGGTGATGACAGCCGAAGATGGCGATGTCCTGTCCCGCTTGCTGCTGTTACGCGCTCAGATACAGGTATCACTCGACATCCTTGAACGATGCGTCGCAAAGCTTGATCAACTCCACGGCCCCATCAACGTTGCGTTGCCCAAGACGCTGCGAGCACCCGAGGGCATTCACTACGGCTGGAGCGAAACACCATTAGGCATTGGTGGATACCTCGTAGTGTCACACGGTGAGAAAACTCCGTGGCGTGTACACATGCGCACACCGTCATTCGCGCACGCGGCACTACTGAGCGACATCCTCGTTGGGGAGCCGATCGGCAATCTCGCGCCGATCGTCGGTTCGCTGTTCGTTATAACCGGTGACGCAGATCGCTAAGTGGCGACTTAGTTTTCGAAGGCCTGACGAATAAGTCGTAAGCGACGCAACGTGGCATCATCAAACTCGCCGGTCGGCTCTGCAGCAACAGCGGCAACCGGGGACGGTGCGACAGCGAACGCGTAACTGTCAACGGCTGAACTCGCTGTCTCAGTCTCAGCTCCGAACGACGAACGTGCGTTAACCGCTGGCGCCGAACCCATGACATCGTCAAAGGTTGTGGCACCGACCGGTCGAGCGGCTGCCATGACGGTAACCGGCACCTGCTCCCGTTCGGCAGCAGGTTGCACGGTTTCGAGTGGAACGGAGGCTGCCACCTGGATGAGCAGGTCGCCGACACGTGATGTCATCTCGACAATGGACGACTGCTGCGCTGCGATGACATCGCGCAGCGCAAGAATCTCCCGCGCCATCTCCTCGATTCGCGGATCAACGGTCGTGGGCATCAAACGCAGAGTGATGGCTTCCTGCCGCGCTACCTGCAACTCACCACTGAGTTGGTCGATCTGATGAGTGAGGCCCTGAACTAGGGCGCCGAGGCGAACAACCTCAAGTTGGTCGACGTAACTCTGGCCACGCAGGTGGGCAACTTCTCCGGCCAGTGACTCTAGGGTCACCGACTTACCCCGACCGCGATTGCGGCCGTGGCGGGAGGAATCAGAGCCGAACATGGGGGAAGCCTATTCGCTAGACGGGCAGTTAGTCACGATTAGTACATTCTGTGACATTATCGTAACTCAACGTTACTAGTCATCCCGAGGCTGAGACGAGCCACCGGATCCACCAGAGCCATTGCTACCGCGCCCGGAATTACCGGAACCGCCGGAGTGGCCCGAATTACTACCCCGAGATCGTGACGGGTCCGTCGACGGCTGAGCTGAGTGCGAGTGACTTGATCGTGGTGTTGGCTTAGGACTGCGACTCGGCTCAGCCGTGTGCGATGGCTTCGCGCTGTGCGTGGGCTTAGCGCTGTGCGTGGGCTTCGCGCTGTGCGTGGGCTTCGCGCTGTGCGTTGGCTTCGCGCTGGTGGCGGGAGTGGCACTGTGAGAAACCTGTGGGCGACGGCTCGAGGCCGCGGTTACCTCGGGCTCGGCATCCCAGTTCACGCTCGTCGGCGAATAGGCCGCAATCGGAGCCTGCGACGTCTTAGGCGTTGGCGATGGCGTTGGCTTTGCCGAGGTTGGAGACGGACGAGAGCTCTGCGAGGAAGCCGGTTCTGCCGACGGGCTTGCCACCGGGGAAGGCTGTTCATCGAGGCTCACGAAGGCATCAGCGGTGCCGAATGAGGAAACGGTCGTACGGGTATTGAGCATGCGGACATTCATCGCCGCAGCCGTACCCGATAACGCCAGTACACCCAGCACCGATAGTGCGGTGACTGCACCGATTTGCCGTTTCACGTCTTCCTCCTCGTGAAAATGGTAACTGGGAGTACCCATGTGATTGCTCCCTGAATTGTCCAAGGAATGGACAAGAATTCCGGTAACACCCGGTGAGCTTGCGCCGGGGGTGCGCACAAGGGCCAAATTCAGGACACAATGGACCTGTGCGCATTCTCTTAGTCGAAGATGACCATTCCGTCGCGTCCTCATCCATCGATGGGCTCGCAGCACTCGGACATTCGGTCGAGCATGTGATCACTGGGACGGCTGCTCTACAAGCTGCGGCCACCATGGACCCACTCGATGTCATCCTTCTCGATCTTGGCCTACCTGACATGGATGGTCAGGAAGTCTGCCGTCGAATCAGAGCCTCCCAAGACACCCCGATCATCGTGGTTTCGGCTCGAGGTGACGAGACGGACCGGGTGATCGCCCTAGAACTCGGTGCTGATGACTACCTGGTGAAGCCATATGGGATGCGCGAGTTGTCAGCCAGAATCAGGGCGGTTGTTCGTCGCAGCCAGCCAACCCCCGCTGCACCGCCCACCAACACCGTCCAAGAGGTCGGCCGCCTTTCCATAGATCGCCGATCGCAGCGGGTACACATCGACGGAAACGAGATCGCCCTGACCGCCAAGGAGTTTGACGTCTTGGCGTACCTGGCCGAAGATCCAGGCGCGGTGCGTCGACGCACCGAGATTCTTGAGCACGTCTGGGAAGGTCACTGGTACGGAGCAACCAAGACCGTGGACGCACACGTCGCGGCGATCCGAAAGAAGTTGGGCGACTCCGGTTGGATCGAAGCCGTTCGCGGGGTGGGTTTCCGGCTCGGTTTTCCCGAGTAGCGCGCCATGAGTAGTGCGCCATGAGATGGCGTCTCGTCCTTATTCTGGTCGGCTTCACCGCGTTGGTGCTGCTCGTCCAGAACATCCCGCTGTCCACATTCGTCCGCGACAAAGAACTCAACGCACGTATCGCAGGCTTACAAACCGACGCCTTCACTCTGGCCGGCTACTCGGTGGAATACCTACAAGACCCGAGCCCGGCAGCAAAGGCCGCTCTGGATCAGGCGGTCACTGCATACTCCACGATCACTGGGCCTCGCGTTGTCGTCGTCGACGCACAGGGGACGGCCGTGGCGGCGTCGGTCACCAGCGATATCGGTGAGAATTTCGCTAACGCACAGCGACCAGAAATTTCCGATGCGCTCAAGGGTCGCACTGTCAGCGGTGAACGAGAGTCGTCCACACTCGGCCAGCCACTCATCTACGTTGCGGTACCCATCCGCGCCGGCCCAACAATTCTCGGAGCGGTTCGACTCACGTACCCGTCCAGCGAGTTGAACGCTCAGATCAACGCGTCGATTCGGTCCCTATGGCTGGTGGGCCTGATCAGTTTGATCTCCGCGGCATTGATCGCAACACTCGTGGCCGCTGCGATCACTCGACGTATTCGACGACTCAGCGATACCGCCGAATCGATCGCCGAGGGAGACTTGAACGCCCGTGTCGAAGACTCTGGTGGCGGCGAAATCGCAGATCTGGCCGCAAGCTTCAACATCATGGCCGATCGAGTTCAGCAGCTTGTCGAGCGTCAGCGGGACTTCGCCGGCGACGCTTCTCATCAACTTCGAACTCCGCTAACCGCGCTACGACTACGGATGGATCGCGCGGCCGAGCTCATGGACGAAGACGATCCGGCGGTTGATCAAGTGGATGCTGCCCGAGACGAAATCGATCGCCTACAAAGGCTCGTCGATGGCTTGCTCACATTGGCCAGGGCCGATGGCCGCAAGAACAACCCAACCCCCGTTGACGTCAGCGCTGTGGCCCGTGAACGCGTCGAGTCGTGGGATTCGCTCGCTGCCGAGCGTGGAGTTGCCATCGAGTTGGTCGCGCCGTCAGTCGCGGTGGCCTTCGCGATCCCGTCCGCTGTGGAGCAGATCCTTGACAACTACATCGACAACGCACTCGAGGTCGTGCCGGATAACTCACGCATCGTCGTCACCGTCACACCAGGTCATCATCACGTGCAGTTGACCGTCGACGATGCCGGGCCGGGGCTTTCCCCGGAGGATCGCGTACGAGCCTTCGACAGGTTCTGGCGGGGACGACAGGACGACACCGGTTCGGGTCTTGGACTCGCCGTCGTCTCGGCCTTGGCCCAAGCAAGCGGCGGTTCGGTGTGGCTCGACGAATCTCCCCAGGGTGGCCTTCGCGCAGGCGCCCGGTTCACTCGATAGCGGCTACGAACTCTTGTGCTCGCGGATGTACTCGATGTAACGGGCGCGGAATAGCGGTTCCTGCTCACCCAAGGACTCGCCGCCGAAAATTTGCTTGGCTGCGTGAATCGTCTCCAAGAGGCTGCCGCTGATATCGCCCAACGAACCACCCTCGTCGGCAACCGACGCGATAGCGGAGGTGTGAGACATCAAATCGATGAAGAAGCCAATGTCGAGACGATGCTCAGCAATGGAGAAGGCTAGATCGCGCAACTCGCTATACGACAAGTCTTCAAGTGAGTCTGCCGGCGTGGTGTTGTTGTCATCGCTCATAGTCAGACCCTAAAGCCTTCCGCTCGCCGATGTGTCAGTGGAGTCCGGTGGAACCCGACAGGCCCGCTCCAACGACAGTCCAGCCAGGACAGCTAGAACGGCCATGAGTGCGGCAACACCCCCCGAAAGAATTTGCTCCCGCACGTAGGGAACATCCCATCCCCCTAGGAGCGCGACAGCGACGCCCACGACGAAACCGGCCACGCACGCACCGGTTCGCGAGGTTGCCATCGCAATGGCCGCACTCCGAGCAACCTGTAGCGGTTCGATGGGCTTGGTGCCAGGACGACCTTGGAGCCGCGCCCGCGTCCCGCGCGCCCAGAGCCAGATGGCCACCGCCAAAATGCCCATGAACGCCGCAAGGCTCCATGGAAGAGGAAGGTTTCGATTCGCAATCGCGTCGAAGATCTTGGCCGTTGCATAGCCTGCGGCACCGCAGGCAGCGGCAATCAGTATCAGGGTGGAGATCTTCGTGGGCGTCACGACGCAATCACCAGACCTACATCCTCGCGGCGACGAACCATCCCCTGCTCATGCGCCTGTGCTACGAGCTGCTCCAGATCAGCTAAAACCGCTCCATCTGCCAGAACCCCGGTGGGCTCTACCTCTAACCACGGCACGACCACAAATGCCCGTTGGGTAGCGCGCGGGTGCGGGAGCGTCAGGATCTCATCGTCGCTCACCACACCTTCGATGTCCAAAATATCAACGTCGAGAGTTCTTGGACCCCAACGTATTTCCCGGGTCCTGTGCCACTCCTGTTCGGCTTGATGCGCGAGTGCCAGAACATCGCTCGGCACCATCTCAGTCCAACCGATCAGTACGGCATTGGCATAATCAGGTTGTTCCGGACCGCCAACCGGAGCTGTTTCGTACACGCTCGAGACTCGCGGCTCCGCAAGCAGTGGTGCAATCACGTCAACAGCTCCCTGAAGTGCAGCAACGCGATCTCCGAGATTGGCCCCAAGGCCAAAGGCAATGCGCCTCAACGGGTTCGCTCGATTCGGACCATAACGTCACCGAACTCAACGCCCACCGGAGCCTGCGGCTTATGAATGACGACGACTACATCGTGCACGAGTGGATAGGCCAAGCCGGCGTCGGCGATACGCTGAGCGACTTTTTCGATTAAATTATGTGGTTCACCAGTAATGATCGCGACAACATCGGCGGCCACCTCGGCATAGTTGACCGTCTGATTCAGATCATCAGATGCCGCGGCTGCACGGGTGTCGACCCCTAGGTCAACATCAACGATGAACGTCTGACCATCACGACGCTCAAAATCTAGAACCCCGTGATAGCCGTGGGCTGAAATGCCCGTGACACAGATGCGATCAATCGTCATGACGAGTCTCCACCCTTCCACGCGTTAACTACCTCGACGGCATCCCGACTTCCTCTCGGGGTATGCACGCGGACGCACCAAACACCATGTGATGCCGAGAGTGCGCTGACCGCATCCGTGGCAGCGTCCCGTTGCTCAACGGGGCGAGGTTCACCGTGATCCTGTAACGCGGCTCCAAGAAACCTCTTGCGGGCGGCACCGATCAACACCGGGTAGCCCAGTTCCGTTAATTGGTCGATCGCGCGAAGGAGCTCCCAGTTGTGGTGCATTTTCTTGGCGAAACCTAAACCGGGATCGATCACGATCCGGCGAGGATCAACCCCAGCCGCCTGAGCCGCATTGACCCGCGACATCAACTCGTCGATCACGTCCGTGACGACATTGTCGTAATCGGTGAGGAACTCCATCTGATCGCTAAAGCCGCGCCAATGCATGGCGATGTATGGAACACCCAGACCAGCAACAACCCGATACATCTCCGGATCCGCGCCACCACCGCTGATGTCGTTGACGATGCACGCCCCAGCCTCGACCGCCTGCGCGGCAACATCGGCCCGCATCGTGTCGATACTGACCGGAATACCGTCCTGAGCAAGGGCACTGATGACGGGAAGCACCCGCCGCAGTTCCTCCTCTTGCGAGATCCGCTGGGCGCCCGGTCGTGTTGATTCCCCACCGATGTCAACCAGATCGGCCCCGTCGGCCATTAACGCCAATCCGTGTTCAATGGCTGTCGTGGCATCTAGCCACCGGCCACCATCGGAAAACGAATCCGGAGTGACATTGATGATGCCCATAACTGCACAGCGATCTAGCCGCGCTAGTGACAGTGGAAGACCATCGGGACGTACCGGTGAGTGGATCACGTAAACCAGCGTAGTGAACGAACTCAGCCGAGGATCAAACTCATGGCCTCAGCGCGGGTTGCAGAATCGCGCAGTTGACCTCGAACAGCACTGGTAACGGTTTTTGCGCCGGGCTTTCGGATACCTCGCATCGACATGCACAGGTGCTCACACTCGACCACGACGATCGCCCCGCGCGGTGCCAAGATGTCGACCAGTGCGTCGGCGATCTGCGTGGTTAGTCGCTCCTGCACCTGTGGACGCTTGGCATAAACGTCCACGAGGCGAGCCAACTTGGACAAGCCGGTGATGGTGCCGTTCGTACCAGGGATGTACCCGATATGCGCAACCCCGTGGAAGGGCACCAGATGATGCTCGCAGGTTGAGTAGACCTCGATGTCCTTCACCAGGATCATCTCGTCATGCACGAGGTCGAAGGTTGTGCTCAGAACTTCACGAGGGTCTTGACGTAGACCGGCAAAGATCTCCGCATAAGACCTAGCCACCCGGGCCGGGGTATCGAGCAGGCCATCACGATCAGGATCTTCACCAACAGCGATGAGGAGCTCTCGTACAGCGGCCTCGGCACGCGCGTAGTCGAACTCAGGGATCTGACGCTGTTCGACTGCTGAAACTGGACTAATCGGCGACCGTGAAAGTTCGTGATCGGTCACGATCAGGCTCCGCTCTCGGTGGCACCCGCAGCCGACGTATCTACACCAACGCCATGGCCATTCGTCCCAGCGTGACCATTGCCGTTTGCATGTGCTGCGGCAACTTCCTTCGGAGACTGCACCGGTCCTCGGTCACTCGGGGTACGTCGTGATGATCCCGTCCACGCTGGACGAATCGGGCGCCGATTAAGTGGCTCGAAGATCCGAGCAATTTGCTCCTTGTCGAGGGTTTCCTTCTCAAGCAACTCAACGACCAGCGCATCGAGCACATCGCGGTTCTCTACGAGGATTTCGAAGGCCTCGTGGTGAGCGGCATCGATAAATCCGCGCACCTCCTGATCAATCGCGGCGGCCACGTCTTCGGAGTAGTCGCGGGTGTGACCGTAGTCGCGACCCATGAAGACTTCACCCTGCTCTTGGCCATATCGAATCGCGCCAAGACGTTCGGTCATTCCATACTGCGTGACCATGGCACGAGCAACCGCAGTGGCCTTCTCGATGTCGTTGCTGGCACCGGTGGTCGGGTCGTGGAATACGAGTTCTTCGGCCGCACGCCCACCAAGCATGTACGCGAGCTGGTCGAGCATCTCAGCGCGTGTCTGTGAGTACTTATCTGACTCAGGGAGCACCATCGTGTAACCCAGTGCACGTCCACGCGGAAGGATCGTGATCTTGTGGACGGGGTCGTTATGTGGAAGGGCCGCAGCCACCAATGCGTGACCACCTTCGTGGTACGCCGTGATCTTCTTCTCGTGCTCGCTCATCAAGCGCGTACGACGCTGCGGACCAGCAACGACACGATCGATTGCCTCATCGAGGGCGGCGTTGTCGACGAGCTTGCCGCCGTTACGCGCCGTCAAGAGTGCAGCCTCGTTGAGAACATTGGCCAGATCTGCACCGGTAAAACCTGGAGTGCGTCGAGCCACAGCGGTCAGGTCAACATCGTCGGCCAGCGGCTTACCCTTGGCGTGAACCTGCAGGATTTGCTCACGGCCGACTAAGTCGGGAGCGCCAACGGCGATCTGACGATCGAAGCGGCCTGGGCGCAGGAGCGCGGGGTCCAAAATATCAGGACGGTTCGTGGCGGCAATGAGGATCACGCCGCCCGTTACGTCGAAGCCATCCATCTCAACGAGCAGCTGGTTAAGGGTCTGCTCACGTTCGTCGTGGCCGCCACCCATACCGGCACCACGGTGCCGTCCGACTGCATCAATCTCGTCGACGAAAACGATCGCTGGGGCGTTTGCCTTTGCCTGCTCAAACAGATCGCGGACGCGGCTGGCACCAACGCCAACAAACATCTCAACAAAGTCCGAGCCCGAAATCGAATAGAACGGCACTCCGGCCTCACCGGCCACCGCGCGTGCAAGCAGCGTCTTACCTGTACCGGGCTGTCCGTAAAGCAGCACGCCCTTGGGGATCTTCGCGCCAACCGCTTGGAACTTAGCGGGATCTTGCAGGAACTCCTTAATTTCTTGGAGCTCCTCGACCGCTTCATCCGCGCCGGCAACATCTGCGAAGGTGGTCTTCGGCATATCTTTGGACACCATTTTGGCCCGCGACTTACCGAAATTCATGATGCGGCCGCCGCCGCCCTGCATCTGGTTCATGAAGAAGAACAGCAGACCGAGAACCAAGATCATTGGCAGCAACGTGTAGAGCAGGCTCATCAAGACACTGTCGTGTGGAACATCGACGTTGTAGCCGCCCTTGAGCTGGCCACTATCGACCTTGCTCTGCAGCAGATTTTGGAGCTCAACACCCTGACCATCAACATACTGAGCGCGGATCTTCGATCCATCGGTCAGTGTCGCCTCGATCCGCTGATCGCGGTCAGTGATGGTGGCCTCAGTAGCTTTGTTCTCCTGGATCGCCGTCACAACCTGGGATGTGTTGACATCCTGCGGGCCGGAGGCGTTACCGATGAGGCTGCTGCCAACGATCACAGCAATGATGGCCAACGCGATCCACAGCGCTGGCCCACGCAGGAGCTTCTTGGTGTCCATGATGCGGGGCGTTAACCCCGTGCCTCCCTGACTTAACTCGCCGCCGGATTCCACCGGTTTGGCTGAACGTGGACGAGCACCACGACCGTACACCGACAAGCGCTCGGACGCCGCCGGACCTCCCCACCTGATGGTGTTCTCGGTGTTTACGACGCTATCGGGCTCAGTTTTGTTCCCGACAACGTCGTAAGGGACCTTGAACCATCATCTTAATGGCTGAAAAGTACGTAAAGGCAGGTCACGAGTACACGTGCGGGGCAAGCGTTGCCACCACACGCAGGTTTCGGTACTTCTCTGCATAATCCAAGCCGTAACCCACCACAAACTCATTCGGGATATCGAAGCCAACGTAAGCCGGGGTAACGGCAACGCGAACAGCTTCCGGTTTACGCAGCATCGTCAACACCTCGACCGAAGCCGGCCCGCGCGAGGTGAGGTTGCGAAGTAGCCACGAGAGCGTCAGCCCTGAATCCAGAATGTCTTCCACGACCAGCACATGCTTGCCCGTGATGTCCCGATCAAGGTCTTTGATGATGCGCACAACACCGGACGAGGTCGTCCCGGAGCCGTACGACGAAACGGCCATCCAGTCCATCTCCAACGGGTGCTTCATCGCCCGCGAGAGGTCTGCCATCAACATCACAGCACCCTTGAGCACACCCACCAGAATCAGGTCACGACCCTGGTAATCGGCGTCCACTTGGGCGGCCAACTCGACGATCCGACGATTCAGTGTCTCTTCGTCGATCAGAATCCGTTCAAGATCAGCGCCGATATCGTCGGAGTGCATCAATTCTCCTTCGGTAGGTGATGGGAGCGTACGTCCACTAACGGACGCAGGATGAGCCTGCCACAGTCTCTGACAACTTCGACACCGCCCGGTAGTGCGACGGCACCCTGACCCTTCCAGTTAACAACTAGTGCGTCGAGCCTTGTGATGTGTTCGGCTGATAAACGTCCAGCAGGAACGCCGGCCTCCGTTAGCCACATGCGCATGATGCGGCTGCGTATAGCCGGGGTGAGCGGCAGCAACTCCTGCACATCAAGATCACCCGGCACCGACGCTCCCATGATGAGGTCGTGACCCATTTCGTCGGCGAGTTCGGCCAGAGCTTGTGAGTCAGCGCGGGCCAAGTGAGCCGTCCGTGCCAATGCCGCCGCGATTCCCGGGCCTAGTTCGCGTTCAAGGACTGGCAGAACATGCTCGCGAACGCGGACCCGCGCGAATCGGTGGTCGTGGTTATGTGCATCATCGACGACCGGTACATCAGCGGGCAAACTCGCATGAACGGTGGTTCGCGGAACATCGAGAAGGGGTCTGCGGAAAATCCCGCGACGTCGTGGCATGCCCGCCAAACTGCGCGTTCCCGATCCTCGCGCAAGTCCGAGCAAGACCGTTTCAGCTTGGTCATCAAGGGTTTGCCCGAGTAAGACAACTCCGGCGTCAACCTCAGCCGCCGCGTGAAACAGGGCTCGATAGCGAGCATCCCGGGCAGCGGCTTCCATCCCGTCACCATTCTCAACGACCGTCACCGAGACAACCTGAACGGGATCTAGCCCATGTGTGCGCAGCAATTCCGCGGTGCGATCTGCGACCTCGCGCGACCCATCCTGTAAACCGTGATCGACAACAACAGCACCAACTCGCTCCCACTCACGTCGAGTGGCCAATGCAAGCGCCATCGAATCAGGGCCCCCAGAACACGCCACGAGGACGAGTTCGGCTGCGTCAACGTCGGCTAGCTCCTCGCGGATAGCGCGACGTACATCAACAATCGCATCGGTACTCACTCCAGAAGATCCGATGCGACTCGTCGACACCATGCATGCGGATTCAGAACTTCGGCACGAGTGGGAAGCGACTGCGGACTGGACCACACGCGGTTAAACCCGTCGCGCCCCACCTCGTCGACGACCAGTGACACGAATCGACGACCGTCGGAGTATTGACGTAGCTTCACATCCAACCCAAGGAGCCGACGCATCACTCCATCAACTGTTCCGGGCTCTTCACGTCGATGTTCAAACTTCGCACGAATGTGCGCGACGCTCGGCACGATATCCGGGCCCACGTCATCCATGACGTAATCGGCATGACCTTCCAGCAAACTCATCAGCGCGGTGACGCGATCGAACACCGCTCGCTGACCTGGCGCCTGCGCCGCATCCATCACTGACGGTCCATCCACATTTCGGATGGCAGCAAAGACGGCCGTTAAGACGGCACGGAATCGATCCACAGTCTCGGGCGTCGACGTTGGTGCCTGCGCAAAGAACTCATGCATGAGGCCCGTCATGTACTCGCTGAGCCACGGCACAGCGCCGAATTGAACACGATGCGTCTCTTCGTGAAGACACACCCAGAGCCGGAAGTCACGGGGAACAACCCCCAACTGCCGTTCAACGGAAACGATGTTCGGCGCCACCAGCAGTAATCGACCTTGGCCACTCGGCGTGAATATCTCGTACTGCCCGAGCACTTTCGTCGAGGCGAAGGCAAGGACACCGGCCATCTGCATGGCTGCCAAACGTGATGACACCGCGTTGATTGCCGCCGACTGATCGCCTGCCGCAGCGGTGAGGATGGGATCTAAGACGCTACGAAATCCCCGAACATTACTTTCCACCCAGTCGGGCCGATCCACCACGACCGCAGCCGGGGCATCACCAGCATCCATCCCGGTGCGTTCTCGAACCGGTTCGACCGCCATCGCTGCCAAGTCACGAAGTTCGGAGACGGCCGACCGAGCCTGATCACCTGACACGCCGGGACCCGATGGGCATAGCCGTCGTCCTGCCGAACGAGCTAACTCCCAGTCAACGACCTCCACACACCCGACCTTACGCGAGTGTCAACGGGACGTCGCGTGCGATTGATGCCACCTGTGGTGCGACCTGATCAACCCGTTGCCACGATCGTCGCCGCATGATCCACCGCGGACCTCGCCGCCGGGATCGGGCCCGGCGCACGATCAGCATCGAAGTCGAAGATCAGAATGCGGCCCTGAGAATCCCGGACAACTCCCGCGAGACCGATCACGCCGGTGAGGGTGCCGGTCTTGGCCCGCACGATGCCACGTCCGGCAATCGTCTTGGGGGAGGTAAATCGATCCGACAACGTCCCAGTAACTCCGGCAATCGGAAGGCCTGAGGTGACCGGCCACAACACGCCGACGGGCGATCCGATGAATGGTTTATTGGCCACCGCGGCAGCAAGAGCCTGCGTGAACGTTGTGGAATCAAGCTCATTGATAGACGAAAGCCCACTCGCATCGGCTAGATGCAGGCCGCGCATGGTCATGCCCAGTTGCTCCAGCGTGTCGTAGGTAGCACGAACACCACCTTCGAAACTGGCCGAACCAACCAGGCGCCCACCTGCTAGATGCCCAAGAGCCTCCGCCAAATCGTCATCCGATCTAGTCAACATCCGCTCGACAAGATCTGAAATCGGTGGGCTTTGAACGGACGCGATGACGACCCCTCGACTGGAAT
>CANGPO010000032.1 GCA_947455705.1 Actinomycetota bacterium | reverse complement strand
TGGATCAGTTTGGACGCAACCTCACGCAGGCTGCTCGTGAAGGCAAGCTCGATCCGGTAATCGGCCGCGAAAAGGAAATCGAGCGCGTGATGCAGGTCTTGTCGCGCCGCACGAAGAACAACCCTGTCCTGATTGGCGAGCCCGGTGTGGGTAAGACCGCGGTTGTTGAGGGCTTGTCCCAGATGATCGTCAAGGGTGAAGTGCCCGAGACGCTCAAGGACAAGCAGCTCTACACCCTCGACCTAGGCGCGCTGGTTGCTGGTAGTCGATACCGCGGTGACTTCGAAGAGCGTTTAAAGAAGGTGCTCAAGGAGATCCGCACTCGCGGTGACATCATCTTGTTTATCGATGAGATGCACACGCTTGTCGGCGCAGGGGCCGCTGAGGGTGCCATTGATGCTGCGTCGATCCTCAAGCCGATGCTTGCACGTGGTGAGCTTCAGACGATCGGTGCGACGACTCTCGACGAGTACCGCAAGTACGTCGAGAAGGATGCCGCCCTAGAGCGTCGTTTCCAGCCGATCCAGGTAAATGAGCCGTCGCTTGCCCACACGATTGAGATTCTCAAGGGCCTGCGTGACCGCTACGAGTCGCACCACCGGGTTTCGATCACCGATGCGGCCCTGGTTGCTGCGGCAACCCTTGCCGATCGTTATGTCTCTGACCGGTTCCTTCCGGACAAGGCCATTGACTTGATCGACGAGGCCGGTTCGCGCTTGCGTATTCGTCGCATGACCGCACCACCGGACCTGCGTGAATTTGATGAGCGCATCGCCGACGTGCGTCGTGAGAAGGAGAGTGCGATCGATGCACAGGACTTCGAAAAGGCAGCCGCATTGCGCGACAACGAGAAGACCTTGCTCGCAGAGAAGGCCACTCGTGAACGTGAGTGGAAGGCTGGCGATCTCGATGTTGTTGCCGAGGTTGACGAGGATCTCGTAGCCGAGGTTCTGGCCGCGTCGACGGGTATCCCGGTCTTCAAGTTAACCGAGGAAGAGAGTGCGCGATTGCTGCGCATGGAAGATGAGCTTCACAAGCGAGTCATCGGTCAGCAGCAGGCCATCAAGTCACTGTCACAAGCGATTCGTCGTACGCGCGCCGGCTTGAAGGATCCCAAGCGTCCCGGTGGTTCATTTATCTTCGCTGGTCCGTCCGGTGTTGGTAAGACCGAGCTTTCGAAGACATTGGCTGAGTTCCTCTTTGGTGACGAAGACGCACTTATCTCACTCGATATGAGCGAGTACAGCGAGAAGCACACTGTCTCGCGGCTGTTCGGATCCCCGCCTGGATACGTCGGGTACGAGGAGGGTGGTCAGCTCACCGAAAAGGTGCGTCGTAAGCCGTTCTCCGTCGTCCTGTTCGACGAGGTAGAGAAGGCACATCCAGATATCTTCAACTCGTTGTTGCAGATTCTCGAAGATGGCCGACTCACCGATTCGCAGGGTCGTGTTGTTGACTTCAAGAACACGGTCATCATCATGACGACGAACCTCGGTACTCGTGATATCGCTAAGGGTCAAAACCTTGGCTTCTCGAACTCCGAAGACGTGAAGTCGTCGTACGAGCGCATGAAGACCAAGGTCAACGATGAGCTCAAGCAGCACTTCCGTCCTGAGTTCCTGAACCGCGTCGACGACATCGTCGTCTTCCATCAGCTGACCCAGGACGAGATCGTCACGATCGTCGACCTGATGCTGGCCAAGCTCGATCAGCGCTTGAAGGACAAGGACATGGGCATCGAGCTAACTCGTACTGCCAAGGACTTGCTCGCTGAGCGCGGATACGATCCGGTCCTCGGCGCTCGTCCGCTGCGCCGAACGATTCAGCGCGAAATTGAAGATGTCTTGTCAGAAAAGATCCTCTTCGGCGAGCTGCGTCCTGGCTCGATCGTCGTGGTTGATGTCGAAGGTGAGGGAGCCGACCGGCGATTCACCTTCCGCGGTGAAGCCAAGTCCGAACTGCCACCGATCGAAGAGATCGTGGAATCGGCTGGTACTGCGGAGTAATCAGCGCGTACACATGAAAGTGGGACACCTCGCTTGAGGTGTCCCACTTTCATGTTTAGTTCGAGTGGTTGTTGATCCTCTACGACGACGGCAGCGTGAAGTGAAGTTCGTCGATCGGATCGACGAGTCCATCGGCGACTAGGGCGTCGAGTGCCCGATTGCGCTGAATTGCATCGGCCCACACAAGGTCTATCTCGGACCTGTGCACGGGCTCGTCTGAACGGCGCAGCACAGCCATGATCTTGCCGCGCACCTGCCGATCTGTGCCGGTGAACTTTTGCGTCTTGCGTGGTGGCCCGTCGTACGGAGGTTGGCCGGCGATCGTCCAGGTGCATTCCGTCCTGACCGGGCACAACTCGCAGGCGGGCTTGGTGGCTGTGCAGATGAGTGCTCCGAGTTCCATGACGGCTATCGACCATTGCGCAGCGGTTTGGTCATCAGCAGGCACGATGCTTTCGGCTAACGTGCGTTCACTGGCGGTGATCGACGGGGCGGGAAACTGCTCGCCAGCCCACATGCGGCCGAGAGTGCGTCGCACGTTGGTGTCGAGGACGACCGCGCGACGACCATAAGCAAACGCCAAGACGGCACTTGCGGTGTAGTCGCCGACTCCGGGTAGTGACCGCAGATCTTCGTAGGTATCTGGCACTCTGCCCTCGAACTGTTCAACACAGCGGGTAGCAGCCTGGTGAAGCCAGAGGGCTCGGCGTGGGTAGCCAAGCCGGTCCCAACGACGAATGGCCTCGGCTGGTTGATCGTTAGCCAAGTCCGTGGGCGTCGGCCATCGCGTCATCCACTCCTGCCACGCGGGTTCCACGCGGGCCACGGGGGTCTGCTGGAGCATGATTTCACTGACCAAGACACCCCACGGGGTCCGGTCCGGAGACCGCCACGCGAGCTCTCGAGCGTGCTGGTGGTACCAGCGAATAACAGTGTCTTGAACCGTGCTCACCGTCAGCATCCTTGCATCGGCGGCATGGAACCGCGATTTACAGGTATTTTAGTGTCGTGAGCTCCATGATGTCCCCCGTTGGCCCGCAGCCGTCCCGCGTCTACTGGATTCGGCGTGCCGTGGTTCTGCTCGCGATTATCGTGACCCTGCTGGCCCTTCGATGGCTGATTTTTGGGCGTGGTGGCGACGGATCGGAAGTAGCCGCTCATCCGACGACATCGTCGTCACCAACGTCGTCATCGCAATCGGCGGACCCCACAGCGGCGCCGACGGCTGCGGCAACGTCATCCACGGCCGCGGCGTCACCCACGTCAAGTGAAGACGGTGCACCTCAATGTGGGAATGCCGATATCGCCGTGACTGTCTCGACTGATTCGGCCAGTTATCCGGTTGGTTCAACTCCGAAGCTGCACTTAAAGATCGAGAACACCTCGGGTACCGCGTGCTATCGCGATATTGGTGCTGGGATGAATGAGCTACACATTAAATCCGGCGGATATCACGTGTGGTCTTCTGACGATTGCAATTCCGGTGGCGCACCGGATGTCACGCTGTTGAAGCCAGCCCAGTCCTATTCGGTGACGGTTACCTGGCCGGGAATTCTCTCGGCCAGTGGATGCCCGAGTAACCAGCCGGTGGCCAAGGCCGGTTCCTACGATCTCTATGGCCGCAACGGAGACGTTATTTCGTCGCCGGCTGTGTTCTCTCTCACCAGTTAGTCGGCCACCGCAGGTTCGCCGATCGGCCTGGGTAACCCAGGAACTGCGCTATCAGACGTAGCGTTCCAAAATGCTGGATTCAGCCAACCGCGACATGCCCTCGCGGATCGACCTCGCGCGAGTTTCGCCGACACCTTCAACGGCTTGTAACTCGTCAATGTTCGCAGCGAGCAGTTTCTGCAGGCCACCGAAGTGACTTACCAGGCGCTCAAGCACGACCTCAGGAAGTCTCGGAATACGAGCCAAAAGCCGATACCCACGTGGGCTCACCGGTTGGTCGAGCATCTCCGGCGAGGCCGCAAAGCCGACAGCACGGGCCACGGATGAAAGGTCTAGAAGATCAGCTGCGGACAGTAGGTCGAGTTCACCCTTTGCAGTATCGAGGGCCTTACTGCGCTTAACGTTCGGGACGTAATCGCGGATGATGAGATCACGATCGGATTCGACGCCGGCGATGAGCTCGTCGAGTTGGAGCTTCATCAGACGGCCATCGGTACCTAGCTCGATCACGTAGTCGGTGATCTCAGCGGCGATGCGGCGGACCATTTCTAGCCGCTGAACGACTGCGCATACGTCGCGAACGGTTACGAGATCTTCGATTTCCAAGGCAGATAGCGTTCCGCTCACCTCGTCGAGTCGCATTTTGTAACGCTCAAGGGTGGCCAGTGCTTGGTTAGCTCTCGCCAGGATCGCGCCAGCGTCCTCGAGGACGTAACGTCGACCGGCAACGTAAAGGGCGATCGTGCGCATCGACTTACTCACGCTGACGACTGCAAACCCGGTCTGCTTGGAGACGCGATCGGCTGTTCTGTGTCGGGTGCCTTGCTCATCGGTCGGGATCGACGGATCGGGCAGCAGTTGAACTGCCGCGTGCAAAATCTTGGTGGCGTCTGAGTCGCAGATAACTGCGCCGTCCATCTTTGCTAACTCACGCAATCGTTGTGCGGAGAAGTCCACATTGAGAGCGAAACCACCGGTTGCCATCGTCTCGACCGTTCGGTCGGTACCAAGAACCACAAGGCCGCCGGTGTTTCCACGAAGAATTCGTTCAAGCCCATCGCGCAACGTCGTACCTGGAGCGACCCGTGCGATAGCAGCACGAAGTTGGCTTTCGACGTCCGAGGTCTTCTCGGTGGCCACAAGTGTCTCCGTCACATATCCGGCGCGCTTTTGCGTGCTGGTCTGACTCTACCGATGATCTGCTGGTCGATGCGTGACGGTATCGGTTCTGCTAGCCGATGACGACGGTCAATCGTCGTAGCCGCGCGAGGGCGTCATCCAAATGCGCTACCTCGGAGTACTCGATCCCATCGATCCGCGGCAAGGTTCGTCGGGTGCCCTTGGGTATGAGTGCGCGCTTGTAGCCGAGCCGAGCGGCCTCAGTCACGCGTTGGGTGAGGTATGGAACGGGGCGGATGTCGCCAGATAGCGCAACCTCACCGATCGCCAAGACGTCGGCCGGCATCGGTTGTCCAAGGGCTGCCGACGAAATCGCAATGCACACCGCGAGGTCTGAACCGGGATCAGAGATCTTGGCACCACCCACCGTGGCGACGAATACGTCACCACCTAATTTCTTGGGTCCTGCCCGCTCGGTGACGGCAACCAACATGGCAACTCGATTGGAGTCCAACCCCGTTACACCACGTCGGGGCGCAGGGCTGGTGTCGGTAACAAGGGCTTGAATCTCGGCGAGCATCGGCCGGCGCCCCTCAATTGTGACGGTGACGCAGGTGCCCGGAACTGGTTTATCGCGATGGGCGCGAAATAGATCTGATGGGTCGCGCACCTCGCGCAGACCATCGTCAGCCTGCTCGAAGCAGACGATCTCATCAGCTGGGCCGTAGCGGTTCTTGGTCGCGCGTAGTAGTCGGAGCATTGAATTGCGGTCACCGTCGAACGTCAGAACGGTGTCAACCAAGTGTTCCAAGGCACGCGGGCCGGCGACACTGTCCTGCTTTGTTGATTGTCCGACCAGAAGCAGT
Organism: Actinomycetota bacterium; assembly: GCA_947455705.1. Classification (GTDB taxonomy): domain Bacteria; phylum Actinomycetota; class Actinomycetes; order S36-B12; family CAIYMF01; genus Longivirga. The sequence continues at coordinate 22,339 of CANGPO010000032.1, read as the reverse complement.
GGCATGCGGCGGCTCTTGGCCACTCGACTCAGGACTTGGGTTACTTCGACGACCTGTGAAACGCCACCAGCACGTCCGTCGATATCCCCGGACGCGATCGTCTGAACGGAGTCGACGACTACGAGCCCCGGATCATGTTCCTCGATGTGACCAAGCAAGGTGGCTAGGTCGTTTTCATCGGCCAGAAGAAGCCGCTCCGAGGTTGCCCCGATGCGCTGCGCCCGGACGCCGATCTGCTCAACGGATTCCTCGCCGGAGACGTAGAGGACCGTGGGTTGTGCTCCGCCCTGAGCGACGTGATGGGCCACCGCGAGTAGCAGGGTGGATTTTCCTACGCCGGGCTCACCTGCGACCAGTACAACTTGGCCTGGTACGAGCCCGCCACCAATCACTCGATCAAACTCGCCGAAGCCAGTCTTGGAGCGATTCACTTTCTCTTTCGTCACCTCAGACACTGGCAGTGCGCGTCGAGTTGGGGCTACCCCGCTGGTTCGGGACTTAAGTCCGGTGTTAGCGGTGACGGCAATCTCTGCGACTGTTCCCCATGCCTGACATTCACCACATCGACCAACCCACTTGGAGGAGGTCCAGCCACATTCCGAACATCGGAAAGCGTCTGTGCGAGGTTTGGCCATATCCGAACACTACGGAATACGCCTGACATCACCACGTGATCCCCACAGGTGGCGCGTCGTAACCCGTTGTCGGACGGTTGGCGCCGTCTAACCTCTGTCGAGAAATCTCAGCCAAGATCTGCCGGGTGTGGTGCGAATGGTGCCATCGCCGCCGCTGCTGCGGCCCCACTGCGTTGCTTCGAAGCGACGAGGCGTGCAGCGGTCAGTGCCGCTACCCGTGCTTCGCAGTGACTGACGAGAACCTCATAGGCCTTCTTGCCCATTAACTCGATCAAGGTGCCGCGCTCACTGATGTACACCGGCTCTGCGGCATTGTGAGCCTGCGGCGAACCGGTGCAGTACCAGTCAAGATCGTGACCGCCAGGTCCCCACCCGCGGCGGTCGTATTCGCCGATGTTGATCACGAGAATGTTGGTGCCATCTGTTCTTTCAACATGGTCGAATGTTCGCCGGATCGGTAGTTGCCAGCACACATCCGGCTTGGTCTCCAAGGGCTGTAGGCCTTTGGCCAAGGCCAAGTTGTGAAGGGCACATCCTGCACCGCCTTCAAACCCTGGACGGTTTTGGAAGATACATGCCCCATCGACGACCTTGGTCTTGCGCTGACCCTCGTCATCTTTTTCGACGAAGCCCTTCTTGCGACCGATCTTTTCGTTCTGCCAGTTCTTAGCGGTGAGTTGGTCGGCGAACTTCTTCGTCCGCTTCTCATCATCCTTATCGGCAAAGTGCGCGCCGAGCACACAGCAACCGGCGTCGGGCATCGTCTTCTCAATACCGTGACAGCCTGCTCCAAAGATGCAATTCCAGTTACTCGTCAGCCACGTGAGGTCGCATCGGAAGAGCTGGTCAGGATCCTTGGGATCTGGAAACTCAATCCAGGCGCGCGGAAAGTCCAGGGGAACCTCCTGACGCTGGGTCAAAAGGACGTCAACCGGATTACCTCGGGCCTTGGCTTTCCCTGCATCTTTGGGTGTGGACACGCCGCAACCTTAGACGTTTGCCGCGTCCGGTGCGAGTACCAGGGCAGTTACCGCCTAGCATCAGAGTGTGCGCCTAGGAGTTCTCGACGTCGGATCGAACACTGTGCATCTGCTGGTCGTGGATGCGCGTCACGGCTCTGCCCCGATCCCGGCCCGCTCGCACAAGAGTGAGTTGAGGCTGGCCGAGCACATCGGTGACGACGAGGTCATTCTGCCCTCCGGCATTGACGCCTTGGTCGAATTCATTTCGTCGGCTCAGGAAGTTGCTGAGGACTTGGGTGTGACCGAGATGATGTCGTTCGCGACCTCAGCAATTCGTGAAGCTGCCAATGGTGATCACGTCTTGGCGCAGGTGCGTGAACGTACCGGGGTCGATCTGCGAGTCCTGTCAGGCGACGACGAGGCGCGACTGACGTTTCTGGCGGTGCGTCGTTGGTATGGCTGGTCTGCCGGACGTTTGCTGGTACTCGACATCGGCGGTGGATCGCTAGAAGTTGCCGTCGGAGCCGATGAGGCACCGGATGTTGCCGTGTCGCTGCCCATCGGTGCTGGCCGGTTAACCCGCGCTTTCATTCACGGTGATCCGCCAAGTACTGATGAAGTGAAGGCGCTTCGTAAACATGTGCGCCGGACGATCGCTGAGGTCACCGGAAGGCTCTCCCGTGAAGGCCGCCCCAGGCACATGGTGGCTACCAGTAAAACGTTCCGTTCACTTGCGCGGATCGGTGGTGCGGCGCCCTCAAGTGACGGACCATTCGTTCGCCGTTCTCTCGACAGGTCTGATCTGAACGTTTGGGTGCCCAAACTTGCCGCCATGACCGTGGAGGATCGCACCGAACTACCGGGGGTGAGCACGAGTCGTGCCCGTCAGTTGCTTGCCGGCGCTGTCGTAGCCGAAGCTGCCATGGATTTATTGGGCATCAGCCGTCTAGAGATTTGCCCGTGGGCACTTCGTGAAGGCGTCATCCTCGAACGAATCGACAGGATTGATCCGTGAGTTCAGCGGTTACCGATGATGTGGTCGATTCAGCCGTCGGATTGACCGCAGCCCAAGTGGCGAGCCGCATCGCCGATGGTCGAGTCAACATCGTCGACAACCGAAATGCTCGAAGCCTGGGCAGCATCATCCGAACCAATACCTTCACCTACTTCAACGCCTTGATTGGTGGCCTGTGGGTTCTGATGCTGCTGTGCGCTCCGTTGATCGACTCGCTCTTTGGCATCGTGATCGTCGTCAACACAGCGATCGGAATCATTCAGGAATACCGGGCAGCGCAAACCTTGGCCAAACTGTCGCTTGTTGGTCAGGCACAAGCACTGGTTCGACGAGACGGTGTCGAAGCGGAAATTCCTCCTGATCAGATTGTTCAGGACGATGTCATCATCGTTCGCACAGGTGATCAGATGCTCGTGGATGCGCAGGTGCTACAGACACATGGGCTAGAACTTGATGAGTCACTCTTGACCGGTGAAGCTGACCCAGTACCGATGGCAGTTGGCTCACAGGCTTTATCTGGATCGTTCGCCGTCGCCGGATCAGGAGTGGTCCAGGCGACGAAAGTCGGCGCCGATTCCTATGCGTCAATAATTGCCGCTGAGGCAACGAAGTTCTCCGTTACCGACTCAGAGCTGCGTAACTCAATTCAACGCTTTATCCAGCTCGTGTCGTGGGCTCTGATCCCAATCGGAATCGCGCTGTTCGTGTCGCAGTATCGCGCCAATGATGGGCGCATTCGCGATGCAGTTGCAGGAACTGTTCCCGGCATCATCACCATGGTTCCCGAAGGTCTCGTTCTCTTGACCAGTGTGGCGATGGCAGTTGCCACGATCCGTCTCGCCGAGCGCAACGTGCTTGTTCAGGACATGCCCGCCGTTGAGGTGCTCGCCCGTGTCGATGTGGTGTGCGTTGATAAGACCGGAACTCTGACTCAACCTGGTATGGCTGTCCAACAACTTGTCACCCTCGATTCAACCCAACCGGTTGAGGATGTCCTTGGTGCACTTGGTGCCAGTGAGCCAGAGCCAAATCCGACGTTGAAGGCCGTGATCAATAAGTGGCCGGCGCCCGCGGGTTGGACGGTTGAATCGGCAATTCCATTTTCCAGCGCGCGCAAGTGGTCTGGGGCAACGTTCGTTGATCACGGTTCGTGGGTTCTCGGCGCGCCGGAAATGTTGCTTGATGATGCCAATCCAGTTCGTCACACAGCCGATGAGTTAGCTGCCGGTGGCGCTCGCGTTGTTGTGCTCGGTTCGATTGCCACTGCAAACCTCAAGGTGGACGCGACCATCGAGGGGGTGACTCCTTATGCCCTGGTCGTCATTGACCAGACGCTTCGTCCTGACGCTGCAGACACGGTGACCTACTTCCTCGATCAGGGAGTAAAGATCAAGGTCATTAGCGGCGACAACGCCGTGACGGTAGGTGCGATCGCGGCCCAGGCAGGCATCCCCGGCGCTGATCAGCCGTACGACGCTCGAGAGTTACCCACTGACATGAACGAACTCGCTGATGTCCTTGAGGCGAATGCCGTTTTTGGTCGAGTGACGCCTGCGCAGAAGAGGGCGATGGTAGGCGCCCTCCAAAGTCGAGGCCACACCGTTGCCATGACCGGCGATGGGGTCAACGATGTTCTCGCCCTCAAAGACGCTGACCTCGGCATCGCGATGGGTTCGGGTGCCGGTGCGACCAGATCGGTCGCGCAATTGGTGTTACTTGATGATCGCTTTGCGGTAATGCCGTCTGTTGTTGCCGAAGGTCGTCGAGTGCTTGGCAACATCGAGCGCGTGTCTGACCTGTTCTTGACCAAGTCGTTTTATGCCACAGCAGTTTCCATCGCAACCGTCATCTTCGTGCTGCCGTTCCCCTTCTTGAATCGGCATCTCACGGTCGTTACCGCATTGACCATCGGAACACCGGCATTCTTCCTGGCCCTGATGCCAAACACTCAACTCTTTAGGAAGGGCTTCTTCAGTCGTGTACTGAGATTCGCTATCCCGGCTGGGTTGACGTGTGCGGTGGCTGCTTACGCAACGTACGGCTACGTTCTTCATTTCATCGGCGATGTTGCCGAAGCGCGGAATGCGGCCGTTATAACCCTGTTCACGGTCGCGTGGTGGGTACTGGTGCAGGTAGCTCGACCACTCGATCCCATTCGCTGGGCGATCGTGCTGGCCATGTTGATCGGCTTCCTTGGCGTGTTGTTCATTCCGTGGCTCTCGAATCTGTTCGCCTTGAGTTGGCTACCCAATCACCAGGGCTTGATCGCGGTAGCGATCGGCGTGGTGGGTGCTGTTGTCGTCACGTTTGTTCGGCAACTGGCGGGGAATGCTGGCCGCATGTCAGTCGTTGAATCATCGAAACCTACATCGGAGGTCGGTGCGTGAGTCCGCTCGTCACTTTGTCGACCTCGTCCACCTTTCCGGAGTCAACGACGGCTGCGTTTGAAATGGCAGCCCGGCTTGGCTACGACGGTGTCGAAGTGATGGTCCTCAGCGATCCGGTGTCTCAGGATCCTGTTGCGCTACAACGGCTGGTCGATCACTACGCAATCCCGATCACCTCCATTCACGCGCCGTGTTTGCTTGTGAGTCAGGCGGTTTGGGGTACGGAGCCGTGGGGTAAGTTGCGCAAGGCTCAGGCAGCGGCGGAGTTGCTTGGAGCGTCCACCGTGGTTGTACACCCGCCCTTTCGTTGGCAGCGCGACTATGTTCGAGATTTCATCGCCGGGATTGATGCGATGGCAAATGAGACAGACGTGAAGTTTGCCGTTGAAAACATGTTTCCGTGGCGGGCGGCATCACGGGAATTCGCGGCCTATGCACCCGGCTGGGATATTCGTGATGAGGATTACCGGCACACCACCCTGGATCTATCTCACACCTCGGTATCTGGGTCGGATGCACTTGAAATGGCAGATGACTTGGGTGATCGTCTTGTTCATATTCATCTAGCTGATGGCAGCGGGTCGAACAGGGACGAACATCTCGTGCCAGGGCAGGGTTCGCAACCATGTGGAGCCCTCCTTCAGCGAGTGATGCAGCGCGGCTTTGACGGTCACGTAGTCGTAGAAATTTCCACCCGGAAGGCAGCCGATCGCGATGCTCGTGAACAAGATCTTCGTGATTCGCTGCGCTTCGCGCGAGATCACATGGTTGTCGAGCCCGTCGATAGCGCTGCCGGTGATCTGTGATGGCTGAAACTCCCAAGGATTCAGCCGGGCCTACTCCTAGTGCGTCAGGTGGTTCGTCGGAATCGAATGCCGTTGACGATCTAGCCAGCCTGGTGCTTGATACTGCCCGTGCTGCCTATGCGAGTCGTGGCTACGTTGGCACCACGCTGAAAGGTGTTGCCGCTGCAGCAGGTGTCGCGCCCGATGTTTTAAAGCGCTACTTCGACAATCGTGAGTCGCTCTTTGCCGCGGCAATGCGACTGCCGTTGGACCCGGTCGCCTCGATCAACGCGCTGATCGCACCGGGGATCGACGGACTCGGTGAGCGTCTTGCCCGGGTAACGCTGCGCATGCTCGACGATCCAGAGACCCGATCGCAGTTGCAACAACTTATGGGCCCCGACGGAAAGACTTCGGCCGCCGTGACCACTTTGCGTGAGTTTCTTGAGTCTGCTGTGGTCGATCGGGTTGCCGCGTTGCTCGGAGTAAGGGACGCGCGACTGCGGGTGAACGTTGCCATGGCACACCTGATCGGTGCTGTGGCCTGTCGCTACGTCCTCGAACTTGAGCCGTTCGCGTCTGCGACGGAGGATGAGTTCGTTGGTCTGGTGGCCCCGGTAATGCAAGCTGCTCTAACCACGCCGGTCCCACTCAAGGCAACCGTCGACGAGTAGCCTCGTGGTGCAAGCCAAGACAGTGGCCACGACGTCAGGATGAGTTATGTTGCGATCAACGTTGCTAGCACTGTCGCGCAACGACAAGGCCGAGCACATTGCTCGCAACAACCCGGCAGCTCGCACACTCGTCAATCGATTCGTAGCCGGCAATGAGGTCGCGGATGCTGTGCGCACCTGCGCTGAGCTCTCCGCTGCTGGCCTCTTGGCCACGGTTGATTACCTTGGTGAAGACACCACGGATCTGGCGATGGCCAAGCGCACGGCTGCGGCCTACATCGAGTTCTTGGTGGCTCTGGGCGAGGCCGGTCTGACGCAGCGCGTCGAGGTCTCGATCAAACTCACTGCCCTTGGCTTGACGCTGCCCGCCGATGGCACCCGCATTGCCAAAGAGTTGGCGGGCGAAATCTGCGCGAAGGCCGCTGAGATGGGAACGACCGTCACAGTTGATATGGAAGACCACACGACCACGGATTCAACCCTGGAGATCCTGCGCGATCTGCGTGAAGACTTCCCGTCGACCGGTGCTGTACTTCAGGCGTACCTACACCGCAGCCAGGCCGATTGCGTCGATCTTTCATATCCGGGGAGCCGGATTCGCTTGGTGAAGGGGGCCTATCGCGAGCCTGCGAGTGTGGCGTTCCAAGACAAGCATCAGGTGGATGTTTCGTATGTTCGCTGTATGGCGGTGCTGCTTGCCGGCTCTGGTTTTCCGATGTTTGCCACCCACGATCCGCGACTCATCGAGATTGCGGGCTCATTGGTGGTCAAGTCCGGTCGCGAGCAGGGAACCTATGAGTACCAAATGCTGCTCGGTGTTCGACCCGATGAGCAATTGCGGTTGGCCGCTGCGGGGGAGCAGGTGCGCGTGTACGTACCCTTTGGTGACCAGTGGTACGGGTATTTGATGCGACGGTTAGCCGAGCGACCTGCCAATCTAGGACTACTTGCACGTTCACTGACATCGAAAGGGTGACCATGGGACTCGTTGCGATTTTTGGTGCGGGAGTAATGGGGGAGACCCTGCTGTCCGGTCTCATTCGCGCGGGCCGCCCGGTGGACGAAATCCTCGTCACTGAGCGCCGCCCAGACAAAGTCGCGGAACTGCAAACCAAGTACGGAGTCTCGGTCGTCTCGAATATCGAGGCAGCCGCCACTGCGGACACGCTGGTCTTTGTCGTGAAGCCACAGGACATGGGTGCCTTATGCGACGAGATTTCTGCCCATGTTCGCCCAGGGGCGATGGTCGTTTCTCTCGCGGCCGGTATCACCACGGAGTTTCTTGAGTCCCACCTGCCGACCGGTGTGCCGGTGGTTCGAGTCATGCCCAATACCCCAGCCCTTGTCGACGAGGGAATGGCCGCATTGTCCGCAGGTGAGCACTGCGATGATGCCCATCTCGATGAGGCAGAGGCCTTGCTGCGTGCCGTCGGCAAGGTCGTGCGAGTGCCTGAGAAGTATCAGGATGCCGTCACTGCTATCAGTGGTTCAGGCCCGGCTTACATCTTCTACATTGTCGAAGCCATGATCGAAGCGGGTGTTGTTCTCGGTTTGCCGCGGGCAACTGCAAGTGAACTGGTGATCCAAACCGTGTACGGAGCAGCCACCATGTTGCGTGAGACCGGTGAGCACCCAAGCGTCCTTCGCGAAAACGTGTCGTCTCCAGCCGGGACGACTGTTGCTGCATTGCGTGAGTTGGACGATCACAAGGTTCGAGCTGCCTTCATCTCCGCTCTTGAGGCTGCCCGAAATCGCAGTCAGCAGTTGGCATCTGGCCAATGATGTTGAACAACACTGTGGTGCTGTGAATGACCGGAACTGCAACGGTCGTATGGGACGACGCACTGGCCAAGTATGACTTCGGTGCGGGTCACCCCCTTGCTCCGATCCGGGTTCAACTAGCCATGATGTTGGCCACCGATCTTGGCCTCGTCAACCGAGACAACGTCGACATTGTGCTGCCGGATCAGATCGACGACGACCTACTGCTCACCGTGCACGATCCGGATTTTGTTGCCGCTGTTAAGGCGGCTTCACGCGACGCTAGTGACGTCAACATTGCTCGTGGACTTGGTACTGCTGATGTGCCGACCTTTGCTGGAATGCATGAGGCAGCCCGGGCCGTGTGTGGTGCGACGCTGGCGGCCACACGTGCGGTGCACGAGGGTCGAAGCTTGCACGCGATCAATTTGGCCGGTGGTTTGCACCATTCCATGCCGGGTGCGGCAAGTGGGTTCTGCGTTTATAACGACATCGCCGTCTCGATCCAGTACCTGCTCGATAACGGGGTTGAGCGGATCGCGTACATCGACGTGGACGTCCATCACGGCGACGGAGTTCAGGCCGCGTTCTGGGACGACCCGCGGGTTCTGACGATCTCACTTCATGAGTCGGGACGTTCACTGTTTCCGGGTACTGGCTATCCAACCGAAATCGGTGGCCCGGACGCGCTTGGCTTCGCAGTCAATGTTGCCTTGCCACCAGGCACGGGCGACAACGACTGGCTGCGAGCGTTCCATGGAGTCGTGCCGCCACTACTCGAGAACTTCGCGCCCGAGATTTTGTTTACCCAACAGGGCTGCGACTCACATGCCGAGGATCCACTTGCCCATCTAGAACTTTCTGTAGATGGCCAACGCGAGACGTATGGCACCCTGCATGACTTGGCTCATCAATTCGCTGGCGGGCGCTGGATAGCCGTCGGCGGCGGTGGCTACTCATGGGTTGATGTGGTGCCGAGGGCCTGGTCACATCTGATGGGCTATGTCGTCGGAGCCCCGGTCGATCCAGCGACCCGGCTACCCGATCAGTGGCGCGACATGGTCTCCGATCGACTTCGGGTAACTGCCCCTCGAGTCATGACTGATGGCGTCACCCCCAACGTCCGTTTATGGGAGCACGGCTACGATCCCGCCAGCCCGATTGATGCTGCGGTCCTTCGAACGCGGGAGGCCGTTTACCCCTGGCACGGTCTGGCTGCCGATCCGTATCACGGTTTCTAAGGTCGATTTAGGCCGAATCGCGGCTATTCGGGTGAACGGCCATACGGATTGTGACCCATCACGCCTTTCCCAATTGCCCCGTTGGCCCCTACTATCCATCAAGCAACAAGTCCAGATGTGTCGTCGCGAGTGCGGTGGGGAAGCCGATCTCGCCACGTCTGGGCTGTAAAGGACGTGCGCAATGGCAAGTAACGAACGACCTCTTTCTGAGGTCAAGTTCCTAACGGTGGCTGAAGTTGCCAACGCTATGAGAGTTTCGAAGATGACGGTGTACCGCTTGGTCCACGGTGGCGAGTTGCCGGCCGTGCGGGTTGGCCGGTCATTCCGCGTCCCCGAGCAGGCAGTTCACGACTATCTGCGCGATTCATTCGTCGAGACTGCGTAAGCTTCCGACAGCCAAGAAACCGGTTTGGTACCTGCGCTGATGAGTGCTGGTACTGGGCCGGGTAGGCTGTTCCCAGTTACATGCGGTGATCGCCGCATATTTCGTCATACGGTCGCCCGCCGGGCGCCGCTGTCCGGACAAGGCAAGTGAGGTCAGCCCGTGGGCTCCGTTGTAAAGAAGCGTCGTAAGCGGATGTCGAAGAAGAAGCACCGCAAGCTTCTGAAGAAGACACGCGTTCAGCGTCGTAACAAGAAGTAGTGAGGTCGCGCCTTCGGCGCATCTGACGTAACGCAACGGGCGATGACCTTCGGGTTGTCGCCCGTTGTGACGTACTCGTGGTGCATGATCTAGCTCTGAGGTTCATTCTCTAAAAGAGCACGCTTACCCGGTCAGGGGAGTCGATCCGCTCAGTACTGCTGACAACGCCGAGGGAGGCCCGATGTCGCGAGTAGTTGTCGTGACCGGGGTCTCGAGGCACCTCGGCTCGCGGATGGCTCGGATCTTGTCTCGGGACGCGGCGATTGAACGCGTGATTGGCGTCGATGTTGTCCCGCCTCGTGAAGACATCGGCGGGGCTGAGTTCTTTCGCGCCGATATTCGAAACCCAGTGATTTCTAAAGTTTTGACCTCGACCGGTGCGGATACCGTCGTGCACATGGGTGTGATCTCAACTCCCGTTCAGGCCGGTGGCCGATCGACGATGAAAGAGATCAACGTCATCGGCTCGATGCAACTGTTTGCGGCGTGTCAACGCGTCGATACCGTAACCAAGCTCGTCGTGAAATCCTCGTCGACCGTGTATGGATCCGGGCCGAAAGATCCAGCCCTGTTCACCGAAGACACGGAGCCACGACACCCACCGACGTCAGGGTGGGCCAAAGACTCGGTGGATGTTGAAGGATATGTACGCGCGTTTTCTCGTCGCCGGCCCGATGTGTGTGTGTCGACGTTACGGTTTGCAAACTTCATTGGCCCCAAGGCTGATACCCCGATGGCTGAGTACTTTTCGCTACCTGTGGTGCCGACGGTTCTCGGGCACGACGCGCGGTTGCAGTTCATTTATGAGGACGACGGGCTCGAGGTGATTCGCCAGGCAACGATGGCCGACCACCCAGGTGTATTCAATGTTGCCGGGGATGATTTTCTGATGCTGTCGCAAGCCACACGTCAGGCCGGCAAAGCCACCGTTCCAGTCTTTGAACCGTTGATGGGCACGGTCGGCAGCTGGGTCCGGCGGGCAGGATGGGCAGACTTCACCGCCGATCAGATTCGCTATCTGACGTATGGCCGGGGTTTGGATACGACCCGGTTGAAAGAGAAATTCGGGTTCACTCCGCGGTTCAATACTCCGCAAGCTTTCGAGGAATTCCTACGGGTCCGTGAGCTTCCATACTCGCTGCCTAAAGAGCGACTTGAATCCCTAGAACGCAATATTGCTCATGCACTTGGTTCGACGACGAAGTTAGAAGATGCACAACAGATTGCTGGTGGATGATCGTGGACGCACAAGTCATTCCCATTGATGGCGACGACGCTCGCAACCGTCGCCACCTCAGTGCTGTTGACGATATGACGGCGGGCGATGCTGCAGACGTGTCGTTGACGCAACCATCAGCCGGTGCGATTTCTGAGTGGTTGGATTTTCTACGTCGAAGATTGACGGGCGACTACACGATTGACGAGTTTGGTTACGACTCGGACCTGACAAACCATGTTCTGCTGGCGTCACTTCGTCCGCTGTACGAACAGTGGTTCCGAATTGAAGTGCGCGGGATTGAAAACATCCCTGCAGAGGGTGGCGCGCTCATCGTCGCGAATCACTCGGGGACCGTTGCCCTTGACTCGCTCATGACGCAACTCGCAGTGCACGATCATCATCCGGCTCACCGACATCTGCGGATGCTCGGTGCGAATCTGGTTTTCTCCACGCCGTTCCTTGGCGAGCTGGCACGCAAAGCTGGCCACACCTTGGCGTGCAATGCCGATTCCGATCGGTTGTTGAGTTCTGGTGAACTCGTTGGTGTGTGGCCCGAGGGCTTCAAGGGGGTGGGTAAGCCGTTCAGCGAGCGTTACAAGTTGCAACGATTTGGTCGTGGCGGCTTCGTCTCATCGGCTCTCAAGGCTCGGGTTCCGGTTATTCCGGTAGCGATCGTGGGCGCCGAAGAGACATATCCGATGTTGGGGAACTTCAAGCCGCTGGCACGACTTTTCAATCTGCCGTACTTCCCGATTACTCCCACGTTCCCGTGGCTTGGACCCTTGGGAATGGTGCCGCTGCCGAGCAAGTGGATTATTGAGTTTGGTGAGCCAATCCCAACTGATCACTATCCGGACGGGTCGGCCGACGATGCGCTCCTGGTCTTCAACCTTGCCGACGATGTGCGCGACACAATTCAGCAGTCCATTTATCGGCTGTTGACCGAGCGCGGATCGGTGTGGCAGTAGTAGCAAGCGGAGTTATCGGTTAGCGTCCTAGCGCCTATGAGCAGGGCGGTAGGCGCAAACTAGCGGGTGGGCCAGCCCTCTTTACGTACCCGAGCGGCGCCGATGCCGATCCCAATCCCGACGCCAACACCAGCAGCGGCGGCTAGTCCGGCAGGAATGTAGTAGTGGGTTGCGAATCGGGTGCGACGATAATCGTGAATCTCCCAGCCAACTGCTCGGGCATGTGAACGCAGTGCAGAGTCAGGATTGACCGCGACTGCACGTCCCACGGCGGAGAGCATGGGCACGTCATTGGCGGAGTCTGAGTAGGCAGTGCATCGAACCAACTCCAGGCCTTCACGTTCGGCCAACGCCCGAACTGCTTCGGCTTTGGCCTTGCCGTGAAGCGGTGCGCCGATGAGTCGCCCGGTGTAAACCCCATCGACAATTTCGCTGACCGTACCTAGTGCACCGGTCAACCCGAGCCGCTGGGCGATGATTGATGCCAATTCAACGGGAGTAGCGGTGACCAGCCACACGCGTTGACCTCGGTCGAGATGCCCTTGAGCCAGCGCCAGAGTGCCAGGCCATAGTTTGCGAGTCATGAGTTCATCGAAGATTTCCTCTCCGAGACTGACGACATCCTCAACGCGCTTACCTTTAACGAAGGCCAGTGCTGCCTCGGTGGCCTGGGCCATGTCTTCGAGGTCTTCGGATCCATTGATGACGAACTTTGCCTGCTTGAAGGCAAAGTCACCTACCTCGCGGGCGGTGAAGAATTTGCGTCGCGCTAGGCCCCGTGCGAGATGGAAAATACTTGCCCCGCGCATGACGGTGTTGTCGACATCGAAGAAGGCAGCACCCGTTGGATCGAGCTCAATCTCGCTATTTTGATGGACCATGGCGGCCGCGGCTGATGCCTCACCGGCACGCTGCGAGGCGTGCAATAGATCCGAGCTCAGATCATCCTCGCGTGACATGTCCACATCAGTAAGGGTACCGAGTTTCGATGTGACACGATCCCCCTTGTGGAACCTGAATCGTTAACGGCCCGAGTGACCTTGATCGGTAAGCCCGATTGTCACCTGTGCGAGCAGGCTCGCGCCGTGATCGAGGTGGTCTGTTCCGAACTCGGTGAGAGGTTCGCTGAGTTCTCGATCCTCGACGATCCAGAGCTCGCGGATTTGTATTGGGAACGCATCCCGGTCACTCTTGTGGACGGCCAACCGCACGATTTCTGGCGGGTTGATCCCCAGCGGCTGCGGGCGGCGCTGACAGCCCCGTAGTTGACACCGAACATGTCACGGGCCGATTGCTTCGTGCATGGGGCGCGATAGGGTGTATGCAGGCTACGGTCGCGTAACCACGTTTGGAGATTCGATGCCCACTCTCGAGGAACTTGCTGATTCAACTGCACTGGTGCGCGAATTAGAGCCGGTTGCAGCCACAGAGCTAGATCGTCACCTGTCGATGGTCAAGAACTGGATGCCCCATGAGTACGTACCGTGGGCGCAGGGTACGAATTACGACGGTATCTACGGTGGCCAGGCGTGGAATGAAGAGCAGTCACCGGTAGATGGCGTGGCCCGTACCGCCCTCGTGGTGAACCTCCTGACCGAGGACAACCTGCCGAGTTACCACCGTGCACTGTCCGATATCACTGGCCGTGAGAGTGCCTGGGGTGAGTGGGTTCAGCGCTGGACGGCTGAAGAGGCGCGGCATGCCATCGCGATGCGTGACTACATGACCGTTACCCGTGCGGTGGATCCGGTGGCTCTGGAGGAAGAACGCATGGCTCATATGAGTCGTGGATTCGAATCCTCCAACGAGGAGCACGTCCTGAAGTCAATGGGGTACGTGTCATTCCAGGAGTTGGCGACCCGAATCTCTCACCGAAATACCGGCCGTCACACAACCGATGAGGGGCTTGATCGTCTTCTTGCTCGAATCGCAGCAGATGAAAATCTGCACATGCTCTTCTATCGCAACGTGATGGGGTCGGCCTTCGAGGTGGCACCGGATGCGTCGATGGTGGCGGTGCTCGATGTTGCGAAGAACTTCGCCATGCCAGGTAGTGAGGTTGATGGCTTCGCTCGTCGATCTTTCGCCATTGCAATGGCAGGTATCTATGACTTGCGGATCCATCACGACGAAGTGCTCGCACCGGTATTGCGGGCATGGAATGTGTGGGATCGCACTGATTTTGGGGCCGTTGGTGAGCAGGCTCGTGACGAACTTGCTGCATTCATGGCCGACCTCGATGAGGGTGCAAAACGCTTCGAAGAGAAGCGTGCGCAGCGCGCCGAACGGGCAGCAGCACGCTCGTAATCCCTTTGAGGATAGGCAATCACAGCGTCCTTAGGGGTATGGCTCCGGATTGTCAAATTGGAGCACCGGGGGTCAAAACCTGTGACACACGTCACATGCTGAGGTGTCCACATACTGGACCTTTTAGCCCTTCTGACTTTGTGCATACGTTCACAACTACCTACGCTCAGGACATCTACTGCCTTGGGGTTGATGAACATGCCGAACAGTCGCGCGAACGATGCGCTGCGACGTGGCATCCCCGAGGCGACCGTCGCCCGGCTCCCGATCTACCATCGCGTCCTTTCCCAGATCACCGAGCGGGGAATCGTCACCGTCTCTTCTGAGGAACTTGCCGCGGCCAGTGGGGTGTCGAGTGCCAAACTGCGCAAGGACCTGTCGTTCCTAGGCTCCTACGGAACTCGTGGGGTCGGATACGACGCTGCGTACCTGCTCTATCAGATCCAGCGTGAACTCGGTCTGACGCAGGACTGGCCCGTGATCATCATCGGGGTCGGCAATCTCGGACATGCCTTGGCTAATTACGGCGGCTTTGCCAATCGAGGCTTCCGAGTTGTTGGCCTCATTGATGCCGACCCAGCTCTGGTGGGTGAGCGGGTCACGGTGGGTCGCCAAGGCGAGTCCTTGGCTATCGAATCCCTCGACGATTTGGAAAAGATCGTCACTGAAATGGACGCGCTGATCGGCGTTATAGCAACGCCGGCCGCCGCCGCTCAGGACGTATGCGACCGCCTGGTGGATTGTGGCGTGACGAGCATCCTTAACTTCGCACCTGTTGTCCTGACAACCACCGCCGACGTTCACGTACGCAAGGTTGATCTCGCCACTGAGTTACAGATCTTGGCTTTCCACGAACAGCGCCGTGGCGATGCACACGAGGTGATCGTGTGACCGTTCTCGTTGTTGGAATTTCCCACCGCACGGCCCCGGTGTCGCTGCTCGACCGGATCGCGCTCGTTGAAGATCAGGCGCAAGCATTGGCCATCGACCTTTTGGCATCAGCGCACGTAGCCGAAGCCATGGTCGTTGCCACCTGCAATCGGGTTGAGGTGTACGCGGAGGTCACCAAATTCCACGGGGGAGTCGTCGACGTAACCGAGCGATTGGCCAAGGCAGCAGGGGTGGCCCGTGATGAGGTGACGCCCCATGTTTACGTCCGTTACGAAGAGCGTGCGGTTCAGCACCTTTTTGATGTGACCGCAGGTCTTGATTCGATGGTCGTCGGGGAAACCCAGATCCTGGGCCAGGTGCGTAATTCGCTTCGGCTCGCGCAGGAATCAGCAACCATCGGACGTTCACTGAACGATCTGGTTCAAACTGCCCTGCGGGTGGGCAAGCGAGTTCACCATGAAACTGGGATCGACCACGCAGGTGCTTCGGTTGTCAGTGTGGCGCTCGAGATGGCCGCAAAAGAACTCGGCGGTGCTTTGGTCAATCGACGTGCATTGGTCGTCGGTGCCGGTGCCATGAGTTCCCTCGCCGCGACTGTTCTGGCGCGGGCGGGTGCTGTGGTCGTGATTGCTAATCGCACCTTCGATAACGGGCAGCGACTAGCCGAATCACTGTCGGCACAGTCAATTCGATTCGAAGATCTCACCGATGAACTGCGTAATGCGGACATTGTCGTCACGTGCACCGGTGCTGCCGGCGTCATTCTGGACGTCGATACGGTTCGCGAGGCCATCGTCGGCCGTGAGAGTGCACTGGTTGTGGTGGATCTCGCCCTCCCGCACGACACCGATCCCGAGATTGGCGAGTTGCCCGGTGTTACGCGCATCGATCTCGGTTCGCTGGCCAATGCGCCGGGCGCCCACGTATCTGAGGGTGATGTCACTGCGGCTCGTACGATCGTGGCTGAAGAGGTCGTTGCGTTCGTTGGTGCGATCGCAGCACAGCGCGTCGAACCGGTCGTCGTATCGCTGCGGGCCAGGGCTGACGAAGTTGTCGACGCCGAGTTGGAACGTCTTCGTCTGCGGCTACCTCAACTTGATGATGAGACGGCCGCTGAGTTTGCGCGCTCGCTGCGACGGGCGGTATCAACCCTGCTTCACACGCCGACGGTTCGGATGAAGGAACTCGCTGCTGAAACTGATGGCACCCGTTTCGCACAGGCCCTGCACCTGCTGTTTGATCTCGATCCCGAAGCGATCAGCCAGCTCACTGCATCCACCGATGTCACGGTTGAGTCGTCGTCTCCTTCTGGTGTGGCGACCTATGACGAACTTCTCGGCGGTGCGTCATGACGGGCGTTCGCGTGGCCACTCGGGCAAGCGCCCTGGCGCGCACCCAATCGCAAACCATCGCTGACCTACTCACCGGCATCATGGGTGAGCCTGCCGAACTCGTCGAGGTTCGTACCCACGGCGATATCGATCAATCAACGCCGCTGGCACAGCTTGGTGGTGTTGGGGTTTTCGTTGGCGCCGTGCGTGAAGCCGTGGTGAACGGTAACGCTGATATTGCCGTTCATTCATTGAAGGACCTTCCGACGGCAGCGGCCGACGAACTCACCATCGCTGCGGTTCCTGCCCGTGCCGATGCCCACGATGTGTTAATCGCCCGCGATGGTTTGACGTTAGAAACCCTGCCGGCGGGTGCGCGCGTAGGCACTGGCTCTCCGCGCCGCGCCTGCCAAATCGAGGCGGTTCGTCCGGATCTCGACGTGGTACCGGTCCGTGGCAATGTCGACACCCGAATCGCCCTGGTTGGTCAGGGCGTGGTCGACGCCGTCGTGCTTGCTAAGGCGGGCCTCGAGCGGCTCGGACGGCTGGCTGAGGTTAGCCAAACACTTGGTTTTGACGTCATGCTGCCCGCGCCCGGGCAGGGTGCGTTAGCCGTTGAATCACGTCTCATCAACGACGATGAGCGACTCACATCAGCTCTTGCAGAGCTCGACCATCCGGAAACTCGGTTGGCCGTCACTGCAGAACGAGCACTACTTGCTGCGTTGGAAGCGGGGTGTTCGGCACCTGTAGGTGCCTACGCCACGGTCGCCGACGAAGCGGGGGTCTCGATGCTCCACCTCGCTGGTCTCCTTGGCGTAAGTGAAGGAACTGGCTATATCCGAAAGTCCGTCACCGGATTCAGTGCAGACGCAGAACAACTTGGCCGTCAGTTGGCCGATGAACTTCTCTATGCAATGGATTCGCGTACCTCACGTCCCGTGAAGGGAGGCGCCGCATGAGCGCCAGCACGTCCCGTACCCGCACCAAGCCCGTCGGCTCGGTCTCACTCGTTGCCGTTGGTCCTGGTGATCCCGACCTGATTACGTTGCGAGCCGCTGCGCTCCTGCGAGATGCGGATGTCGTCATAGCCGACGTCGACGTTGTCGATCTCGCCAGGACCTTCGTCTCAGAGCACACCGATCTGGTGGCTGCTCTCGACGACTATGGCTTGCCGTTAGAGAACGCCGTACGCGCCAAACTGGTGACCGACGCTGCCAAGTCGGGTCGATCGGTCGTGCGCTTGTTCTCCGGGGATCCCCTTCTCGATGGTGCGTTGCCCACAGAGGCCGCCGTCTTGGTAAAGAACAAGATCGCCTTTGACATCGCACCGGGGGTATCAACGCTGACCGGTATTCCGGCATACGCGGGGATCGGGTTGCTCGGCGGTAAGGCGCGTGAGGTTCGGGTTGTTGACGCCGATGACCCGGCTGTCGATTGGACCCAACACGTTGACCCGCGGGTCACGATCATTGTGCTCGGTGGAGCGGACCGCATCGTCGAGATTGCTCGCGCCCTTGGTTCGGCTGGACGTCCGTCGACAACTCCCATCGCGATCACCCGCGGTGGCACCACCGTTGAGCAGCGAACGGTCATCACCACCATTTCCGAGGTTGCGGCTGCTGTGAAGGCGTCGAAGCAGGCCGGACCTGGCCTCGTCGTGATCGGCGAGACGGTCGGGATGCGCGACAAGTTGTCGTGGTTTGAGACCAAACCGCTGTTCGGCTGGCGAGTTCTCGTACCACGCACCAAGGAGCAGGCAGGTGCGCTGTCTGAGCAGTTGACCCGATACGGAGCTGTCGGTGTCGAGGTGCCAACGATTTCTGTTGAGCCTCCGCGCACTCCCCAGCAAATGGATCGTGCGATCACGGGTCTGGTATCTGGCCGATTCCAATGGGTTGTATTCACCAGTGTCAACGCGGTTCGCGCCGTTCGGGAGAAGTTCGAAGAGTATGGTCTCGATGCTCGGGCATTCGCAGGGCTGAAGGTCGCCGCTGTTGGCGAGCAAACGGCAGCTTCACTTACCGCTTTCGGTGTTCGCCCTGATCTCGTTCCGTCAGGTGAGCAAAGCAGTCTCGGCCTGTTGGAAGACTTCCCTGAATTCGATCCGATTTATGATCCGATGAATCGAGTTTTCCTACCTCGCGCTGATATTGCCACCGACACTCTGGTAGCTGGACTGCTTGAGCTCGGCTGGGAGATTGAGGATGTGACGGCATACCGCACTGTTCGCGCGGCGCCGCCCCCGGCTGAAACCCGTGAGGCGATCAAGACGGGGGGATTCGATGCTGTGCTGTTCACCTCGTCGAGCACAGTGCGCAATCTCGTCGGAATCGCCGGGAAGCCGCATGCCACGACGGTGATCGCATGTATTGGCCCGGCCACCGCCAAGACCGCCGAGGAGCATGGTCTACGCGTTGACGTTCTGGCTGAAACACCATCCGTCGCGGTTCTCGCCGAAGCCCTTGCAGCACATGGTGATGCGCTGCGACTGGCGGCCCTTGAGGTGGGCGAGACGGTGTGGCGTCCGAGTAAGCGTCGCGGTGGTTCACGGCGTAAGGCGACCTGACGATGACGTTCCCGATCGAACGACCGAGGCGGCTTCGGCAATCACCTGCGATGCGCAGGCTGGTTGCCGAGACTCGCCTGCACCCTGCGGGTTTGGTCTTGCCGGTGTTCGTTCGTGAGGGAATTGATTCACCAAGCCCGATCTCGTCACTACCTGGTGTTGTTCAACATTCGCGCGCCTCGGTCATTGATGCGGCGCGTGAGGCGTACCTGCTCGGGCTTGGCGGCGTCATGGTTTTCGGCGTGCCAACCTCCCGAGACGCGGTGGGTTCGGGTGCCAGTGATCCGGATGGCATTTTGAATGTCGCCATCGCCGATCTCAAGGATGCTTTCGGTGACGATCTGATCGTCATGGCCGATCTATGTTTGGACGAGTTCACCGATCACGGACACTGCGGTGTTCTCGACGCAGATGGATCGGTTGACAACGACGCGACTCTCGAGCGCTATGCCGAGATGGCCATCGCTCTGGCTCGTGCCGGCGCTGACATCGTTGGTACCAGCGGCATGATGGATGGCCAAGTGGGTCACGTCCGTACTGCCCTCGATGATGTAAGTGCCACCGATGTCGCGATCTTGGCCTATGCGGCGAAGTACGCCTCAGCCCTTTACGGACCATTCCGCGAGGCCGTTGATTCGCAACTGCGTGGTGATCGTCGTGCGTATCAGCAGGATGTGGCGAATCGTCGTGAGTCATCTCGTGAGGTGCGTCTTGATATCGAAGAGGGCGCCGACATGGTCATGGTGAAGCCGGCCGGTGCGTACCTCGACATCCTTCGTGAGGTGGCTGACATTTCAGATGTGCCCGTTGCGGCGTATCAGGTCTCTGGCGAGTACGCGATGGTCGAGGCGGCCGCTGAACGCGGATGGATCGATCGCGATCGCGCCATCACAGAATCTGTCACGGGCATTCATCGCGCGGGTGCAGACATCGTCTTGACGTACTGGGCGGCCGAAATCGGCCGCTGGATTAGCGAAGGATCGTTGTGACATATCCCGATCAGGCCCCCGAATCCCAAGCACTTTTTGCCCGGGGTCGAACGGTCACCCCTGGCGGAGTGAACTCGCCGGTCCGTGCTTTCAAGGCTGTCGGTGGCACACCTCGTTTCATGGCGTCGGGGCATGGTCCTTATCTGGTGGACGTGGACGGCCGTGAGTACCTCGATCTGGTGTGCTCATGGGGGCCGATGGTCCTTGGTCACGCACATCCGGCCGTCGTTGACGCGGTTCAACGCACCGCCAACAACGGTTTCAGTTTTGGCACCCCGACGGCGGGTGAAGTCCTGTTGGCTGAAGAGATCGTGTCCAGGGTCGATGCCGTTGATCAGGTCCGTCTGGTCAGCAGTGGTACTGAAGCGACGATGTCGGCAATCCGGCTCGCTCGGGGGTTTACTGGACGATCAAAAATAGTGAAGTTTGCTGGCTGCTATCACGGCCACGTGGATTCGCTACTTGCTGCCGCGGGGTCGGGTTTGGCCACCTTCGCACTGCCGGACACACCTGGCGTAACCGGAGCGCAAGCGCACGAAACGATCGTTCTTCCCTACAACGACGTAGCCGCCGTTGAAGCAGCATTTGCCGAACACGGTTCAGATATTGCCGCGGTGATCACCGAGGCGGCTGCGGCGAACATGGGTGTGGTTGCGCCTCGTGATGGGTTCAACGGTGAACTCGCCCGCATCGCACATCAGTACGGTGCATTGTTCGTTATTGATGAAGTAATGACTGGCTTTCGGGTTGCTCGGGGTGGGTGGCTTGAGCTCGAAGCTCGTGCAGGGGCCACGTGGTCACCCGATCTGGTGACATTCGGCAAGGTCATGGGTGGCGGTCTGCCAGCGGCTGCATTTGGCGGTCGTGCTGAGATCATGAACCATCTGGCTCCCGCCGGGCCCGTGTACCAGGCTGGCACGTTGGCCGGAAACCCGGTGGCCGCGGCGTGCGGGCTGGCCACTCTGACGCAATGCTCACCGCAGATGTACGCAGCACTTGATCAGACGGCAGACCGTGTTGGTCGCCTTGTTTCAGATGCGCTGAGTGCGCAGGGCGTTGTGCACACTCTGGCAACAGCGGGCAACCTCTTCAGCATTTTCTTCAGTGAAATGGCGCCGCTTAATTACGACGAAGCTCGTACTCAGCAAGCGTGGCGTTACACAGCGTTCTTCCACTCATTGCTCGATAACGGCGTTTACCTGCCCCCGAGTGCGTTTGAGGCGTGGTTCGTTTCGGCGGCACATGACGACACTGCACTTGACCGTCTAGTAACTGCTCTACCTGCCGCCGCCAAGGCTGCTGCGAGTGCTCATCCCGAGATTGCCAAGGAGTTCGTGTGAGCGAGCAAACGATCGTCCACCTTCTTCGTCACGGCGAGGTATTCAATCCAGACAAGATTTTGTACGGCCGCTTGCCGAATTTCCACCTCTCTGACCTCGGCCGTGAAATGGCCGAACGGGTTGGTGCTGTTCTAGAGCGCCGCGACATCACCGTGATCACGTCGTCGCCACTGGACCGTGCTCAGGAGACGGCCGCGCCACTTGCCGCTCGTAAGGGGATCGTGGTTGGTATTGATGAGCGGCTTATCGAGGCTGACAACATTTTCGAAGGTCAACGAGTTTCCGTGGGTGACGGTGCATTGCGTCAGCCAAAGGCCTGGCGTCATCTCTACAACCCATTCCGACCAAGTTGGGGTGAGCCATACGTCGAGGTTGCTGCGCGGATGCGCGGCGCGGTTGAAGCTGCGCGTGCCGCGGCTCGCGGTCATGAGGCCGTCTTGGTGAGCCATCAGTTACCTGTTTGGATCGCCCGCCTCGACGCGGAAAACCGACGATTCGTTCATGATCCGCGTAACCGCCAGTGCAATTTGGCGAGTTTGACGTCACTGACATTCGATGGTGATCGGTTGGCAGCAATTACGTACACCGAGCCGGCCGCGGATCTCGTCCGCAAGGGCGGGGT
>CANGPO010000031.1 GCA_947455705.1 Actinomycetota bacterium | reverse complement strand
TCGAATCCGTCGGTGATGGTCGGTGCTGGACTCTTGGCAAAGAAGGCCGTCGAGCGTGGACTAACCCGCAAACCATGGGTGAAGACCACCCTTGCACCAGGCTCGAAGGTTGTTACGGACTACTACGACAAATCGGGGCTCACTCCTTACCTCGAGAAACTGGGCTTTGACCTCGTCGGCTACGGCTGCACAACCTGTATTGGCAACTCAGGTCCGCTTCCTGTCGAGGTGAGTGCTGCGGTAAACGCGCAAGACTTAGCCGTCTCGGCAGTTCTGTCAGGTAATCGCAACTTCGAGGGACGCATCAATCCCGACATCAAGATGAATTACCTTGCCTCTCCGCCACTCGTCGTTGCATATGCGATCGCGGGAACCATGGATGTGGACATCACGACGGAGCCGCTCGGTGTCGACCCATCTGGAGTACCGGTTTACCTGGCTGACATCTGGCCAGATGTCGCCGAGATTCAAGCCACAATCGATTCATGTATTGACGCCGATATGTTCACCTCTCGCTATGCGGATGTGTTCGCCGGCGATCAGCAGTGGCAAGAGTTGCCGACCCCCGTCGGTAGCACGTTCGCATGGGATGCTGACTCCACCTACGTGCGAAAGCCACCGTACTTCGATGGAATGCAATCCCTTCCAAGCCCCGTCACCGATATTGCCGGAGCCAGGGTGTTGGCGAAGTTGGGCGATTCGGTTACAACCGACCACATCAGTCCGGCCGGTTCGATCAAGGCAGACAGCCCGGCCGGCCGCTACCTCGCCGAGCATGGAGTTGAGCGCGCGGACTTCAACTCCTATGGATCACGTCGTGGAAATCATGAGGTCATGATCCGCGGCACGTTCGCGAACATTCGACTTCGCAATCAACTGCTCGACGACGTTGAAGGCGGATTCACTCGCGACTTCACGAAACCTGATGCGCCAACTGCCTTCATCTACGACGCCGCGATGTCGTACGCCGAAAACGGCACCCCTCTGGTGATTTTGGCCGGTAAGGAATATGGATCGGGCTCATCGCGAGATTGGGCCGCTAAGGGCACCGCTCTGCTGGGAGTCAAGGCCGTGATTGCCGAGTCTTATGAGCGAATCCATCGTTCCAATTTGATCGGGATGGGTGTACTTCCGCTTCAGTACCCGACCGGTGAGACTGCCGATTCGCTGGGCCTGACGGGTCGCGAGACGTACACCTTCACTGGAATCACCGCGCTGAATGACGGACTGACGCCAGCATCGGTTCGCGTCACAGCGGTCGCGCCCGATGGTGCACAGGTTGAATTCGATGCGGTTGTCCGCATCGATACCCCCGGTGAGGCGGACTACTACCGCAACGGCGGCATCCTGCAGTATGTCTTGCGCTCATTGATCGCTTAATCTGCGACTGTGGCAGCAGACACTCGTCCACCTGGTTGGCCGAAGGGAGTTCTACCCCCTTCGGCGCCAGCGTGGGAGACGAGCGCAGCGACGTGGCTACTTGATCTGTGTCCACCGGACTATCGAGCTCACGAGGTACTACGTCGGTATCCCATCGTTCTGGCTCGGTTTACCTATCATCATGTGGAATCGGCTCGAGCGGGGGCTAGAGAGGCGTATGCGCGAGCGCGCACCGAACTCGGCGAAGAGATAGCACCTGAGGTTTTGGATGCCTCGTTGCGGGTTTTGGAGGCCGAAGGGGCACGTTTGAGCCGTGCACTTCGTGAGGTTGCGCTGGTTGAGGATGCACTCCGCGGCCGACGTTGGCAGGCCAAGCTCTAAACGTGCGCTGTGCGGAACGGCGATACTCACCGAGTTGCCGACGCCTACCCAGCGGCGTGTTCGTGCAGTGCAAGGTGCGATCGGCTGATACATCCCTAGACTATGGATATGAGCTTGCTTGGTCGGATTAGTTCGCCTGCGGATGTGCAGGCGCTTGACCCTGAGCAACTTCCCGCGTTGGCCCTAGAGATTCGCCAACAGTTGATTGCTCGCGTCACCAAAACCGGTGGGCATCTAGGTCCCAATCTTGGTGTGGTCGAGCTCACCATCGCGTTGCACCGCGTTTACCGATCGCCCAACGACGTCATTGTGTTCGACACGGGTCACCAGACGTACGTTCATAAGATGCTGACTGGTCGCGCTGATGCGTTCGACGAGTTGCGCAAGGCTGGCGGGCTTTCGGGATATCCGAGTCGAGCCGAGTCTGTGCACGATGTGGTCGAGAATTCCCACGCCTCCACGGCTCTGGCATGGGCCGACGGTATTGCCAAGGGATTTGAGCGAACTGGGCAACTGACGCACCGACATGTTGTCGGCATCATCGGTGATGGTGCGATGACCGGTGGAATGGCGTGGGAGGCAATCAACAACATTGCCGCATCTGAGCGTCCTTTGGTGATCGTCGTGAACGATAACGAACGCTCATATTCACCCACGATTGGTGGAGTTGCGACGCACCTCGCCACATTGCGTACGGCGCGGAGCTACGAAGGCTTCTTGGACTGGGGTAAGGGTGTACTTGGCCGCACTCCCGTGGTCGGCGAACCGATTTACGAAACGCTACACGGGCTCAAAAAGGGCTTGAAAGATATTGTCGCACCCCAGGGCATGTTCGAGGATCTGGGTTTGAAGTACATCGGGCCGGTGGACGGCCACGATGTTGAAGCACTCGAGCACGCGCTGCGTCGCGCCCGCGCATTCCAGGGTCCAGTTATCGTGCATGTCATCACGGAAAAGGGCCGAGGGTATCGACCGGCCGAACTCGATGAGGCTGAGCGATTCCACGCTGTGGGAGTGATCGATGCTGAGACAGGCGAGCCGCTGTCGCGATCCGGAACCTCATGGACGTCAGTGTTCACCGATGAGCTCATCGAGGTGGCACGTGAGCGCGACGATGTGGTGGCTATTACGGCCGCGATGATGGGCCCCGTTGGTTTAACGAAGTTCTCGCAGGAATTCCCGCAACGGACGTATGACGTAGGAATTGCCGAACAGCATGCGGTAACAAGCGCCGCCGGCATGGCATTCGCGGGCTTACACCCGGTCGTAGCGGTCTATTCGACGTTTATCAATCGGGCCTTCGATCAGGTTTTGATGGACTGTGCATTGCATAAGGCCGGCGTGACGTTCGTGCTCGATCGTTCAGGCGTCACTGGTGACGACGGTGCCAGCCATAATGGCATGTGGGATATGACGCTTCTGTCGATCGTGCCGGGAATTCACATCGCGGCTCCGCGTGACGGGCAGACCCTACGCGAGTCGTTGCGCGATGCTGTTGACGTGGACGATGCGCCCACAGTGATTCGCTTCCCCAAGGGGGCGATCAATGATGACGTCGTCCCAGTTCGTCGGGATGGCTCCGTCGATGTGTTGCACGAAGATGCTGACGCACGTGTTCTGCTGGTGTCTGTGGGCGTGTTTGCGCCGCTGTGTCTTGATGTCGCAGCAAGGCTCGCCGATCAGGGAATCGGCGTCACCGTGGTCGACCCGCGCTGGGTATTTCCTGTTAGCGACGATCTGGTGTCGCTGGCTGCGAAACATCAACTTGTCGTGACGGTTGAAGATAACGTGCGCAATGGTGGCATCGGCTCAGCCGTGTCATCGGCATTGCGGTCGCGTGAAATCGACATCCCATGTCGCGACATCGGCATCGAGGCGCGGTTCCTCGATCACGGCACCCGAGCTGGAGTTCTTTCCTCACTCGGTTTGACCGCCCAGGATGTGTCGCGCCAGATCGTCGAGACGATTGCCCGGTTCGACAATGGAGCCGCGTCGCTTAGTGCGTCGGTTGAGGGCTCTAACGAGACTGAGCGCGCCAGAGAATCAGCGAACGACGTCGATCAGTAGTCGATCGTCCGGTCATGCGACCGTGTAACTCAACGATCTGGGCGTACCGGATCGTCAAGTGACTGCCCGATGATGTTGCCTCCGGGTTTCACCATCGTAATTTCGTCGGCCGTAATCAAAATCGGGCGAGTGTATCCGCGCTCGTCGGGTTCGGTCAGTTCCGCGGCCGAGACGGCGAATGCTGGATCTAGGCGCCCCAAATCGAGCCACCCTCGATGGCGACATGGAACGGCCGCTGAGCGCATTCCTTGACCGTCGAGCAGGGTGCGACGATAAAGCGGACTCGTCAGAAGGGTAGGCACATCGGCATCACCGAGTGAACGCATGACTGCTGACGGATCACGACGGTGTCGATCGACGGCAAGTTCGGCCATGTCGTCGACGTACTGAGAAGCCCGGGCGATCGCCGAATCAGTTGGCACATTGGCGTACTCGAGTAGTTTGACCGGCAGCAACCCGGCTGAGTCAGAGTCAGTAACGCCATCATCATTGAAACCACGAAGTGCCAAGCCGTAGTGCGTGGAATCCCCGAGAGGGCGGCTTACCAACCACGAACTACCGGGATGTAGTGAATGGTCTGCGGGCATGGCTCGAGGTCGGATTTTGCTCACCACGTAGTCGTTAAAGCCTTCGCCATATGTTGTCGTCCATTCGACCAGCGTGATGCGAAGTCTCATCCAACGCGCGATACGTCGACGAAGACTCGGGCCCGGCTGGTCGTGCAGCCCGGGATCAGCTGCACGAGTCAACTCGGCCCAATCCATGTACACCCATGTGCTGGATACCCGGGCGGTGACTCCACCGTCGTCTAGCTCTACATCGGCCAGCATGCCATCGTCGAGCAGCATCGCGGCAAGCACTTCGCGTCGTACCTGAAGTGATGCCTGACCGTCCATGGATTGACCGTACGCGATCTCATGTCACATCGTGGAGAACCACTCGGGTGATGAGTGCAACAGCTCGCGATGGCTAGGCGGGAAGTGACGCGATCCCACGAGGTAAGAAGCGCTTACCGTTCACTCGTTCACTCGTGCCTGACCGGTCAAGGTACGGCGTAATCCCACCAAGATGGAAAGGCCACCCGGCGCCAAGCAACATACACAGATCAAGATCCTGCGGTTCTGCAACGACGCCCTCGTCGAGCATGATCCTGGCCTCATCGGCCACGGCATCTAATGCTCGTTGGCGTACGTGCTCGGCCGTTGAGGGATCATCGCCCACAGTGATCAGCGATACAACCTCATCGGTGAGCCGAGAAACAGGGCCATCCCAGGCAAGCAGGGTATTGATTCGGGCGCCCACGATTGCTTGCTGGTTAGCCGACACAGCGAATCGATCCGGGAATGCTGCATGGAGTGTTTCTGACGTGTGCAGGGCAATGGCCGGGCCTACGAGTTGAACCAGCAGGAACGGAGGCATCGGTAAGCCGAGTGGGTCGAGTGCATGCTCAACGATCTCGAATGGTGTGCCCTCATCGAATGCGGCGGTAACTTCGCCAAGGAAGCGCGTGAGTAGACGGTTGACGACAAACCCCGGTCGGTCGTTTACCAAAACGCACGACTTACCGAGCGATCGGCCCAATGCGAAGGCCGTGGCCAATGATGCGTCATCGGTGTGGGCCGCGCGCGCAATTTCTACCAGCGGCATCACGGCAACAGGATTGAAGAAGTGAAATCCGACCACCCGTTCAGGGTGAGCAAGGCTATCGGCCATCTGCGTGACCGAGAGCGATGAGGTATTGGTGAGCAGGAGACAGGTATCGGAAACAACAGCCTCAACGTTGGCGAAGACCTGCTTCTTGACCGCAAGGTCTTCGAATACCGCCTCGATGACGACGTCTGCATCGGCGAAGGTGCTCAGATCGACTGACCCTGAAACAAGTGCGCGAAGTCGGTTTGCCTTGTCGTTACTCAGTTTTCCCTTACCAAGTAATGCGTCGATCTCACCGTTCACGTAGGCCAATCCCTTATCGACCCGCTCCTGATCAAGATCAGTGAGGACGATTGGGACTTCGGTCTTCTGCGCGAAAAGTAGGGCAAGTTGGCTTGCCATGAGACCTGCCCCGACGATTCCGATTTTGCTGACCCCGCGGGCAAGCGACTTGTCGGGAACGCCCACCGGGCGTTTGGCTCGGCGCTGAACCAGATCGAACGAGTACAGCCCTGACCTAAATTCTTCGCTCATGATTAAGGCGGCGAGTTCATCGTCTTCGGCAGCAAACCCTTCATCACGTGTGCGGTTGCGCGCGGCATCAATCAGGTCGATGGCTCGGTAGGCTGCGGGGGCAGCGCCATGCATGACGGCGTCGAGTTGGCCCCGTGCCGCAGCGATCGCCGTGGTCCACTCATCGCCGGTGTCTACATCCCGACGGTTGACCGTGATCTCACCTGTGATCACATGCGAGGCCCATCGAAGGGAGTCGACGAGGAAGTTGCCACCGTCGAAGCGAATATCGGCGATTCCCATATCCGTTGCTGCGCGCGCACTCGTCATCCGGTTTTGGCGCAGCGGATTTTGCACGATGAACGACAACGCGTCCGGGGCACCGATGAGGCGGGGGAGTAGATAAGCTCCGCCCCAGCCTGGTACGAGGCCCAGACTCACTTCGGGTAGTGCCACCGGATATGCGGCCGACGAGATCGTGCGGTACGTGCAGTGAAGTGCTACTTCCAATCCGCCACCTAGTGCCGCTCCGTTGATGAAGGCGAAGGACGGGACGGTGAACTCGCCGAGCCGGCGGAATACTCCGTGGCCCAGTTGGGCTAGCGCGTGGGCTTGCTCCACGTTCTCTAGCCGAGGCACACCAGTCAGATCAGCACCCACTGCGAATACGAACGGCTTACCCGTAATCGCTACACCGACGATGTTGCCACGCCTGATGAGGTCATCGATCTCATCTAGGGCACGTGATAGCGCGGTAAGTCCGCCGACGCCAAATGTGTTGGGCTTGTTGTAATCCAAGCCGTTGTCCAGGGTGATGAGCGCGATCGTTCCAGCTGGCACCTGACAGGTGCGGACGTGTGCGGCAGTAACAACTTCGTCGGGGGCGGCAGTTAGGCCAAGGGAGTTCGTCGATGTCATCTTTATGCCGCCTTTGAGAAGTTTGGGTTTTCCCAGATAACCGTGCCGCCCATGCCGAGGCCAATGCACATCGTTGTGAGGCCGTAACGAACGTTCGGCTGAAGTTGGAAGCTCTTCGCCAAGTTAGCCATTAAGCGGATGCCAGATGAAGCAAGTGGGTGGCCGACTGCGATGGCCCCACCGAAGGGGTTGACTCGTGGATCGTCGTCCGCGATGCCGAAATGGTCGAGGAATGCCAGCACCTGGACGGCAAACGCTTCGTTGACTTCGAACAAGCCGATGTCCTTGATGGACAAGCCGGCCTTATCCAACGCTTTGATCGTGGAAGGTACTGGGCCGATGCCCATGACCTCGGGATCAACACCGGCAAAGGCGAATGAAACCAGTCGCGCCTTGATGGCTAGGTCGAATTCGCGGGCGATCTCCTCGGACGCCACGATCGCAGCGGTTGCGCCATCATTGAGCCCTGCGCTGTTTCCTGCCGTGACGCGGCCATGGGCTCGGAACGGGGTCTTCAATGTGCTCAAACCGTCGAGGGTGGTATCCGGTCGAGGCGGTTCGTCAACCGTTGCCAAGCCCCAACCCTGTGACGCTGACCGGACGGCGATCGGCGCCAGATCCTGCTGGATCACACCATCGCGATAGGCCTTCGCAGTCTTGCTTTGACTGAGCAGTGCGTATTCATCTGCGCGGGCTCGGGTCAGATGAGGGAATCGATCGTGAAGATTCTCAGCGGTTTTGCCCATGATTAACGCTTCCGGATCGACCATACGCTCCGCGACAAATCGTGGGTTTGGGTCGACGCCCTCGCCCATGGGATGGCGCCCCATGTGCTCGACACCGCCGGCGATGGCAATGTCGTATGCGCCGAAACCAATACCGGCCGAGAGATTTGTTACCGCAGTCATGGCACCTGCACACATGCGATCCACAGACTGTCCGGGAACAGTTCGAGGTAGGCCGGCAAGAATTCCTGCACTGCGTCCGAGAGTTAGACCCTGATCACCGATCTGAGTTGTGGCTGCGACCGCCACATCGTCGATACGGTCGGTGGGTAAGTTCGGGTTTCGTCGCAAGAGTTCGTGGAATGCGCCTACGACGAGATCATCGGCGCGAGTCTGCGCGTAGATTCCCTTCTCGCCAGCGCGCCCAAAGGGGGTTCGGACAGCATCCACCAAAACAACGTCACGCACTGATCGGGACACTGAGACCTCCGAGGTTAGTTACTCACCAGTAACTAAATACTACGCCACGCGAAGGCGCCGAAGGTACTCGACCACGCAACGCTTAGCTTGCGACAGGTTCGGTTGTTCGAGCGGGGCTACCGTGCACGCGCTGCGCAGGCTTGCGTTTGAGGTAGATCGTCATTGTGGTCACTAGGTACACCACGTACGTCGCGAGTTGAAGCCAGGTGGTGATCGGATCGAAGTGGAAGAACCCACCCAAGATGGTGCCGAGCGGTGACTCCTCGGGCAGTGTGGCGCTCACATCGAAGGCAATATTGTCGCCACCAGGCAACCAGCCAGCCTCCTGAAGGTCGCGTACGCCATATGCCAGGACACCAGCGGCGACCACGATCAGGAGTGCGCCGGTCCAGTTGAAAAAGGTCGCCAGGTTCATCTTCATGGACCCGCGGTAGACACCCCAGCCGATCAGAACTGCAGTGGCGATTCCTAGCAGGGCGCCAATCAATGCCGCAGGCGCTGAGGTCGTCTGAGTCGTTGCGGCCCAGAGGAATAGCGCGGTTTCAAGTCCTTCACGAAGTACTGCGACGAGGGCCACGATGACCATGGCCAGACCGCCACCAGCCACCGCGGCTTCCAACTTGCCATGTAATTCGCCGCGCATTTCGCGAGCCGTTCGGCGCATCCAGAAGACCATCCACGTCACCAAGATGACGGCCAAGATCGACATAACACCGGCAAAGGCATGTTCGGCTTGCTCGGACATGGAACTCGACGTGAAGGTCAGTAATGCACCGAACGCGAGCGATGCGCCAATCGCCAAGCCGGTGCCCAGCCACAGGCTTGCCAGCCGGTCGCGCCGGCCGGTCTTGACTAAGTAGGCGATCAGGATGCCAACGATCAGGGAGGCTTCAAGTCCTTCGCGTAAGCCAATGAGGTAATTCGCGAGCATGAGGCCTCCTTCGTCGATGTAGGTAAGGCTAACCTAACTTATCCCTCGGTGGTGTTCAAATCCGGCGTGTAGGTGGCTGCGTGAACGAGGGCGCCGCAGACCAGATCGATCTGCCAGGGACGTGCGCCGCCCTCACGAAGTAGGTGCGTCAGCACGGCACGCTGGTCAGCAGCCGGCAATTCATCTAAGCCAACGGGAGGTGACCACAAGATGCGTCGGACGAGATCGGGAGTAACCAGGTTTTCCACCGGGATCGACTGCTGATCGGAGATGTCTGCAAGCGACTCCTTCGCCACAGCTAATCGACTTGCTGCCACCGGGTCCTTGTCGGGCCATGAACGGGCGGGCGGCGGACCGGTAGGCTTCACCGTCGCGGGAGGCAGATCGGCCTCCGGTAAGCCAGCTGCAGTATTGATCGCCTGCTGCCATTCACCGAGATGTCGTCTGGCACCTCGGCCGGCAAACGCTGGGAGCGCGCTCAGGTCTGGAGCACTGGTCTCGGTGAAAGCTGTGGCCGCGGCCACAATCGA
Source organism: Actinomycetota bacterium (assembly GCA_947455705.1). Lineage (GTDB taxonomy): Bacteria > Actinomycetota > Actinomycetes > S36-B12 > CAIYMF01 > Longivirga. Next base: position 19,770 of record CANGPO010000031.1, on the reverse strand, counting down.
TGCATCTTGAAGGACACGTCCAGGCGAGGTGTCTCTGCGCTGCGCCACTGCATCACGGGCTTCCCAGAGGGCGCGAACAGCAGCGAGTTGCCGCGGTTTGCGAATCTTGTGAAGGCCTGACGTCCGTCGCCACGGATCTACTCGAGGTGGCGACGGTGGCGCGTCGCGGATCGCGTCGAACTCTTGCATTGCCAACTCGTACTTACCGCAATCGCGTAGTGCTTGCTCGATCGCGTCACGCAATTCGAGGAGAAGCTCAACGTCGAGCGCGGCATAGCGCAGCCATGGTTCAGGAAGGGGGCGCGTCGACCAGTCTGCAGCCGAGTGTTCCTTGGCCAAGGACACTCCCAAGACATCCTCCAACAGGCCCGAGAGTCCAACCCGTGGATACCCCAAAAGACGCCCAGCCAATTCGGTGTCGAACAGGCTGGTAGGAGTGAGTCCAACCTCTCGCAGGCACGGTAAGTCCTGCGAGGCGGCGTGAAGTACCCATTCTGTACCGACGAAGGATGAGTGCAGTGGGGTCAGATCAGCTACAGCGATGGGGTCGATGAGGTGGGTACCACTGCCTTCGCGACGAACCTGAATGAGGTAGGCGCGTTGTCCGTATCTAAAACCTGAAGCACGCTCGGCGTCGATGGCCAGTGGTCCGGTACCGGACTCTAAGAGTGCAGCGGCGCGTTCGAGTTCAGCCTGAGTTTCGATGACGCTCGGAACACCATCACGTGGCTCGGTGAGCACCGGCACTGCCGGTACAGCAGACTCCTCGGAGGGGTCCGTAGGAGTCTGTTCGTCAATCACCACAGAGACGAACGATACGCGCATAGAGCCCGAAAAGGGACAGCAGCACGCTGTTGTGACTGCCAGTCGATAGGTTCGCTGAGGTTTCGATTAACGAACCAGGCCCGAGCGCATCGACAGGGCAACCATTTCGGCGCGGTCACCCGTACCGAGTTTGCGTGCGATCCGAGCAAGGTGGCTCTTCACGGTCAACGCAGACAAGCCGAGCGCATCGCCAATGTCCTTGTTCGAGCGACCCTCAGACACGAGTTGAAGAACCTCCACCTCGCGAGCAGATAGCTCATCGGGTGCACCTGTGCGCGGACGTGGGCGCGGTGCGGCAGCAACGACTGGCAGTTCTTCGTCAGGGGTGACGACGTAGCAGCGGATACCGGCGCCAAGTGCAGCGCGTACGGCGTACGGATCGTCGCGAACCGTCAGGAGAACGACACGTTTCCAGCCAGCAGCGCGCAGATCAGCCAGCAGGGGGAGCGCTGGCCCATCTGAAAGCCCACCTTCGATGATGACCAGGTCTCGTGGTCCGTCGTAGTAGCCGCGAACACGAGCCTCGGCACCACTGGCCGCCTCGATGACGTCCCGCGCGCCGAGCATGCGCAGCCGGCCGGAGAGCGACTGGCGTCGCGTCGGCGACTCAGCGACGACGAGAGCTGTAAACCGTGCCCGTGGTAGGGGCAATGCAGATTGACGTTCAACCACTGCAACCACGATGACGCTCCAAGGTCAGGTATCGCCCGGACTTTTCCGGCTGTACATAACCCGTATCGACCGAATGGCCCAACTACTTGAGGGCTGATCTGACACCGATCAGGTACACGCGGTACCCCGATCGAGTGAATCTGCTCGGTACAGCGACAATCTGCTAGCGGCGTCGGGTCGCCGGCAGTGCGGAAACACCCACAGGTAACGGTGGAAGTCCGGCAATTTGCGTCAAAACATCCGCCCACGCCTCGACATGGGCACCGATCGACTCGTCATCAGGTGTCCACGACGCACGAATTTCGACATCACCCTGAGGGAGGCGATCTCCGATCGCACCAAATGCCTGAGACGACGTGCGCGTTACGGTGCCCGATTCTGCGTGGAAGGCGGCTTCGTGGTCATACAGCGCCTCGAGCAACCACGACCAAGCAACCTCGGTCAGCATTGGATCGCCCGCTATGTCCATCTCGACGGTGCCTTTAGCAAAGGTCACGATTCGGTAGGTGCCGTCCCAAGGCTCCTGGCCCGCAGGGTCGTGCAGCAGCACGAATCGGCCCGAGGCAGCTTCCTCATCGGATGCAGGATCCAGCATGACCGTTGCCTGCAGTGCCACCGCGTAGGGAGACAGTCGCTGCGGTGCTGGGGTTTCCTCGATATGGACTTCGGCGCGTAAGGCTGCCGACCGAATCGACTCGATTGCCCGCGTGAATGACGGCGGCATGGCATCACGTTCATGGTCGATGCCACCCGGACGAGTCATATCCACAGATTAGGTGTCCGATGTCGCCGATTATGGGATGTCACTGCCCTAGCCATCGGCTGTGTCGCCGCCCAGTCGGAGCGGCTTGGTAGCGAAGCAACCGTTGTCGACCCAGCCCCGGTTCGACGAAAGCGACCGTCGATGAAACGATCAGTGCGTGACAGACACCGGATCTGACCTCGCTGACCACTCTGTGCTCGGTGAACTGGCGTACCCGAAACTCGCGGCACATCACCCACTCAATGGTCAGGTCGGTCAGCGGGCTGCGCTGATAGCAGCCGCCCAGCGACGTCCGGTAAGCCACACCCCCGTGTGGTTTATGCGCCAGGCAGGTCGGTCGTTGCCCGAATATCGCAAGGTACGCGAGGGCATCCCCATGCTGGAGTCGTGTTTTCGAACCGATCTGGTCACCGAGATCACCTTGCAACCAGTTCGTCGATACGGGGTCGACGCGGCAATCTTCTTCAGCGACATCGTCGTGCCGCTCAAAGCCATCGGCGTAGATCTGGACATCGTCCCAGGGGTTGGCCCCGTTGTGGCTGAACCATTCCGACGGGCCACCGATGTCGCGCGCCTCCGGAGTCTCGACGAGTCAGACGTCACGACGATCACAGCGGCGATTCACGAACTCGTTCGCGAACTGGGACTCACCCCGCTCATCGGGTTCGCCGGTGCACCCTTCACTCTCGCCTCGTATCTGATCGAAGGCGGGCCAAGTCGTGACCACGCGCAGACTAAGGCGCTCATGTATGGCCAGCCTGATGTGTGGCATGCACTGTTAGGTGCGCTCGCCGAGATCGCCGGCCAGTTCTTGCGACTTCAAGTTCTGGCCGGGGCTAGTGCTGTCCAACTGTTTGATTCGTGGGTGGGCGCGTTATCGCCACGTGACTATCGTGAATTCGTTCAGCCACATTCGATGCGCGCACTGTCGTATGTCGCGGATTTGGGCGCGCCGCGCATCCACTTCGGTGTCGGAACAGGGGAGTTGCTGACCGATATGCGCGATGCGGGGGCCGAGGTCGTTGGTGTCGACTTCCGGGTGCCGCTATCGGTGGCCGCGGGCCGCGTGGGAGCTAACCACGCTCTACAGGGAAACCTGGATCCGGCGATCCTGTTCGCTGATCTGGACGCGGTGACAACCCAAACTCTGCGAGTACTCGAAGATGCGCGCGGTCTTCCCGGTCATATCTTCAACTTGGGCCACGGTGTGCTTCCCGCCACGAATCCTGATGTGCTCGCACGTGTTGTTGAACTGGTGCACGAGAATCCGACGTCATGACAACCGCGCCCGACACCATGCGACGACCACGGGTCGTCGTCATCGGTGCTGGGATCTCCGGCCTCGCGGCCGCTTGGCAGATCACCCGCCGTCGCCACGACATTGACGTGCACATTCTCGATGGAGCACCCCAGATCGGTGGCCTTCTGCGCGTCAGCGAACTCGAGGGGCTAGCACTCGACGAAGGTGCGGAATCGATGTTGGCCACGCGGCCTGAAGCCGTGCGGCTGGCCCGTGAGGTGGGGCTCAGCTCTGCGATAGTTCACCCGACAGCGGCCCGCCCGGCCGTGGTGATCGATGGCGAGCTCAAGCCTTTCCCAGTGGGACTGATGATGGGCATACCAACCGATCTTCGGGCCATGGCGGCAAGTGGAGTTCTATCGCCGGAGGCACTTGCTCGCATTCCGCTTGACTACGTGTTGCCGCGCACCCCCATCGGAGACGACGTGTCGTTCGGTGATTACGTGGCTCAACGGCTCGGACCTGACGTCGTCGACCGACTCGTGGCTCCACTGATCATGGGTGTCTATGCCGATGATCCACACGACGTGTCGATGATGTCTGCCATGCCGGCGTTGTTGGACGCTGCGCGATCCGATGCATCTTTGTTGTCGGCTGCTCGGCGAGTCAAGAAGGTCCCGACCGGTCCGGTGTTTGCCGGACTCGATGGAGGTATTGGCCGACTTCCCATCGCATTAGCCGAAGCTTTGCTTTCGGCAGGCGCCCGTGTGCGAACTGACGCCTTGGTTCGGGGTATACGTCGTACGTCGAGTGGCTGGCAGGTGGAGTTCGTCGACTCTGGACGCTGGGAATCCCTAAGTGCAGATGCTGTCGTGGTGGCTCTGCCTGCCCCTGCTGCCGCTCGCGTCTTGCGTGCTTATGTACCTCTGGCAGCCGATCAACTAAGTCGCATTGAGACCGTGTCTGTTGCCGTCGTAACACTTCTCTATCGCGACTGCGACCTACCGGGTGGGGACTTACCTGAGGGAAGTGGATATTTGGTACCTCCCTCAGAGGGCCGGCCTGTCAAAGCGGCCACCTTTTCATCACATAAATGGGCGTGGGTTGATGAGCGTGCGCGTCCCGGCGGGCTAGTGGCGGTGCGCACATCATTGGGGCATGCCCGAGATGTCGAAGTACTTCAACGAACTGACCAAGAACTTGTCGACCTCGCTGCGACCGACCTCGGATTCGTGGCTCGCCTTGGCCGCGCTGCGCCAGTTGCATCGCGAGTGACGCGATGGGGTGGCGCTCTTCCACGGTACGCCGTCGGATATCGGGGTCGGGTCGAGACGATCGACGCGGCCGTGCGCGCTGCGCCTGGGCTTGCCATCTGTGGCTCTGCATACGAGGGTGTAGGAATCGCATCCTGTGTGGCCAGGGCTACGGTGGCGGCGGACCGGATCTGTGAGCATCTGACATCGAATGGACAATGGACACCATGACCGAGAACAGCAGCCCGGAATCATCTGCGCCTACGACGACGTCGGCGGTTAAGAAGGTGGCGAGCAAGACGACCCCAGTCAAGAAATCAGCGGCAAAGAAGTCGACACCGAAGACCTCAGCGGATGCTGTTGAGGCAGGCGCCGAGGTCACTGGTGCGGTGTCGGCATCGGGAAAACGGCGCGACCAGGGTAAGCAGGCACGTGAGATCAACGCCATGATCAGGTACACCACGTGGTCGGTGTTTAAGGTGGCCCAACCGCTCGGCGGGGGCCGTAAGGCAGTGGTGCGCGAACTCGAAGCTCTCGTGTCGGATTTTGCGGCTCGCGACGTCGTTGTGCGCGGTTGGTATGACGTTTCGGCATTGCGTGCAGACGCAGACATCGTCCTATGGATGCACGCTGAGACCTCCGATGCGCTGCAGGATGCCTACCATGCTTTCCGTCGTACTCGACTTGGTTCTGTGCTCGAACCAGTCTGGTCACAGATGGCACTTCACCGACCGGCGGAGTTCAACAAGTCCCATGTGCCCGCATTTCTTGCAGATGAGGTGGCCAGAAACTACGTCTGCATCTACCCGTTTGTTCGTTCGTATGAGTGGTACTTGCTCGACGACGAGGAGCGTCGAGCCATGTTGGTAGAGCATGGCCAGATGGGCCGCGATTACCCGGATGTTCGCGCGAACACAGTTGCATCTTTCGCGCTCGGTGATTACGAATGGATTTTGGCGTTCGAGGCCGACGAACTTCACCGGATTGTTGACTTGATGCGCCATCTTCGTGCGTCCAAGGCGCGCATGCACGTCCGTGAAGAGATTCCGTTCTACACGGGACGTCGCCGGTCTATCTCAGAACTAGTGAGGGACGTGCCGTAGTGCACGGCACGCCCCTGTGGATCTAGAGCTCAGGGTTATGCCTGAGGTTCTAGCTTGATCGAGATTGAATTGATGCAGTAGCGCTGATCTGTGGGGGTCTGGTAACCCTCACCCTCGAATACGTGCCCGAGATGACTACCGCATGATGCGCATCGCACCTCAACGCGGCGCATCCCACCCGATGTGTCTTCGAGTTCGACAACCGTGTCACCGGCCAGTGGCGACCAAAACGAAGGCCAACCACAGTGTGAGTCGAACTTCGTGTCACTGGTGAAAAGAGCGGCGTCGCAGGCTCGACATGCGTAGGTGCCTTTGGTCTTTGTCTCGACGTACTCGCCGGTGTACGGGCGTTCTGTTCCCGCTTGGCGAAGGATGAAGTATTCAGCCGGGTCGAGTTGCTCTCGCCACTCGTCGTCGGTCTTAACGACGGTGTAGTGCGTTCCATCCGGGCGGACCGATGGCATGGATTCCACGTGCAAACCTCCGAAGGTACGTAGAAAGCGCCGCTTCAACCAGGTGAGCGGCGAGTGAATGGGGGAGTTCACGTCTGGTTCAACCGCGCATAGCCGGCTCTTATTCCGATGCAGCGATGACTTGTTTGCCGTTTTAGATGTGCGTTTTCGAGTTCAAAAGCCATAGCGTGGTGCTCCATGGCGAAGAATTTCGGTGATCCGGTCGAACTGACGGTTGATGGTCACGTGATCCGGGTGACAAATCCCCAAAAACCTTATTTCCCGCAGGTGGCGATCACCAAGTTGCAGGTGGTGCAGCACTATCTCGATTGCGGTCCGGGAATTCTTCGTGCCTTACGAGACAGGCCCACCACCTTGGAGCGCTGGCCAAGCGGTGTGGTGGAGGGCGCTGTTTTGAGCACCCGTTCCGATAGTCGCGGTGATGCTTTTTATCAGAAGCGTGTTCCAACTGGAGCGCCGGAATTCGTCGAGACTGCGCACATCACCTTCCCATCGGGTCGCACTGCTGATGAGGTGGCTCCTACGTCGTTAGCGGTCATAGCCTGGGCAGCGCAATTGGGCACCATCACATTTCATCCGTGGCCGGTTCGAAGGGCCGACGTCGACCACCCCGATGAACTTCGGCTGGATTTGGATCCGCAACCGGGTACACATTTCACCGATGCGGTGGTGGTCGCATACGAGCTCCGTGCGCTACTGGCTGAGGTGGGCATGCAGGGGTTTGTAAAGACGTCAGGTGGTCGCGGTGTTCACGTCTACGTTCGCATCGCACCCCATGCCACGTTCATCGACGTTCGTCATGCAGCAATCGCTATTGGTCGTGAACTTGAGCGACGGATGCCGGGGCGTGTGACGACGCAATGGTGGAAGGAAGATCGCGGTGAGTCCATCTTCATTGATTTCAACCAGAATGCACGCGATCGAACGATCGCATCTGCATATTCAGTTCGCGCGAAGGCACATGCTCCTGTCTCGATGCCTGTGACGTGGGATGAGCTGTCCTCGGTTGATCCACATGACTTCACGGTTCTGACTGCAGGGCCGCGCTTTGCAAAGTTTGGCGACGTACATGAGTCGATTGATGACGTCCACTACGATCTCGCGCCGTTCCTTGAATGGTACGAGCGCGATGAACGCGATCACGGTCTGGGTGAAATGCCATATCCGCCCGACTATCCCAAGATGGCTGGAGAGCCGAAGCGCGTTCAACCAAGTCGCGCGCGTAACCAGGATTGATACACGGTGTAGCGGTTGACCTGTCACAATCCATCCGTGACTCCAACAAATCGATCTGTTCTGATAACTGGCGGCTCTCGAGGAATCGGTGCGGCATGTGCCGCGGCTTTTGCAGCTAGGGGTGACCGGGTGGCAATTCACTATGCGTCGGATGCTGCTGCTGCCGCGGCCGTACACGCTTCGTTGCCGGGCGAGGGACATGTCGTCGTTCACGGCGATCTTCGGAATGCGGATGCGGTCCGCGAGATGGTGGACTCGGCTGCGGCGTCCCTGGGCGGGATTGACGTTTTGATCAACAACGCCGGAGTTTTCTATTCGCATCCCATTCAGTCGGCCACATACGAGCAATGGCAGCAAGCATGGACGGATACCCTCGGAGTGAATCTGATCGGTGCAGCCAACGCCACGTGGTGTGCTTTGCAGCATATGCCGCGCTCTGGTGGGTCTCGGATCGTGAATGTTGGTAGTCGAGGTGCCTTTCGAGGAGAGCCTGACTCGCCAGCCTACGGAGCGAGCAAGGCGGCGATTGTTGCCTTTGGCCAGTCGATTGCCAAGGCGCTTGCACCCGAGGGAATTGCGGTGACCACGTTGGCGCCTGGTTTCGTGGAAACAGATATGGCAAAAGATCACTTGACCGGTGACAGCGGTCGCGAAATCCGTGGTCAGAGCCCATTTAACCGGGTGGCCGCCCCACATGAGCTGGCTGATGCGATTGTGTTTCTTGCCTCGGCTGAAGCCGAATGGGCCAGTGGGGCAGTACTCGACTTTAATGGCGCGTCGTATCTGCGCATATAGGAATCAGCGCCACAGGTGAATGTCTTTTACGGTGAGATCGAATTACTCCCGGTAATTTTATTGAGTTTTTGTTCACCCGTTTGGATCAACATCAACTAAGCCTTTCCTCGTACGTGCCGATGGTGAAGTGAGACCTTCACTAGGAGCACTATGTGGGCTAGACGCATTGGTGCCGTTGCGGCACTGATCGCGGCGGCCGCAACAGTTCTTGTTGCTGACGGTAGCGACGGATCTGCCGACCAGGGCACTGCTATTCGACCAATCGTCTGGTCAGCCTGTACCACCGGCATGGAAGGTGCACTAGGCCTCGATTGCGGCTTCCTTTCAGTGCCGCTGGACTACGCTCACCCCGCCGATGGAAGCGTGAAAATTGCGGTGTCACGACGTCGTCATACGTCATCGGATGCTGCGTATCAGGGCGTTATGATCATGAACCCTGGTGGCCCAGGCGGTAGTGGCCTATGGCTTCCCATGATCGCTGACTATTTCCCCGATGACATTGCCGCGCAATATGACTGGATCGGATTCGATCCTCGCGGAGTGGGAAATAGTTCGCCATCACTATCCTGCATTTCCACGTACACCACAGCCCGACGACCGCCTTATATTCCGTCGACGATAGTCGTGGAAAGAGCGTGGCTCAGGCGAGTGAAGAGTTACGCGGCTGCATGTGGACGTAAATACTCGGCAACAGTTCTTAATCATCTCAGTACGGCCGATAACGTGAGCGACCTTGAATCGCTCAGGATCGCACTGAATCAATCAACGATTAACTACTACGGCTATTCGTACGGCACATACCTAGGTCAGGGATATGCAACGCGGTACCCGGACCACATTCGTCGGATGGTTCTGGACAGTAACGTCGGGCCGAGTGAGGTGTGGGAACGATCCAACCTCAGTCAAGACGTAGCGTTCGAGAAAGTGATGCAGAAGTTCTTTGCGTGGATCGCGTCCTACGATCGAGTGTTTCACCTAGGTAACACGCGAAGCGCTGTTGTGCATCGCTGGTATAGCACGCTCGCTCAACTGCAAAAACATCGCGCAGGGGGTGTGATTGGTTCAGCAGAGATGACAGATATCTATCTCAATGCAGCCTATCTTCAGATCAACTGGCCTGAACTTGGAACCATGTGGTCCAACTGGGTGCGTCATCAGACGGGGCAACCACTGGTGGACTACTACGGTGCCGGTGGTGACGACAACGAGTACGCGACGTATTTGGCCACCATCTGTGTGGATGCACCGTGGAGCCGTACGTGGTCTCGCTGGAAGTCTGAGACGACAAAGATGCACGCGAAAGCGCCCTTCGAAACGTGGGGCAATGCTTGGTACAACGCACCGTGCGCGTGGTGGCCCGTTCATGGACATGCCCCCATGCCGGTGGGTTCGAGGTTGGCACCACCGATCTTGTTGCTGGACCACACATTGGACGGCGCCACTCCGTATGCCGGTTCTCTTGAAACGCGAAGGCTGTTTCCCAACTCTCGGCTGATCGCATCGGTGGGTGGTACCGATCACGCCGCATCTCCAGATGGAAATCCATGTGTTGACAACCGAATCTTTACCTATCTTCGCTCAGGTGCGCTGATACCTCGGGTGCGTGGGAATCAGGCCGATGCACAATGCAAGCCACTGCCGTTGCCGGTGCCCGATCAGCTGCAGGCCAAACCGTTACGAGCTGGCTTCCGGCTGGGGACGCTGACATTCCCCTCGTTGCGGTTTCGCTCGACCGTGTGGCGACGCCACGTCAATAGGTGACTTGCCGGTTACAGCTGCGTCACGTCAGCTAGTTCTGGAAGACGTCGGTGAGCGAGTAGTTAACCGGCCGCTCCAATTGCTCATACGTACACGAGTCTGCGGATCGGTCAGGACGCCATCTCTTGAACTGCGTCGTGTGTCGAAAACGATTGCCTTCCATCGCGTCGTAGCCCACCTCGACGACACGTTCAGGTCGAAGGGGATACCAGGAAAGATCCTTCCCTGACGTCCAGCGACTCTGTGCTCCCGGTAGGCGGTTTTCGGTATGTGCCTGCGCGTCTTGCCAGTCTTGCCACGGATGGTCCTGGCCCTCGGGTAGAGCGTACGCAGAGAGTTCCTCAACAAGTTCGATCCGACGCTGCGCAGTGAAGGAGGCAGCAACACCAACCGATTGCAGCTGTCCAACGTCGTCGTAGAGGCCCAGCATGAGCGACCCGAGCATGACTTGCCCGTCGGGGCCAGACTGCTTGTGTGGGCGCCAACCGGCAACAACGCAATCTGCCGTGCGAGCGTGCTTCACCTTCAGCATGATGCGTTTGTCGGGCTGGTAGGCCAGGTCGAGTGGCTTGCAGATGATTCCGTCTAAACCGGCACCTTCGAATTGGTCGAACCAGCGTTGTCCTTCGGACTGGATACGACTGATTCTGGTGAGGTGTACGGGTGGTCGTGCGTTCGCCAACGCGTGTTCGAGGGCCTCGCGACGTGCACTAAATGGTTCGGCCATGAGGTCGTCGTCAAGCGCCATGAGATCAAATGCGACGAATGATGCGGGAACCTGTTCGGAGAGGAGTTTGATTCGCGAGGCGGCCGGGTGGATTCGGCTCTGTAGGGCCTCGAAATCTAGTCGCTCATCGCGCACGATCACGATCTCGCCGTCAAGAACACACCGTGTCGGAATGTTGTCCAGTAGAGCCTCGACGAGTTCAGGAAAGTAGCGTGTTAGTGGCTTTTCGTTGCGGCTACCAAGCTCGATGTCATCGCCGTCTCGGAAGACGATGCAGCGGAATCCATCCCACTTCGGCTCGTACACCAGGCCGCCTGGGATTGAATCGTGGGCTGGCACCCCGTTAACGGGCTTGGCCAGCATGGGTTTGATGGGCGGTTCGATCGGGAAATTGGGCACGAGTTACTCCGCCTTTGACTTCGTCGATTCGAATCGGTAACTCGCGAACAGATTCGAATCCTCGTGCAATAAGTGGTGTAGTTCAACGCGTCGCACTCCAGACGGAAGTGCCGCGCCGGCAAGGATTCTCGCGACCGAATCGGTGCCTAGAAAAGATCCACCAGCAAGGTTCGGGGACATCGTTAGGAGAAGCTCGTCGAGTAGATCGGCCGCAACGAGATCGGCGAGCAAGCGTGGCCCACCTTCACTGTGAATGCGCGTCAACCCGCGCTCGACCAATTCCGTAATGGCTGCCTCGAGGTCGACAGCATCGTCGCCACATGTGATGACGTCACAGACGGCTTGCGTCGCCGCCAGTCGACGCGGGTCGGCCCCCATTGACGTGATGACGATGGTGGGTACCAGGGGTTCGGTAAACAGGGGAAGTGAGAGATCGACGTCGAGGCTTCTTGAAACGATGGCGATGACCGGGACGACGGCTTGACCCAACGCGGCTCGACGATCGGCGAAATCCTGCTTAATTCGTGCGGGTCGGTAACCCTCGCTGCGAGCTGTGCCTGCGCCCACCAAGACCACGTCGGCTAATCCGCGCAGCCGTCCGAAGACACGACGATCCGCGGGTGATGAGATCCCTTCGCTGAGACCGTCTGGTGATGCCGCGGCTCCATCAATCGTTGAAACCATATTTGCGCGCACCCATGAGCCGGGTTGTGGCAGATCCGGCCACGCGTATAGCTCGTCCAGCTGGGCGTCGGTAATGTCCGTGTGAATAGTCGGAAGAAGTTGGTCCATGAGTAGGTCTATCGGGGAGGGCGAGTGGCGGCCGAGAAGATGGCCACGATCACGGCAGCTATGAGGATCTGAACAGCGACAGTAATCCAGAAACCCCAGCCCTGCGATCCGGCGATGGCCGCGCCGACCGTTCCACCAACAACACCAATGATCAGCGTCAGCAGGCACCCAAGTGGTTGACTATTGCGCACGACGAGTCGGGCAAGCGCACCGATGAGTAGACCGATAACGATGCCGGAGAAAAAGCCAGTCGGAGTCATACCGACATCTTGACCTATAGGAGGCCCATATGGCCAAGAACACCCAGCTCACCCCCGCGGAAGTGGTGGCCTCAGTTACCTTCCGCCCCGGTGATCTGTTGGCAGATCGGGATCCACGCGATATCTCGACCGCGCCGGGGGACAAGGAAGCGACTATCGCTGCGACTCAGGCATTGTTACGCGAGTTGGGCCCCATTCAGGAGCGGCTCTACGCCGAGGGGACCGGCGGCGGAAATCGAGCTGTGCTGCTTGTACTGCAAGGGATGGATACCTCGGGTAAGGACGGAACGGTCACCCGACTGATCAGTGGAATGAATCCATCAGGGGTGAAGATCACGTCGTTTAAGAAGCCGACGGCCGAGGAGCTCGCACACGATTTCCTCTGGCGTATCGACAAGGCCTTGCCTGTTGGCGGTGACATCGGGGTTTTCAATCGATCCCAGTATGAGGATGTGCTGATCGTTCGGGTGCATAACCTCGTGCCAGAAAGTGAATGGTCTACTCGTTACGACCGCATCAACGAGTTTGAGTATCGGGTGGTCGACGAGGGCACGCATATCGTGAAGGTCATGCTCAATCTGTCGAAAGCAGAACAGAAAGTGCGGTTGGCAGCGCGGCTGGAAGATCCGTCAAAGCACTGGAAATACAGTCCTGGAGACTTACATGAACGGGCGTTTTGGGATGACTATCAGGAGGCGTATCAGGCCGCTCTCACTCAATGCTCGACCGATGCAGCTCCGTGGTACGTGGTACCCGCTGATCGAAAGTGGTATCGCGACTGGGTCATCGCGAATTTGTTGATGGACGCGTTGAGCGAAATGGAGCCGAGGTTCCCACCAGCCACCTTCGATGTTGCAGAGCAGAAGCGCCTATTGGCCAGCGCCGATTAGGTCGTGTCATAAAAGTGGCTGTGGCCCACCCCATCGGGGATGGCCACAGCCACTTTTATCGCTGCCTCGTGCAGCGAATGCATAGCGATCAGACAGTAACTTCGTCCACCGGCGCTTCAGGATCCACCACAAGGTTGGCCCGGGTTGGGGCGCCTAGGCGGTAGAAGATGAAGCCCACGAGCAGCGTTATTGCAATTGCACCGAACGTCATGCTGGTGTAGCCGAGACGGGTAACGCCCTCAGGAAGATCGGCATCGTTGAGGAGCTCCCCGTCACCGAGGCCTGGGAAGATTCCGACGAGCGAGGCGAATGCTGCCCAGAACGTGGTCAGGAGTCCGCAGACCCACACGCCAGTCATTCCGCCTGGAATCTTGTAGGGGCGATTGATGTGTGGGTGACTCTTGCGAAGCTTAATGACGGCCGGGAAGATCACGATGTAACTAAGCGTCGTGAAGAGCAGCACCACACCGATGGTCACGTTGAACGCGTTCGCCGCATCCCCAGAGGTAACCGTCGAGGCGGCTACGAAGACCATGGTCGCCAGAATGCCGGAGACTACGTTCACGTTCACCGGCGTGCCGAGCTTTGGTGAGAAGCGTCCGAGCCAACGTGGGCCGGCACCGTCGACACTTGCGATGGCTTGTGCGCGGTCTGCACCCATGAGCCAGGTGCTGGCACTGGAAACGACGGCAAGCACGAACATGACGACGACAAACTTGATCATGATCGATTCTGCGCTACCCCACACCTTGAACACCTTGTCGACGGCGTCGAGAAGGCCCGACGCCCCTTCAAGATCCTTCGGCGGAATGATGCAGATGATGGCCAAGATCGGCAGACCGTAGAGCAGGATCGACGTGATCATCGCGCGAATAACTGAGACGGGAACGTCCTTCTGCGGGTTGGTCATCTCGTCGCCTGCAGCGCTGGGAAGGTCGAAACCAACCAAGTTGTAGAAGATCAACGGAACGAGTGCAATGAATGCCGCCCAGGTGGGGGTCCAGTCGCTTGCGGCCGGGAAATTCAGGCCGTACTGGCTCGCATACATGACGGTGCTGACCGAGAAAATTGCCACCAACGCAATGCGGCACCATGCGCCGATCGTCGGAATCCACTTTCCGACGCCGAACGACAAAATGGCTGACCACACTGAGAACCAGATGTAGACCAATCCGACGATGTAGTACGTGACACTGCCATCTTCGAACTCAAAGAAGTATTTCTGGATGGCAGCAATGGCCAAGAATGCCAGCGTCGCGCCGATCCAGACGGGGTTTGAGAACCAGTAGAAGACTGAATTAAGAGCGCCGGTCAGACGACCCCATGCCATGCGCGTCCACACATAAGCGCCGCCTTCTTCAGGTATCGCCGAACCAAGTTCAGCCACGAGCAAGCCGTAGGGCACGAAGAAGAAGATGCACAGGAAGATCAGCCACAGGAAGCCCTGAGCACCATTCGTGGCGACCTGGGCCAAGGTGTCAACGCCGACGATGGTGCAGATCAGGAAGAAGTAAATATCGAATCGGCTGAAGTGCCGCTTGAGTTTGGCCTTCTCTTCTAGGGCCGCAGATGTGATCAGATCGGATTCGTCGATTTCAGAGACGGACATATCTCCCCTAAACGCTCGAGAACGGGAATGTGTGTTTCAAACAGTGAGCAAACCGCGAGTGAACGTCCATGTCAACGGGGTGGACTAAATTGACCGAAATTCGGTCGCTAGGGTGAAGCCATGTCGAGCCATCCTCTTGATCCGCTGAGTGCTGCCGAACTAACCGCCGTTATTACGGGCTTACGAGCGTCGAGGGGGCTTGACCACCGGCACCTTTTTTCGATGGTGCAGTTGCACGAGCCAACCAAGACCCAGCTCGACGCCGCGACCCATGGTGCGCCACATGTCCGCGCTGCTTTGGTGACGGTGTGGAACCGAGAAGCAGCACTCATCAGTGAAGCCGTCGTGTCCGTCGACGGCGAGGTGCTCAGTTGGACGGATATCCCCGGTGCTCAGTCTGCGGTGTTGGCCCCCGAGGCTCATGCGGCACTTGCTGCGGCTAAGGCTGACCCGCGGGTCGCGCAGGCGCTGGCGCGTCGAGGGATCGCCTCGCCGGATGACGTTCACATGGAGACGTGGCCCTTTGGCGCACAAATCCCCGCTGGACTCGATGATGGACGCCGGTTGATTTGGACTCCTATGTGGCATCGACCCCATGAGGGAGCGAACGTTTACGCGCACCCCATCGGGGATCTGCGCGTCATCGTGGACCTCGATACGTCGGAGGTCGTCGCGATCGAAGAGGATGCGATCATCCCGATCCCAGCCACGCCAGGGCCATATCGGGCCAGTGACACCGGGGCGAACGTCACGTTGAAGGCCTTGGACATCACTCAGCCGGAAGGCGCTTCTTTCTCGGTTGATGGCTGGCACATCACTTGGGAGCGTTGGTCGTTCAGGATTGGCTGGTGCCAGCGTGAGGGGCTGCTCATTCACGACGTCTCGTTCGACGACCAGGGAACCTCGCGCAAGATCGCTCGGCGCATGTCTATAGCTGAACTGGTGATTCCCTATGGCGATCCGAGCCCGGGTGCTTACCGCAAGAACGCCTTCGACACCGGCGAATTTGGCCTTGGTAACTACACCAACTCGTTGACGTTGGGCTGTGACTGCCTAGGCGAGATCGTCTACATGGACGTTGCACTCGCTGAGGCCGATGGACGTATTCGCGAAATACCAAATGCTATCTGCCTCCACGAGGAAGATTTTGGAATCCTCTGGAAGCACACTGACGAATTGGGTCACGTTGAAGTACGCCGTGGACGTCGGTTCGTCGCCTCGTCCATCGTCACCGTCAACAACTACGAATACGGCTATTTCTGGTACTTCTATCAAGACGGATCGATCGAGTTTGAAGCGAAGTTGACCGGAATTGTTCTGACCTTGGCAGCAGATCCGGATACCGACTACCCATCGTCAACCGAAATCGAACCGGGGCTTCTTGCGCCCTACCACCAGCACATATTCTCTGCCCGGCTCGACCTAGACATCGACGGCGTTGAGAACTCCGTCCTTGAAGTCGACGCCGTCGCTGCACCCATGGGTCCGGAGAATCCACATGGGGCTGCGTACACGACCCGCGCCACGGTGCTGGCATCGGAATCTAAGGCTCAGAGGGTCATCGATCCGTTTGCCAATCGATATTGGAAGGTGATCAATCCGAATCGCCTTAACCACGTGGGTGCGCCGGTCGGTTACAAACTTGTACCTGGACACACGACGTATCCGATGGCTCAGCGTGAATCGGTGATCGGTAAACGCGCAGGTTTCATGTATAGCCATCTGTGGGTTACTCCGAACAATGAGACGGAGAAGTATCCGGCGGGTGATTACCCGTTCCAGCATGAAGGTGGTGCGGGGCTCCCAGAGTGGACGGCTGCGGATCGTTCGTTGGAAAACACTGACGTCGTGCTCTGGTACACGTTCGGCACGAACCACATCCCGCGGGTTGAGGATTGGCCAGTGATGCCTGTGGAGCGGGTTGGCTTCCAGCTCAAACCGGTTGGCTTCTTCCGGCGCAGTCCGGGCATTGACGTGGCACCGTCCGCACCCAAGCATTGCCACTGACGAGGGTCTGGCTGGTTCTCCGTTGGTTGTCGTCTGAAGTGGTGACGAAGTTCGGCATAGAACGTCTCTACGGGCAGCGCAGGATCTTGAGTGAAGCGGCCAACGTCGGCGAGATCATGGCCCGCACTATTGGCTACGAGAAGCGCTTTGCGAATGCTCGTGTTTGGCCGACCTTGCAGTGGGAGTTGTCGTTCGTAGACGCGATCAACGTGCGTCAAGGATACGTGTGCCACGTGAGTGCCTACATAAAAAGTGTGGCCCCTGAATTATCGGGGGCCACACTTTTTTGGTGGGCGATACAGGAATCGAACCTGTGACCTCTTCCGTGTCAAGGAAGCGCGCTAGCCCCTGCGCCAATCGCCCCTGGGGTCGTGCCCCCGGTTGTTGTACCGAGGTGGAGACGGGATTTGAACCCGTGTACGCGGCTTTGCAGGCCGCTGCCTCGCCTCTCGGCCACTCCACCGAGTGAGACCTCTGGCGAGGTCTTCCGAGCGGACGACGGGATTCGAACCCGCGACCCTCACCTTGGCAAGGTGATGCTCTACCAACTGAGCCACGTCCGCGAAACCCGATTGATCGGGCACGAACAGTTACCTTAGCCCATCGCGTGAGCAGTCACCAAAGCGGGCGGCCTTTGTGGGTGAACCGAGCAGTTTGGCAACGAATATGGCAGACATTTGTGCCACGACAGGCCAACGTGGCTGGTGGGCGGGTTCCAACAGACGATGGGCGGTACGGTCTGTGTTGTGGCTGATCTGATCGCAGGGGAGGTGACGACGGATGAGTGAACCAACTGCACAGTTCGGTGACGTCCTTGCCACTGGCCTGCTAGATGTCAGCAGTGACCCAACCGTGCTTGATTCGTCGGGTTGGTGGGCGGCCGTACTGCCTTATGACGGGCAGCCGATCTTCGCCAAATTCGGTCACATCGAGCGAGGTCAGGCTAAGACGGGGCGTTGGGTTGGGCCCGAGCACGATGCGTGGACGACCTCAATGTCGCGTCAGACGTACATCGAGGCAGTTGCAGCGACTCGTGAATACATCGCCGCCGGTGAGGTGTATCAAGCCAATATCTGTCGAGTGATGTCGGCGGCACTGTCAGATCCGAGCATGCAGGACATCACAGGCCTCGCAGCCTTGCTCACCAGAGGGAATCCGTCGCCGTACGGTGGCTTCTTACAGTTGCCCGCAGGGTGTCACCCCAATGTTCCGGTCGGGGGAGTGCACATCGCCACAGCGTCGCCGGAGTTGTTCCTGCGTCGTGACGGCGATGTTGTGGAGTCCGGTCCCATCAAGGGCACCGGCAAGACGTCGGCTGACCTCGCCCCAAAGGATTCGGCAGAGAACGTGATGATCGTTGATCTCGTTCGCAATGATCTCAGTGTCGTGTGCACCACCGGTTCCGTCACGGTCCCGAGGTTGCTGACCTTGGAGGAACATCCGGGACTGGTTCATCTGGTGTCGTATGTACGGGGCGAATTGCGCAGCGGCACGACGTGGCCAGATCTCTTGGACGCATCGTTCCCACCCGGATCTGTGACCGGGGCGCCGAAATCGAGTGCGCTGCGCATCATTGACGAGTTAGAAGCTGCATCACGTGGTCCGTACTGCGGGGCGATGGGGTGGGTAAATGCCGACGAGCGAACCGCGGAGCTCGCGGTGACGATCCGAACCTTCTGGATTGCCGACGGTGCGGTCCACTTTGGTACCGGCGCTGGCATCACGTGGGGAAGCGATCCGGTGCGAGAGTGGGAAGAAACTGAACTCAAGCGGGCCAAGTTGTTGACCGTGGCCGGTGGAATTTGGGACGGAGGTCCGTCGTGACCGTGTTTTGGCTTAATGGTGAGCTTCGCAACCGTGACGAGGCGGTCATCTCCGTTCTCGATCACGGACTGACCGTTGGTGACGGCGTCTTCGAGACACTGCTGGTACGTGACGGCGCGCCGTTTGCGCTTACCAGGCATGTCGATCGACTGTTTAGGTCAGCGGCAGGGATGGGCTTGACGATGCCATCGCAGGAGTTGATTCGTAAGGCTGTTGAAGACGTCGTGACCGCCGCGGGCGATGAAGCACAACGGGCTCGCCTCCGTGTGACCGTTACGTCTGGAGCTGGCCCCCTCGGTTCCGAGAGAGGCGATGAGCCACCCACGTTGATCGTGACCTTGACCGCAGCCAAGGCATGGGGAGACTCCACGACGATTGCGACGGTGCCGTGGACGCGTAACGAGAAGTCAGCCGTGGTGGGAGTCAAGACCACGTCGTATGCAGAGAACGCGGTCGCCCTGGCACATGCTCATAGCCGGGGAGCCTCTGAGGCAGTTGTGGCAAATACACAAGGTCAGTTGTGCGAAGGAACCGGAAGCAATGTTTTCGTGGTTGTCGACGGCGTTGTTCACACGCCCTCGCTGGCAACGGGCTGTTTGGCCGGCATCACCCGCGAGCTTGTTCTGGAATGGGGGCCGGGTGTCGCTGAGCATTGCGAAAGTGAACTGCCCTATGACGTCCTATTTACCGCCGACGAAATCTTCATTACCTCGTCAACACGTGACGTACACCCGGTAACGCGAGTGGACGACCGAGACGTGGCTGTCGGTCCAGTGACACGGCTAGTGGCTCAGGAGTTTGCACGGCGGATGGCGCAAGGAGTCGATCCGTGAACGTGACGTTTCGTCGGCTGGATGACAAAGAGTTGGAAACGTACCTGCCACATGCGAAGCGCGGATATGTCCACGACCTAACGACAGCGGGTGCTTTCTCAAAGCAGCGGGCAGAGGCCTTGGCTGACAAAGATTTCGATTGGGTCGTAGTTAACGAGACAGGTGAGTACTACGGAGCCTTTGACGAAATCGACGGCGAAGTGGTTAACGTCGCGGTCTTTTGCGTCGCACTCGACGGAGTGGGTGTCGAACATGATGAGCCGACCTTGCACCTCTACGACTTAGAGGTTTTTGAGCCATACCGTCGTCAG
>CANGPO010000030.1 GCA_947455705.1 Actinomycetota bacterium | reverse complement strand
TGCGCGCGCGACCCGCTCTGATCTGGTGTGCCCGGGCGCGATGTGACAGAACACGTCCACCACCGTCTGGTCCGTTTCACCGCGTAGGCATGCGTCACGCACCGCGCGGGCCGCTTCGGATGCGTAACCAAGCCCCTGCCATGGCACGCCGACGACCCACGCAATCTCCGCACGGTCTTCGGTCACGGTGACCTGGATGAAGCCGATCACCTCATTGGCCGAACGCGAGCGAATGATCCAGTTGTGCCACGTTTGGGTGCCGTCTTGGGAATGTCCGCGGGTTTGGCGCGCGTAGGTTGCTCTCAACTCGTCGAGAGTTGGGGAGTCTTGCTCGGGGTAGTACGTGTAGAGCTCTCGGGGGGCAAGCACCGCGACCATGTCGTCGGCATGCTCGATGCGCAGCGGCTCGAGTATGAGGCGGTCAGTGCTCAGTTCAGGAGTCAGGGGCATCGAACGTGATTACGCCTTCGGTCGCGTCGTGATCAGGCGTGGCTTCTTTTCGAGGCCAACGATTCCATTCCACGCCAGATTGACGACGTGAGCGACGACCTCGTCCTTCTTGGGTCGACGTGCGTCTAACCACCATTGACCGGTCAGCGCGACCATACCCACGAGCATGTTCGCGTACATCGGTGCGTACTTCGATGGGTAGCCCTTGCGGTCGAACTCACGTGCCAGACGTGCCTCGACTTGGCTCGCCACATCACGAAGCAGCGAGGCAAAGTTGCCGGTGTTTTGTGCAACCGGTGAATCGCGCACGAGAACACGAAATCCGTCGCTACGTTCCTCGATGTAGTCGAAGAGTGCTCGACCTGCCTGCTCAAGAAGTGCCCGCGGCTCGGTAGCGGTGAGTGAATCGCTGACCATGCCGAGAAGGATGTTCATTTCGCGGTCGACGATGACGGCGTAGAGTCCATCTTTGCTACCGAAGTGTTCGTAAACGACCGGCTTAGAAACGCTGGCCTTAGCTGCGATCTCTTCAATGGTGACGGCCTCAAAGCCCTTTTCTGCGAACAGTTTACGAGCGACGTCAATAAGTTGCTCGCGGCGTTCGCGGCCACTCATTCGTACGCGATCTGACTTTCGGTCGCGGCGTGATGGAGCCCGCACCGGCGCTGGCGCGGGCTCATCGAACTCGTCGTCCTGTTGATCCACGAGTACATCTTGCCGCGACTCGTCCGTGGAATCGAGAGGTGTCGGGCCGAAATCCGTCACCTGTCAGTGCCCACGATTGATGTCGGCTGGATTCGGCGAGCGTTCATCCGCTCGGGTTTTGGCCAACGGACGTCCCGTGCCCAACCAAGCCACTCGAACAATTCGATGATGCGTGCGCTGGTGTCGATTTGGAACTTCAAGACGCCGTGTCGTGCTGAGGTCGGATCGCTGTGGTGCCAGTTGTGCCACGATTCGCCACCCGACAGGATCGACAGCCACGCGACGTTGCCGGACTTGTCGCGGGTCTTGAACGGGTGCTTACCCCAAACGTGGCAGACCGAGTTGATCGACCACGTGACGTGATGGACAAGAGCGATCCGAACGAGGGATGCCCAGAAGAAGGCCGTCACTGCTCCGTGCCATGACCACGTCACAAGTCCACCGATGATCGCTGGAGACACGAGGCTGACAACAATCCAGAGCGGGAAAAGCTTTGAGATGCGGACGATGTCGCGGTCTTTCAACAGGTCTGGTGCGTACTTGCGAATCGGAGTCTGCTCGATATCAAACAGCCAGCCGACGTGTGAGTACAGAACACCCTTCGTCAGTCCGCCAAATGAATCACCGAATCGCCATGGTGAGTGAGGGTCACCTTCGGCATCGCTAAATGCGTGATGCTTGCGGTGATCGGCAACCCAGCGGACAACAGGGCCTTCGATGGCCAGGCTGCCGGCGATAGCCAGAGCGATCTTCAACGCTCGATTGGGTTTGAGTGACGAGTGGGTGAATGTGCGGTGGAAGCCGACGGTGATCCCGTGCGCCGCGATGGCGTAGAAGACCACGGACAAGATCACGTCGGTCCAACTGAGCCCCCAGCCCCAGGCGAATGGCACAGCTAAGACGACCGCGAGTAGTGGGAGAGCGACGACGACGCCTACGGCAAACCGATCGCCGAATGACTGTCGATCAGCTCCGTTGAACATCGGAAGGGTTAGATCCTCGCGGGCGGCATAGGCCTGCCCAGTGAGCGATTGCTCCTCTGCGAGTTCGTCGGTCGTGAGGTGAACTTCGGGTGTGGCGGTCATGGGACCCCCTCCAGTAGATATTGGTTACGGTGCCGTAACTTACGTTAGCGTAATCTACGGGACCGTAGGTTTGTCAAGACTCGGGGATAGCCGGTTCGGATGATTCCTAGGTTGAGCCCTACCCTTAGACACATATTCCCGGGTTGCTCTGCTGGCAGGGGCGACCACACTTTGAATGTGGGTACGACGTAGGTTCGATTCCTACCCCGGGAGCCACCGCCGGCCGCGAACGTACACCGTCCGCTAAGCATTGCCACGAGAACCTAGAAAGTTAGGGGCCGGGGTAAGAGTGGGTGAACGGGCGGTATCGTGAGGGTGCCGAGATCCCACTCCTGGAGAGCAGCCTTTCGCGTGAGCACCGTGCTTCCAACCTCCGCGCTTACGTCGTCCGTGCGCCCATCTGCCGTTGTTGTGCTGGCTGCCGGTGAAGGAACGCGCATGAAGTCAACCACCCCCAAGGTCCTGCACGATGTCGCCGGGCGGTCTCTGGTAGGACATGTGCTGGCCGCGGTGGATCAGCTCGAACCACATCACGTGGTCGTGGTGGTGGGGCACGGCCGCGATCTCGTAGCCGCACATGTTCACGGTTCTCACCCCCATGCGGTGACGGTCGTTCAAGAGCAACAGAACGGAACAGGCCACGCGGTTCGAGTCGCGCTGGACGGTATCTCCGCTGCCGGAATCGACCTGCCAGAAGGTCCGGTCGTTGTGCTTGCAGGCGATACGCCGCTCCTTACGGGTGACACTCTGAGTTCGCTGCTCGAGATCCACCACGGCGAGCAGGCCGTCGCTACCGTGCTCACGGCCACCCTTGCTGATCCGACGGGGTACGGACGTATCGTTCGCGACTCTGACACCGGACATGTGGCGCGCATTGTCGAGCAGAAGGATGCCAGCGAAGCCGAACGTTCGATTCGTGAAATCAACAGTGGCGTATTCGCCTTTGAGCTCTCAGCCCTGCGCAGTGGATTGTCGCGACTAACCACGGACAACGCTCAGGGCGAGGAATATCTCACCGATGTGCTCGGCCACCTGGTCACCGATGGCGAGACCGTGGCCGCCTATATTGCTCCCGACCCCGAAGAAATCCTCGGCGTGAATGATCGTGTTCAGCTCGCCCATGCCGGTGGTCTGTTGCGTGATCGCATCAATGTGGGCTGGATGCGCGCCGGTGTCACGATTGTCGACCCTGCAACGACGTGGATTGATTCGACCGTCACGTTGGATCGCGATGTTCGGATCGAACGGAACACGGCCCTGAGCGGTTCGACGACGATTGCCTCAGGGGCCGTGATCGGCCCGGACACGACTCTCGTCGATTCGGATGTGGCAACGGGGGCGCATGTACTCAAATCGCATGTCACAGAGTCGAAGATCGGACCGGATGCCACTGTAGGTCCGTTCACGTTCATGCGCCCAGGAACCGAACTCGCGGCCCACGCCAAAGTTGGCGCCTACGTCGAGACGAAGAATGCCTTCATCGGTGAAGGCAGCAAGGTGCCTCACCTTTCATACGTGGGTGATGCGACGATCGGTGCTGGAAGCAACATCGGCGCAGCTACCGTCACCGTGAACTACGACGGGGTTAACAAGCACAAGACGGTCGTTGGTGATCATGTCCGAATCGGTAGCGACACGATGCTGGTAGCGCCAGTAACGATCGGCGATGGCGCGTACACCGCGGCCGGATCTGTTGTTACCGATGACGTTCCCCCCGGCGCCATGGCGGTTGGCCGAGCGCGTCAACGCAATATTGATGGCTGGGTTGAACGTAAACGTCCCGATACTGCCTCCGCGAAGGCAGCAAAGGCGGCAGAATCGCTTGATGCCACCCCGGCGGATGACGTAGACACTGACAGTTAGACGGATTTCCTAGCGCGATATATGAACCACGTGAATGCACTGCGATCCACATATCGAACAAGTTCGGCGAACATTCCACCCTTAGGAGCATGAGTGAGCGGCATCGTCCAAACGTCGGAGAAGCGTCTAGTTCTCATCGGCGGTCGATCGCATCCTGATCTTTCCGAGCATGTCGCCAAGGAACTTGGTGTAGATCTGGTCGAAACGCAGGCTTATGACTTCGCCAATGGCGAGATCTTCGTTCGATTCGAAGAGTCAGTTCGTGGCTGTGATGCATTCGTTTTGCAGAGTCACACCGAGCCGATCAACAAGTGGATCATGGAGCAGTTGCTCATGGTTGATGCGCTTAAGCGCGCATCGGCTAAGCGCATCACAGTTGTGATGCCGTTCTACGGATATGCGCGTCAGGACAAGAAGCACCGTGGCCGTGAGCCGATCTCGGCCCGCCTGATCGCTGACCTCTTCCACACCGCCGGCGCCGACCGTTTGATGGCCGTCGACCTACACACTGCGCAGATTCAAGGCTTCTTCGACGGTCCTGTCGATCACCTCTTCGCACTTCCTCTCTTGGTCAAGTACGTTGCCGAGACGGTTGAAGATCGTGATCTGATCACGGTTGTTTCGCCGGATGCAGGTCGGGTCCGGGTGGCTGAACGGTGGACGGACCTTCTGGGTGCACCGTTGGCGATCATTCACAAGAGGCGCGATCCCGACGTCCCGAATGAGGCAACGGTGAACGAGGTCGTTGGTGATGTCGAGGGACGCGTCTGCGTGGTGATCGATGACATGATCGATACCGGCGGCACCATCGTGAAGGCGTCGGAACTGCTCTTCTCGCAAGGGGCCAAAGATGTCATCGTGGCCGCGACGCATGGGATTTTGTCCGGGCCGGCCGTTGAGCGATTCAACAACAGTCGAGTGCGTGAAGTGATCATCACCGACACCCTGCCGATCCCTGAAGATCGCCGATTCGACAAATTGACGGTCCTGCCGGTGGCACCTCTTATTGCTCGCGCGATCCAGGAAGTGTTCACCGATGGTTCGGTGACGAGCATGTTCGAAGGCTCGCGGGTCTGAGCATCGCCTGAATGCTCATCGCTAGGCATGGCGTTGCGTGAGGCAGGTTATGCACCGTACGCGGGATCCCTCGTTTTGGCGTTCGTGCCTTGCGCCCATTAGAGTTGTGGATGCTCCTCGGCGAGGATGCGCCCAGCACGGGTGCATCGTCATCGACGCGGACCACGCGGTTGCTGCGTGCCCACGTCGTGAGGCGCCAACCGCTCTGCGGATGAGTACGCACCTAAGTTTTTCCGTAGTTTGAAGATCAACCGACGCTAGGTCGGTACCAGTCGAGGAGAAGAAGTGTCGAACGTCAGCATCGCCGGTGAAACCCGTGCAGATTTCGGTAAGGGTGCGGCTCGTAAGCTGCGTCGCTCAGGGATGATCCCCGCAGTCATCTACGGCCACGGTCAAGATGTAGAGCACGTTGCACTACCGGCACATGAGTTGGGTCTAGCCCTTCGTAAGGTCGGCCTGATTCTTGAGGTCACCATCGACGGTAAGACCACCGTGGTTGCTCCTCGCGATGTTCAGCGCGATCCCGTCAAGCGCGTGATCGAGCATGTCGATCTGGTCGTAGTGAGCAAGGCCGAAGCCGCCGCCGTAACGGCTGCCGCCGAAGAGGCTGTTGCCGCTCAAGAGGCAGAAGCATCGGCCATCTCCGAGGATTCGATCTCCGCTGGTGAAGCGCAGGACGCAGCTGAAGAAGCCGCTGATCATGCTGCCGAAGATGCCGCCGCTGAGGCTGGCGACGGCGAGACTGCAGCTGATGCGGCATCCGAAGAGGCCGCCGAGTAATTCCAAGATCTCACGTGTGATGCCCGCCTTTGTGCGGGCATCACGCATTTCTGCAGTTCGACGTTTCCGTCACGGTGTGCGGCAACCGCACCCGTCGCCTGCAAGGATGGGGACGTGACCGTTGAGAGCGCGCCGTGGCTAATCGTTGGACTCGGTAACCCCGGACCTAAGTACGAAGCCACCCGCCACAACATTGGTTTCCTCGTCGCCGATGAACTTGCCGTTCGCATGGGAGCCCGCAGTGCCATGCACAAGAAGGCACGTGCCGAGGTGGCCGAGGGGCGGTTGCAACATCATCGCGTCGTCGTTGCCAAGCCGATGCAATACATGAATGAATCCGGTGGCCCTACCAAGGGACTGTTGTCGTTCTACAAGATCCCAACCGAACATCTCATCGTCATTCACGATGAGTTGGATCTGAATTTTGCGCAGTTACGACTCAAACTTGGCGGCGGCGATAACGGCCACAACGGGCTGAAGTCGATTCGATCGGCCACCGATACCGGTGAATGGTACCGAATTCGGGTGGGCATCGGCCGGCCGCCGGGGCGGCAAGATCCGGCTGACTACGTTCTTAAGCCGTGGTCTGCTGCCGAACGTAAAGAACTTCCGCTATTGATTGGCGACTCTGCCGATTCTGTTGAGATGCTGATTAATGAGGGTCTTGAGCTCGCACAGAATCGATACAACTCATGAGCGATGACGTGGCAAACATCGATCTCGATGATGCGCATCTCTCGCGCGTTGTTGCCATGGAGGCAGGCAAACTCCTGCTCGAGATTAGGGATTCGTTCGGCGAGATCGAACATGGCGATCGCGAGCGATCCGCGCAGTTGCGTCACACGGCGGATCGCGAGGCGCATCTCCACATTCATGCTCGACTCAGCCAGGCCCGCCCGGGCGATGCGATTTTGTCTGAAGAGGGCGACGACGATCTCGAACGACTTCATGCCGATCGCGTGTGGATCGTTGATCCACTCGACGGAACATGGGAGTACGGCCAGCAGCGCGCAGACTTCGCGGTTCATATCGCGCTCTGGACCCGCACCGATGGCCGTGAGGGCGCCCTGTCCGCGGCCACTGTTGATGTTCCCGCACACGGCCAAACGTGGTCAGTTTTAGATGACGTATCACCGATGGCTCAGCTTCCTTCAGATCGCCCCGTTCGTATCGTCACCTCACGCACTCGAGCGCCGGAAACCTTGCCCGCCATGGTGGATCGGATGACGTATCTGTTGGCTGGTGCTGCGCCGTTTGGCATTGAATCGGTCGGCGTGGGATCAGTGGGAGCGAAGGCGGCTGAGGTCTTTTCGGGCCGCGCAGAGGTGTATGTGCATGTTGGTGGTTTTAATGAGTGGGATTTGGCAGCACCGTTAGCCGTCGCGTTGTCTCGCGGCCTTGTATGCCTACCGGTGCACGGTGATGGGTTTACGTTTAACCGGGCTGATCCCTATCAGCCAGGGGTGATCATGGCGATTCCGGCCATAGCCGATGTTGTGCGTGAATCGCTCACTGAACTGTGGCCCACGGCCTGACGATGTCGCTGATTGGTGTGCGATCGGCGATGCCTCGTTGTGTCGCAGCGCCGTGGTTCGCTAACCGATCGACTCTCGCGTAGCCTCATGACTGGCGTCAGCCCACCCCCGTCTCGTTGAGTTCGGGGGCTGTCGGCATGGTGCTGCAAGGTCAGTGAGACAGATTGGTCGGATGACCAGATAGGAGCGAGTGGGCCCATGTCGACTCTGCACGGACTCATTGACGTCATCGCCGCGGATCCCAAGATCGTTGAGGTTGTTTCCCGGGCCCGTGCTACCGGTGCATCAGCCACGGAATCGCTTGAGATCAGTGCGCCTGGGCCGGTCACGCCATTGGTCGCGGCCGCACTCGCACAAGGCACCGACCGTGTTCAACTGCTCGTGACGGCAACCGCTCGTGAAGCCGAAGACCTGACATCTGCGTTGGAAAGTTTGCTACCGGATGTTGAAGTTGCGGAGTTTCCCGCTTGGGAGACGTTGCCGCATGAGCGCCTAAGTCCGTCAAGCGACACCGTTGGACGCAGGCTGGGTGTGCTGCGGCGGCTTGCACATCCGCATGAGGCTGCGGGTGGTGCGATTAAGGTCTTGGTTGCGCCGATTCGCGCTGTGCTGCAGCCGATCGTCAAGGGTCTGGGGGAACTCGAACCTGTCGCAGTGTCCATTGGTGATGAGATCCCGATGGAGGAACTCATCTCGGCGCTCGCTGGCGCGGCGTATGCGCGAACGGACCTGGTCGACAAGCGCGGGCAGTTCGCTGTTCGTGGTGGAATCGTTGACGTCTTTCCGCCCACCGAAGAGCATCCGGTGCGCCTGGAGTTTTGGGGCGACACCGTCGAGGAGATTCGCTACTTCAAGGTGGCCGATCAGCGCTCACTAGAGATTGCCCAAGATGGGTTGTGGGCACCGCCGTGCCGCGAGTTGCTCCTCACCGACGAAGTGCGGGCGCGGGCGCGTGCACTGTCCGCCACGCACCCAGAGTTGATGGAGATCCTCGATAAGCTCGCCGATGGCACGGCCGTGGAAGGTATGGAGGCCCTCTCACCGGTTCTGGCCGATGGGATGGAGTTGCTCGTTGATCTCCTGCCCGTCGGATCGCTCGTGGTGGTGTGCGACCCGGAGCGGGTGAGAACGCGGGCACACGATTTGGTAGCGACGAGTGCGGAGTTCCTCGAAGCATCGTGGCACAACGCGGCCGCGGGTAACGTGACGCCGATTGATCTTGGCGCTGCGGCGTATCAAGCTGTAGCCGATGTGCGATCAGCGGCAATCGAACGCGATCTGGGCTGGTGGACGATCTCACCATTCGGCGCGGAAATGTCCGACGACGATAGTGATGTGATTCCCGCCGACGTCGACGTCGTGCAACTGAATGTGGGAGTTGTCGACAACTACCGCGGTGAGACTGCGCGCGCACTTGGCGATATCGCCGAGTGGATCGCGGCAGGCTGGTTGGTGGTGGTTGTCACAGCCGGTCATGGAACGGCAGATCGATTCGCCGAAACCTTCAGAGGTGAAGGTGTGGCCGTCAGGGTTGTCGATGAGATTGACTCCGCACCCGACTCGGCCATGGTGACGATTGTTACGGGCAATCTCGATAAGGGATTCACTGTGCCGTCAGCGACGCTGGCCATCCTCACCGAGACGGACCTCGTCGGCCAAAAGGCGACCACCCGAGATGCGCGTCGGCTGCCGACGCGTCGTCGCCAGACCATCGATCCGCTGCAACTCAAGAGTGGCGACTTCGTCGTTCACGAGCAGCATGGGGTTGGTCGCTACGTCGAGATGGTGCAACGTACGGTGGCCAATGCCACACGCGAGTACCTAGTGATCGAATACGCGCCCGCCAAGCGTGGACAACCGGGTGATCGTCTCTACGTTCCTACCGATCAGCTCGATCAGGTGACGAGGTATGTCGGTGGTGAATCCCCCTCGCTCCATCGGCTTGGCGGAGCAGATTGGGCATCGACAAAGGCTCGAGCGCGCAAGGCAGTTCGTCAGATCGCTGGCGAGCTTATCCGGTTGTATGCCGCCCGAATGGCAAGTCGCGGTTATCAGTTCTCTGCAGACACTGTGTGGCAGCGAGAACTTGAAGACGCATTCCCATACAACGAAACACCAGATCAGCAGTCGGCCATTGACGAGGTCAAAGGCGATATGGAAAACCAGATTCCGATGGATCGACTGATCTGCGGGGACGTCGGTTACGGAAAGACGGAGATCGCTGTTCGCGCCGCATTCAAGGCCGTGCAGGACGGTAAGCAAGTAGCGATTTTGGTACCTACCACGTTGCTTGTGCAGCAACACTTTTCAACGTTTTCGGAGCGCTACGCGCCGTTCCCTGTGAAGATTGCGGCACTGTCACGCTTTCAGACCGATAAGCAGGCGCGAGAGGTGATCGCGGGGATCTCCGACGGAACGATCGACGTCGTCATCGGTACTCATCGCTTGTTCAGCAGCGATATCCGGTTCAAAGATCTGGGACTGGTGATCGTCGATGAAGAGCAGCGATTTGGTGTTGAGCACAAAGAGCACCTCAAGGCGTTGCGCACGAATGTTGACTTCCTGACGATGTCGGCCACGCCGATCCCGCGCACACTCGAAATGGCGGTCACCGGAATCCGCGAAATGTCGACGATCCAGACGCCGCCTGAAGAACGTCATCCCGTCTTGACGTACGTCGGCCCGTACGACGAAAAGCAAGTGGCGGCAGCCATTCGTCGCGAACTGCTGCGAGACGGACAGGTGTTCTTTGTGCACAACCGCGTTGAGTCGATTGAACGCGTCGCGTCGAAACTTCGTGATCTTGTGCCAGAGGCACGTGTTCAAACTGCGCATGGGCAAATGAACGAGCACGCTCTTGAGCAGGTCATCGTGGATTTCTGGGAGAAGGAGTTCGATGTCCTTGTCTCAACCACGATTGTCGAAAGTGGTTTGGACATTCCTAATGCGAACACGTTGATCCTTGATCGCGCCGATATGTTCGGGCTGTCTCAACTGCATCAGCTTCGGGGACGAGTTGGTCGAAGTCGTGAGCGTGGGTATGCCTACTTCCTCTATCCGCCTGAGAAGCCGCTGTCGGAAACGGCCTACGACCGACTCGCCACCATCGCGGCCAACACTGATCTCGGCTCAGGTATGGCGGTTGCCATGAAGGATCTTGAAATCCGCGGTGCGGGAAACCTACTTGGCGGTGAGCAGAGTGGCCATATCGCTGACGTTGGGTTCGATCTGTACATCCGACTCGTTGGCGAAGCGGTAGCCGAGTACCGGCAGGACAAGCCAGTCGACGAGGTGGCCGAGGTCAGAGTAGAGCTACCTATCGACGCCCACATGCCGCATGACTATGTGGCTCAGGAACGACTGCGCCTTGAGGCGTACAAGCGGCTTGCGTCCGCGACAACCCATGAGGATCTGGACGCGGTGGGCGAAGAGCTCCTCGATCGCTACGGCCAGTACCCCGAGGCCGTCGCCAATCTCATTTCCGTGGCTCGATTCCGAATTCATGCTCGCCGGGCCGGCTTATCGGAAGTTGTCGCGCAAGGGAACATGATTCGGTTCGCTCCGGTCGAGTTGCCGGATTCGCGTGGAATGCGGCTAACCCGCGTCTACCCGGGATCACTGATCAAGCCCGCGACACGTACGATTCTTGTACCGCGCCCAATGACAGCCCGAGTGGGAGGTCAACCGGTCCGCGACACGGAACTTCTGGAATGGCTCGAAACGTTGGTCAGTACGGTTCTGGTAGAACCGATAACAGCCTCATGACACGGAAAGGCCTCATTGTGAAGCGTCGATACCCCACTGCGGCTGCCGTCGCGGTAGCCGCAGTCTTCCTCAGCGCCTGCGGTGCCGGAATGGGTGCCTCGCAGTCTCTGCCGCCAGGTGCTGCGTCGGTTGTAGGTGACCAGACGGTTGCCGACTCAACGGTCGCCGCACTTGCCACGTCCGTGCACGATGAGATCGCCGCGATTCCTGGTTCGAAGATGCCGACCGCTGATGTGGTTACCCATGCGACGGTCGCGCGCGAGACTCAGCATCTGATGTTGCAGGTCGCAGGCCAAAAGGAAGGGATCGCAATCACACAGACGCAGATCGACGAGTTCATCGCGTCCTTTGTGAAGAGTCAGTTCAACGGTGACATCAAGCAGTTGCGTTCCGCACTCGTCACCCAGAACTACATCCCGGCTGCCGCGATAGATTCGGCAGCCAGTGATCAACTGCTGTACGCAGCGATTCTCAAGAAGATTGCGCCGACGGCCACAACCCAGGACGCCATCACTAAAGCGTCGAATGACTACTTCGGCGCGCTGTCAACGCAGTTGAATACCCGCGTCGCGCCTCGATACGGCACGTGGAGCGTCTTTGGTTTGGGGCCAGTCCCTGATGACCTGTCGAAGGTTCCAGCGCAGACGAGCGATGGGCAGCCTATTAGTGGGGCGCCAGCGCCCGCTCCGAGTAGCTAGCCGAAACGAAACACCTGATGTCTGACGATCTCACTCCCGCGCGAGGCGAGAGTCTCGTTGAGCTGGTCGCGGTCATGGACCGACTTCGCTCACCAGGTGGCTGTCCTTGGGATGCTGAGCAGACGCACGATTCGTTGGTCGAGTACATGGTCGAAGAAGCCTACGAGGCTGTCGAAGCCATCGAATCGGGTGACGACGTCGCACTGCGTGAGGAGCTTGGCGACGTCTTACTTCAAGTGGTCTACCACTCTCGGCTGGCCCAAGAACATGACGAACCATTCGACATTGACGATGTTGCGCGGGGCATCACGAGCAAGTTAATCAGGCGTCATCCACATGTGTTCGGTGATGTTAATGCCGAGACGATCGCCGACGTCGAAGTCAACTGGCTCGCTGCCAAGGCGCAAGAGAAGGGCCGCGAGTCGGTGACTGATGGGATCCCGTCGGCACTGCCTGCATTAGTTCTCGCGTCGAAGATGATGTCGCGGTCAAAGTTAATCGACGTCGAGATTGTTCCAAACCAGGCGCGGGCCGTAGCCGAGCAGGCAGTTCTCGAGCTGGGCTATGGCGAGTTGCTGCTGGCGATCGTTGCAGAGGCTCACGCCGATGGGGTCGACGCTGAAGCCGAGTTGCGCAGTGCGATCCGCGATTACCGTGCGCGGATTCGAACTGCTGAAGGGCTTGCGACGTAACGTACGTTCTGTTAGCTCGCGCGAGCCTGTGCCGACAGTGGGCCGGCATCAGGGGTAGTGAAGCCGAGCCGGATCCTGGCTGCTGCTAGGTGAGGGTTTGTGCGTTTAGCTTCGGGAATTGCCAACAGCGTCGTTCTGAGAGTTCGTGCCGACACGGTCGCCTGAAGATCGGTGGTTGGTAGGCCAGGAAGCGCGAACATCCGTCGGCTCCATCGCGGCATCAGGCCAAGGCCAGTGAGCGCGATGATCGTCCATGCTGGACGGGCCGGGGTGAGCCACTCGACCTTCGGTGCCATCGGGGGCCAGATCAAACCGCGGGCCGCTTCGCGTGTTTCGGGGACAACGTCAAGCCTCGATCGCATGCCGTTGATGTAGGAGTCGAGCTGCGCGGACGTCGTCGGCACATCGGCGACCTCGCATCCGATCAGTCGTGCTGCGACGAGTTGCTCACGAACGTACTGGTCGGCCTCGTCGTCTGTCATCGGTGCACCCGATCGTCGGTGTGCCTCGAGCCACGACTGGACCGCACCGCAGTGCACCCAGAGCAGCCACTCTGGTTGGTCCAGTCCGAGTGCTGCGTGAATGCGTCGCACGCGTGCCGCAGTGGCATCGACCTCAGCGGTCGTGCCATATGTGACGGCATTGACGTAACGCGAGGTGCGCGAAAGCCTGCCCCACGGGTCGTCCCGAACATCGGTCACCCGCTCGAAGCTCAGCATGATGTCTGGGTGCAGTGATTGCAGAAGTAGTGCCCGAATACCGCCGACCACGGCTGCTGGATCGTTGTGTACCCGCCACGAAACGCTGTCAGGCCCGAAGTATCCAGGATCATTGGTGGTTTGATCGAGCGTCTCCATGGGCGTGAAGCCGCTTCGTAGACCTGTGCGGGGAAGGTCGATGGGCGCTCTATCTGCTGTACTCATGGCCTTCTAAGGGTGCCTCTAAAAGGCGCCACCCGCACCTTGGATGCCAATCGCAGGAGCCCCCTTGGGAGAGTCGGTGCCTGAGCGGCTGATCAATCGACGATAAACTTACGTACTGGAACCACCCGTTCCTTTGCTCGCCTTGTTGTTGTCTTCCCTAGACCCGGAGAACCCCGTGGCCATCATTGACGCCGTAATTGCCCGCGAAATCCTCGATTCCCGTGGAAATCCCACCGTTGAGGTTGAAGTCGGATTGGATGACGGCACCGCAGCGCGTGCGGCCGTTCCATCCGGTGCATCAACGGGTGCTTTTGAGGCCTCAGAGTTGCGTGATGGTGGAGATCGCTACAACGGCAAGGGAGTTTTGAAGGCAGTCGCGGCCGTTGAGGATGAGATCGCTGCCGAGATCATCGGCTTCGACGCAAGTGAGCAGCGGCTGATCGATCAGGTGATGATCGATCTCGATGGCACCCCTAACAAGGAGCGCCTGGGCGCGAACGCCATCCTTGGTGCGTCGCTCGCGGTGGCGAAGGCCGCGGCCGAGTCGGCGGGGTTGCCGCTGTTCCGCTATGTCGGCGGACCGAATGCGCACACTCTGCCCGTGCCGATGATGAACATTCTCAATGGCGGTGCACATGCCGACACCGATGTCGACATTCAGGAATTCATGATCGCGCCGATTGGTGCGACAGACTTCCGTGAGGCATTGCGTTGGGGCGCTGAGGTTTACCACGCGCTGAAGGCTGTACTGAAGAAGGAAGGCTACGCAACCGGTCTCGGCGACGAGGGTGGGTTTGCACCAAACCTGCCAAGTAATCGCGCAGCCTTGGATCTGATTGCTAAGGCAGTTGACGCGGCCGGCTACACGCTGGGCACCGATATCGCGCTTGCCCTCGACGTTGCTGCGACTGAGTTCCATAAGGACGGTACGTACACCTTCGAAGGTGCATCGAAGACCGCTGACGAAATGGCTGCGTACTACGCATCGTTGGTTGCCGACTACCCGTTGGTCTCGATCGAGGATCCACTCGATGAAGACGACTGGGCAGGTTGGAAGAGCCTGACGGATGCGATCGGTGACAAGGTTCAACTCGTCGGTGACGATTTGTTTGTTACAAACCCGCAGCGACTTGCCCGCGGCGTTGAGTCCAAGACGGCAAATGCGTTGCTGGTCAAGGTAAATCAGATCGGATCATTGACAGAGACCTTGGACGCGGTGGCCTTGGCGCAGCGCAATGGATACCGCTGCATGATGTCTCACCGATCTGGTGAAACCGAGGATGTCACGATCGCCGACCTCGCTGTGGCCACCGATTGCGGCCAGATCAAGACGGGTGCTCCCGCGCGATCAGAGCGCGTTGCCAAGTACAACCAGTTGCTGCGCATTCAAGAGGAATTGGACGATGCGGCCCGCTATGCAGGTCGCGCGGCATTCCCGAGGTTTACTGCCTGATGCCGACCACGACACCAACCACCAAGGCGGTGG
This sequence comes from Actinomycetota bacterium, assembly GCA_947455705.1. GTDB lineage: Bacteria > Actinomycetota > Actinomycetes > S36-B12 > CAIYMF01 > Longivirga. The sequence continues at coordinate 14,331 of CANGPO010000030.1, read as the reverse complement.
CGAAACCCAGTTTGACTGGGCGAGCCATCGCTCTTGTTGGTGTTGTGTCGTTACTGGTCATTACGTTGGCCGTACCGGTTCGTGAGTTGATTCATCAGCGTCAGCAGATCGCAACCCTTCAGGCACAAAACGCTGCCGTGCAGGCGCAGGTTGATGAACTCACCAGTGCCTCGGATCGATTGAAAGATCCAGCGTTCGTCACCTCGCTCATCCGGGAGCGACTGCACTATGTGCTTCCCGGTGAAGTCGGATATGTCGTCCTTGATCCCGCTGAGGCACCAGCGCCTTCGTCGGCTGCAGCAGCAAAATCAAAGCAGCCGTGGTACGCCTCGATGTGGTCGTCGGTACGCAAAGTCGATCAGGCAGGCCACCCTGCAACACCTGTCGGACCATTGGTGCTTCCACCCAATGCCCCCAAGTAACGATGAATCGGCAGTTGATGCTGCGGATCTAGATGCGATCGAGCGGCAATTGGGCCGCGTCGCCCGCGGGGTTCGCCGGGTGGCCCATCGATGCTCGTGCGGGGATCCAGATGTGGTGGAGACAAGTCCGCGGCTGCCGGATGGCACCCCATTTCCGACGTTGTACTACCTCACCTGTCCACGGCTCACGAGTGCGATCGGCACCCTGGAAAGTAGCGGATTGATGAAGCAAATGCAGGATCGCCTTGCGGACGACTCTGCATTAGCCGCGTCGTATCTGCAGGCACATGAGTCGTATCTGGCCAGTCGCACGGCTATTGAGGATGTTCCGGAGATCGCTGGAATTTCCGCTGGTGGAATGCCCGATCGGGTCAAGTGCTTACACGTCTTGATCGGTCACTCACTTGCTGTCGGCCAGGGGGTCAACCCGTTCGGCGATGAGGCGTTGGCTGGGCTCTCCGATTGGGGTGCGATCGGTTCATGTACGTCCCATCTCACTGATCCCAAGGACGTGCCGTCATGACTATTCGAGTTGCTGCGATCGACTGTGGCACGAACTCCATCCGTCTGCTGATCGCCGATGTGGATCCTGACTCTGGCCATGTTGTCGATAGGGATCGACGTATGGAGATCGTCCGACTTGGTCAGGGAATGGATGCGACGGGCGAGTTCGCGGCGGACGCACTTGAGCGCACCTTTGCTGCATGTGATTCCTATGCGGCAGTAATCGACGCTCACGGCGTCGATCGCGTTCGATTCGTGGCAACCTCAGCGAGTCGTGACGCGAGAAATCGAGATGTATTTATCGCCGGGGTAAAGGCACGTCTTGGTGTCGAGCCAGATGTGATCAGTGGTGACGAAGAGGCGAGGCTTTCTTTTGCGGGTGCTACCAATGGGTTAACGGGTGCCGAGCCGCCGTACCTCGTTGTCGATATTGGTGGTGGCTCAACGGAATTCGTCCTGGGCGTTTCGAGTCCACGGGCAGCTCGCAGCGTGAACATCGGCTGCGTACGAATGACCGAGCGTCACTTCAGGAATGATCCCCCCACGCGCGATGAGGTCGATGCTGCGATTGCTGACATTGACGCCGCGATCGCCCTGGCTGGCGAAACCGTTCCGCTAGGTGAAGCCAGCACGTTGGTTGGTTTGGCCGGCTCGGTGACTACGGCAGCTGCCATTGCGCTCGACCTCACCGACTACGACCCTGAGCGAATTCATGGTGCTCGCCTTACCGCTGAGACGATCGCCGCAGTGTCAGACAGATTGCTCGGGCTAACTCGCGAACAGCGATCGCAGATCGCGGTGATGCATCCGGGTCGCGTTGATGTGATCAATGCCGGAGTTCTGGTGCTTCGGCGGATTCTGCACGTCACGGGATTACCCGAGGTGTTGGTGTCCGAGCACGATATTTTGGACGGAATCGCACTCGGTTTGGCTGGCCGCTAACGCACCCCGGGGCGGGGGCCGCATGACAACAGGCCACCGATCTATGTCCCGGTCAGGTCTGGCTATACGCTGATGCGTGGCCCCCGTAGCCCAATCGGCAGAGGCACGCTGCTTAAACCAGCGTCAGTGCAGGTTCAAGTCCTGTCGGGGGCACAACGTGTGGATGCGCACACCGAACGCGCAGGGAGCCCACGAGCGGCTCGTCGACTAGGGCCCGTCGGATCGGGCGACTGGCCGCCATGTCGCTCGTGGGAGAGCCAGCCCCGTAAACCAGTAGGCAAGCATGATGCCTACATGGTTTACACGTGAAAAAATAGGGAATATCGCCCTCGTTGGAATCAATGTTGGAGCGGAATCGTTCTATCGTTGAGTCGTGGCCCGCCGGGTCGCGACGAGATTCGCCCCGAAAGGAAGACAATGGCCCGCACTAATCCGGCACTGAGTCGCGCAGCCGCAGACAACGGCGTCGACCTAGGCCAAAACAGGACGACCGAGACGCCGAGCTCAGCAGTACTGGACGAGATGTTCAATGCTCCGAGCGGGGTAAGCGGCCGGCTCACCCTTGATGATGTGATCATCAAGACCGGTATCACGTTTGCATTCACCGTTATCGGTGCGGTGATCGGCTGGAACTTGACGCCATCGATGCCATGGCTCGTTTGGGTCGGCATGCTCCTTGGCGCTGGCCTGTCGTTTGCCAACATCTTCATGAAGAAGATCAACCCGCTTCTGGTGATTGCGTACGCGTTTTTCCAGGGAATCTTCCTCGGCGGAATCTCATACTTTTACAACGAGCAAGCAATTGCGGGCAATTACCCCGGCATCGTGCAGCAGGCAGTTATCGGAACGTTCGTAGCTTTCGCCGTCATGCTGGTCTTGTACAAGACCGGAATCATCAAGGTGTCTGCGCGTTCCCGCAAGATCTTCATGATTGCGCTGGTGTCATACGCGGTTATTGGTTTTGCAAGCCTGATCGCTGCGCTGTTTGGCGTTGGCGGTGGCTGGGGCTTCTACGGTGTCGGCACTTTTGGTCTGGTGTTCTGTGCCTTGGGTGTTGGCCTAGCCGCCTACAGCCTGGTCAACGATTTCGAAATCATCAGCCAAGTGATTCGTCACGGCGCTCCTGAGCGTGAATCGTGGCGGCTTGCTTTCGGCCTGATGATGACCCTGATCTGGCTCTACCTCGAGATCCTGCGTCTGCTCGCGATCATGAATCGACGCTAGACTCACGACTTATGAGTTCAGCGGCCTCGGCACCCTCGGTGTCCGAGGCCGCTGAACGTTATGCGGCAGATCTCATGCGCACGGTTGATCGGTTGCGGTCGATGGGCGCGGCTCGACTGGCTGCCGCGTTCGAACCCGAACCGACTCGGGCAGATGCAGCCTACGGGCTCATTCATAACGTGGCTCAGCGCGCCGCAGCCATGGAGGGCGTCGTCACTCCAGTAGTGCCGCGGTTGGCTGATCTGGCTCTCGGTGACCAGCTTGCGGTTGTCGGCCGGGATCTGCTCGTCGCCGCCCGTGAACGCCAGAATGCAGCGGTACTGATCGAGACATCGGACGAGCTACGTGAACTACGCCGCCGAATCTGATGACGATCCGCTGGGTAATGCGGGTACGTCAGAACTGATGCCGGCGGCCCTGAGAACTTCGGGTAGCAAAGCGAAAGCCACGGCCCTATAGCCTGCGCTGGAGGGGTGGAATTGGTCGGCGGAGAAGTAGACCTCGGGTTCGCTGTAGAACAACTCGCCGAGAATGTCGGCTAATGGAACCGGTCGACCACCTGCGGCGGTGACCTCGGCGCGTTGGGCTGCGGCGAGGTCACGGGACAACTTGCTCGCGGCCTGGCGCAACGGTGCACCGAGTGGTCGCACTGACCCGAGATCAGGGCACGTGCCTACGACGACCTCAATACCTGCTTCACGTAGCTGCCGCACTGAGTCACCAAGAATCCGGGCTGCGGTACTCGGGCGTACGAGGTGAGTTACGTCGTTTCCGCCGATCACGATCACCGCGACGTGGGGACGCAAGGTCAGAATCCGCTCAATTTGCTCGGCCAAGTCACTGCTCTGGGCTCCGACCACGGCGGCGTTCGTCAGGATTACCGCGCGCCCACTGGCATCAGCCAAATCCGCGGCCAGAGTTGCCCCAATGGTTTCTCCGGCGCCTTCTGCCCCAAGACTCGCCGCACCTGAATCACCAAGAACGGCCAGACGAAGTGAGACTCCGCGCACGGCAGATTTGCCCTCGGGTAAGTAGCGTCCATCTGCATAGGGAGGTGCAATGGTGGGCGTCCCGATGGTGCGTCGGGCCTGATACGCCTGAAATGCCGCTAGACCCACAGCTGTGCCGGCAAGTGCCGTTCCCACGCCAAGCAGGCCGCCGCCGCCCTTTGCTGCGGCAGACGCGACCCGGCGAAGCCGTTCGTCATGCAGCGCCAAGCTGGGCAGATTCAACATGTCCTCATAGTCTCACTAGGTTCTGACGACGCAGATTGCTATGCGCTGAACGAGTGACGAACGTCTTGTGCGGCACCTCATCGAGCGCACCGCGGCACGCGGCTCGCTATCTGGTCAAACGTCCCCATGGGTGGCCATGGTTCCCTGACCGTGCCGTGAGGGCCGGTAGGGTGGTGACATGAAATATGCGAACTCCGTAGTCGAGCTCATTGGCAACACTCCACTGGTGAAGTTGTCGTCGGTGACGGCCCATCTCGGTCCAGACGCACCGCTGGTGCTTGCCAAGGTCGAATACGTCAACCCAGGTGGCTCGGTGAAAGACCGGATTGCCTCGCGCATGATTGATGCTGCAGAGGCCTCTGGTGAACTCAAGCCCGGTGGCACGATCGTGGAGCCGACGAGCGGTAATACCGGTGTCGGTTTGGCTCTGGTGGCACAGCAGCGCGGGTACAAGTGCATCTTCGTGTGCCCTGACAAGGTGAGCGTCGACAAGCAGAACGTGCTTCGCGCCTATGGTGCTGAGGTTGTGGTGTGTCCGACGGCCGTTGATCCGGAAGACCCGCGTTCTTACTACCAGGTCTCAGATCGGTTGGTTCGTGAAACTCCAGGTGCATGGAAGCCTGATCAGTACTCCAATCCCAACAATCCCCGTTCGCACTACGAGACCACTGGCCCGGAGCTTTGGGAGCAAACCGATGGTCGCATCACCCACTTCGTCGCCGGAGTTGGAACCGGTGGAACCATCTCCGGTACTGGTCGCTATCTCAAAGAGATGAGTGGCGGTGCGGTGAAGGTGATCGGAGCCGATCCGGCCGGCTCGGTCTATTCAGGTGGTACGGGTCGTCCGTATCTTGTCGAAGGTGTCGGCGAGGATTTCTGGCCCGATGCGTACGATCGAACGGTTTGCGACGAAATCATCGAGGTATCCGATCGTGACTCGTTCTCAGTCACGCGACGGCTTGCCCGCGAGGAAGGCCTGCTGGTCGGGGGCTCATGTGGAATGGCTGTTCAGGCTGCTCTCGAAGTGGCCGCTCGGGCGTCCAAGGACGACGTGATCGTTGTGCTACTTCCCGATGGTGGACGGGGCTACCTGTCGAAGGTGTTTAACGACGAGTGGCTCGCCGACTATGGCTTCCTGCACACGTCGTCTGAGCGCACTGTTGGTGATGTCTTGAAGTCGAAGAAGGCTGGCTCAATTCCATCCTTTGTGCACACGCATCCGCAAGAGACAGTCCGCGAGGTGATCGACATCCTGCGCGAATACGGTGTCTCGCTGGTACCAGTTGTCAAAGCTGAGCCACCCGTTAAGACAGCGGAAATCGTTGGCGCTGTTGGTGAACGTCAGTTGCTTGATGCACTGTTCTCAGGCAAGGCCACCTTGGCTGATTCGGTCGACAAGCATATGGGCCCCAGCTTGCCTCTGATCGGTGCCGGTGAAGCGGTTGCTGCTGCGGTGACCGCACTTGAGGCGGCTGATGCTGCCATTGTCGTTGAAGATGGTGAGCCGGTTGGCGTTGTTACCCGCCAGGATTTGCTCGGTTATCTGTCTGTCTAGTCAAAGCTGACGGGCTTGCCACCCTTGATCACGACGTCGAGGTGACGCAATGATTCAAGGTTGCTTGCGATCGGATCTGCTTTGACAGCAACGAAATCGGCGAACTTGCCCGGCGTGATTGATCCGACGCGATCGTCCCAGCCCATGCATTCGGCGGCAACGATCGTGGCGGCCTGAATGCCCTGCATGGGCGTCATGCCGTAACGAACCATGTAGGGGAGTTGGTTGGCGGCATCCCGGTGTGGGTAAACGCCGCTATCTGTGCCGTAGGCGATGCGGACGCCCGCGGCTATCGCTTTGGTAAACCCTTCCCGCTGGGCGTCTGTGGTTTCGCGATTCTTACGCATGATGTCCGCCGACCAGCCGTCGCGCGTGCCGATTTCGTTGATGTAGTCACCGTTGTAGATGTCGGCTACGAGGTACGTTCCTGAATCGGCCATCATCGCGATCGACTCGTCATCCATCAGTGATCCATGCTCGACACTGCGAACACCTGCCCGCACGGCTCGCTTAATGCCCTCGGCTCCGTGGGCATGGGTGGCTACGAACATTCCGTAGAGTGCTGCTTCTTCAACGGCCGCGCGGATTTCGGCCTCGGTGAATTCGCACGCCCCAGGTGTGGTTCCTTCCGTGAGGACCGCGCCGGTTCCGATCACCTTGATGAGCTCGGCCCCACCTTGAATGATGCGACGCACCGCATCGCGCACCTCATCGACGTTTCGGACGACGCCGTATCGCAGCTCGCGAGGAATGCCCTGATCGACGTTGATGGCGAAACCACTCACGTCGCCGCCACCCCCCGGAACAGTGATGAACGCGCCGGCGCATTGCATGCGCGGGCCGAGTACCCAGCCGCCATTGATCGCATCGCGTAAGGCGATATCGGTCAGGGCGTGGAAGGTGCCAACGTCGCGAACCGTGGTGAATCCGGCAGCAATGGTGTCGCGCGCATTTGCAACGCCGGCGAGTGCTTCGCGCGCCGCCGTCGTCATGACCATGCCTGCGTAGCCGTGACCAGACTCGAGTTGGCCGATGACGTGAGCGTGGCAATCGATCATTCCGGGCAGCACGAACTGATCTGTGAGATCTGTGGTGCTCACGCCATCGGGTAAACCAGCGGAGATGGGCTCGACGGCGACGATCCGGTCGCCCGCGAGGTGGATGGCTTGTGCGGGCAAAACGGTGCCCCCAACGACATCAACGAGCTGGCCGGCCAATACGACATGGGTCGTTGCTTCAGTCATAGAAAGACCCTAGCGATTTCCCATGGACGCTGCGATGGTCGGGCCAATCATTCGATTTCACGGAGCAACGATCCCGCGTCCAATGCGACGATGGAGCCATGGGTACATCGCGCTGGTCAATTAACTCCGAGGATTCAATCCTGTGTATCGGTTCGCGTAACTCGGTGCTGTCGATTGGATCGATCGGATCGGTACTTTCCGTCGGTTCGATCGGCTCTGCCCTCTCGGCCTTTTCGATCGGCTCGTTCGCGAGCATCGGATCGATACTGTCTGCGCGCTCCGCAGGCTCAATGCTCTCGTGGCGCGCAAAGCGCGGCACGTTAGCTGGCGACCACACGAAAAACGGCTAGTTGAGCCTGCGCGCAGGTCAACTAGCCGTTCGTTCAGCGTGTTACAGGGCTGGGAGCTTGAGACCAGTCTCTGAGTGACAGTCATAGCCGTTCGGATGCGAGTACAGGTACTGCTGGTGGTACGGCTCGGCGAAGTAGAACGGCAGCCCTTCGGCTGGTCCGACTTCGGTGGTGACCTCGCCATACTTACGCTCGCGGATTAGCGCATCGAATGATGCCCGGGTCCGCTCGACGATGTCGGCCTGCTCGTCGTTCGTCCAGAACACTGCCGAGCGGTACTGCGTACCCACGTCGTTGCCTTGACGGTAGCCCTGGGTCGGATCGTGGTTCTCCCAGAACACCTTGAGCAGGTCGTAGGTAGACACGACGGAGGGATCGTAGACAACCAAAACGTTCTCAGCGTGCCCGGTACGACCGGTGCACACCTCTTCGTAGGTTGCGTTGGGCGTAATTCCGCCCTGATAACCAACTGCCGTGGTGTAGACGCCCGGGATGCGCCAGAACTTCTTCTCAGCACCCCAGAAACAGCCCATTCCAAGGTACAAACTCTCAGTTCCCTCGGGGTACGGACCCTCGAGGAGAGTTCCGAGCACTAGATGCTCGGCGGGAAGTTCGAATAGGCGCTGGTCACGTCCGGGAAGGGCATCTTCCGGGGTCACCATACGGGTCTTGGCAGCGGAGCCAAACAAAAACATGAACACCAACCTCTCAAAGGATGCGTTCACTGCGATCGCAGTTCGCATCTTCTACAACATAGAGTCGGCCCAAATCCTTCCCGATGTCTTAAGAAAGTCTGGCCTACTGGTGATGATTGTGCGAGCCCGGACCCTTAGGGTTCTGCTATGAGTAGTCACCCACTGTGGACCCACACTGAGACCGTCGCCCTGCACGCTGGCCAAGAGCCCGACGAGCGCACCGGCGCGGTTGTACCGCCGATCTATCAGGTTTCGACGTACGCCCAGGACGGGGTCGGCGGACTGCGCAATGGCTACGAGTACTCGCGATCTGGGAACCCGACCAGAGATGCTCTGCAGGAGTGCTTGGCTGCTCTTGAGGATCCGGTGGGCGCGGCTGCCGGGACGACGAAGGGGATGGCCTTTGCCTCGGGCTTGGCTGCCGAAGACACACTGATGCGCACAGTGCTTTCACCGGGTGCACATGCGGTGATCCCTGACGATGCGTACGGCGGCACGTTCCGTCTCTTCTCACGAGTTCTCGGCCGATGGGGAGTGGAGTACACGCCTGCGCGTCTGACGGATCTGGCCTCTGTCGAAGCAGCGATTCAGCCTGGTCGTACGTCAATGATCTGGATCGAAACGCCAACCAATCCGCTACTTCGGGTGGCCGATATCGCTGCCATCGCTGAGCTGGCACACGCGAATAACGCCATCCTCGTCGTGGACAACACCTTTGCATCCCCCTACTTGCAACAGCCACTGCTCCTTGGTGCGGATGTCGTCGTGCACTCCACCACGAAGTACCTCGGTGGTCACAGCGATGTGATCGGTGGCGCGTTGATCGCTCGCGATCCAGAGCTTGCCGAGCAGCTCGCCTACCACCAGAACGCGATGGGTGCCGTTGCGGCGCCACTCGATTCGTGGCTGGTACTGCGCGGGGCAAAGACGCTGGCAGTGCGTATGGATCGCCATTGCGCCAACGCCAAGGTGATCGTCGAGATGTTGAGTAGTCACTCAGCCGTTTCGGAGGTGCTCTACCCAGGGTTAGAGGGTCACGATGGCCACCATGTGGCGGTGAAGCAGATGCGTGACTTCGGCGGCATGATTAGCTTCCGCGTGAACGGCAGCGAGCAGAAGGCGCTCGACGTTTGTGCTGCAACCCAACTATTCACCCTCGGTGAGTCACTGGGCGGCGTCGAATCCCTGATCGAGCATCCAGCCCGCATGACGCACGCCTCTGTGGCCGGTTCAGCGCTGGAAGTTCCTTCCGATCTCATCCGACTGTCCGTTGGCATCGAGCATGTGGACGATCTCGTCGCAGATCTTGAGCAGGCGCTCGGGTGAGTTCGCCCTACATCGTCTGCGTCGATACGGGATCGACGTTCACGAAGGCTGCCGCCATTTCGATAGGTGACGATGCGGGTGCACTACTAGCCACGGCATCAGTTCCCACGACGGTGGGCGTCGGGCAGGATGTGCTCACGGGGCTCGATGCGGCTGTAGCCCAGGTCGTTGCGACGGCTGGTGGCTCACCGATGGAGATTCGTGCCTGCTCGTCGGCAGGCGGAGGACTTCGGCTCGCCGTCGTCGGGTACGAGCGGGTCGTCACAGCCGAAGCTGGTGCACGCGTAGGCCTTTCGGCCGGTGCCAAGGTTGTGCACGTGTCCAGTGGGTCATTGGATCGTTCGGGGATTGATGCGCTGAAGGCTGATCGGCCGGATGTCGTGCTCGTAGTTGGCGGCACGGATGGAGGCGACTACGAGGTATTGCTGCATAACGCGCGGGCGCTGGCCACGTCGGGGCCAAAGGTTCCCTACGTCGTAGCCGGAAATATCGATGCTCAGGCCGCAGTTGTTGAGGTCTTCGCTGAGCGAAAGCGCACTGTGGTCGCCTGCGACAACGTCCTGCCGAAGATTGGCGTGCTCAACCCGCTACCCGCTCGTGCCGCAATTCGAGACGTCTTTGTTCATCACGTCATTGGTGGCAAGGGATTCACCAAGGGTCCGCGTTTCGCCAGCCTGGTTCGTGGCGCGACTCCTGATCTCGTGCTCGCCGGGGTCGAGTTGCTTGCCGACTCAGGGCTTGGCGATGTTCTACTCGTAGATGTAGGCGGCGCGACGACGGACGTTTATTCCGCGTTGATCCCGGATGCCGATGAGCAAGCGGCGCATCGCGATGTCGTTGAGATGATGTGGCGAGGTCGCACAGTCGAAGGTGACCTCGGCATGCGGTGGAGTGCGACGGGTGTCGTTGACGCGTCGATTAGCGAACGGTTGATCGAGGCTGGTGAATCTACGGATGCGTTGACCGCAGCAGCGGCAGCCCGTCATGACGATCCATCCTGGCTTCCTAGTAACGACGTCGATCGCGATGCGGATGCTGAGATCGCGCGTCTCGCGTTGACCGTTGCATTGCGGCGGCATGCTCGTCCGACGGAGTCACTTGAAGGCCGAACCCCAGGCCGCAACCTCAGCGATGTTCGGCTCGTGATTGCCAGCGGTGGAGTTTTCCGACACTCAGACGAGCGGCGGCTGGCGAATATGGTTGCCCCTGTGACGTCTGACTTCGCGGGGGGATGGCGAGTACCGTCTGCGCCGCGGATCACCGTTGATCGTCATTACGTGATGGCCGCGGCAGGTTTGCTCAGTGAGGACTATCCGCAGGCGGCGCGAAACCTGATACACACGGCCCTTGTTGCAGTCGGAAGTAACAACTGACCTCTTACGGGAGAGTCCAGTCGATCGGTTGTGCACCAAGGGATTTTAGGTGTTCATTAACGCGGCTAAACGGCTTGGAGCCAAAGAATCCACCATGTGCAGACAGGGGGCTGGGATGAACACTTGCGACGATGGGTGTGCCACCAAGAAGTGGTGTGAGGGTCTGTGCGTCACGTCCCCAGAGGATCGCAACGAGTGGTTGATCGCGCTGCACCAAAGCGGAAATCGCGTGTGCGGTTACGTCCTCCCAGCCTTTGCCGCGATGTGAGCCGGGTTTGCCCGGTGAGACGGTGAGGACTCGATTGAGTAGTAGAACTCCGCGGTCAGCCCACGGGCTAAGGTCACCCGAGGTGGGTGCAGGCACCCCTACGTCGTCGACAAGTTCGCGGAAGATGTTGTTCAGTGAACGAGGTATCGGACGCACGTGTGGATCAACAGAGAAGGACAGGCCGACCGGATGCCCAGGAGTCGGATAGGGATCCTGGCCGACAATTAACACTCGAACCTGATCGAATGGTTGGCCGAACGCCCGTAAGACGTTGTCGCCACTTGGCAGATATCCGCGCCCAGCGGCTACCTCGGAACGTAAGAAGTCACCAACGTCAGTAATGGTGTCGCTGACAGGGGCTAAAGCATGTGCCCAGCCGGGATCGATCAATTCTGTGAGGGGTCGTGCCACGATCGTCACACCTTGGTGGCAATAACGGTGAAGGCGACGGGCAGACCCTCTGGCGCATCTTCGGGATTCGGCCCGCGGCCGAGCAGAAGTCGCCAGAGTCCGTCTTCACCCTGCTGGAGCAGATCGTCACCGCGTGGATCAAAGGCGATCTCGACGTATTCGTCGAGTTGGTCGATTCGAAGACCCGCAGCGATCGCACTGTTGGTGACATTTGCGATCGAATGGGCAAAGTTCGTTGTGGTGGAGGTGATATCGCTCGATGGATCGGCGTAGCTACCCGAACCCGATTCAGTGAATAAGCCACCATTTCCGTACGGGAAATCGACGATCAGCTCCGGGACTCGCTTGTTGAACATCTGGTAGAGCGGATGAATTTCGAACATCACGAGCTTGCCGCCGGGACGTAGTGCCAAAGACACCTGTCGCATCCATAGGGCGAGGTCGTCAATCCAACAGATCGCGCCGATCGTCACGTAGACGATGTCGAATCGTCCATGCAGTGATTCCGGAAGATCGCGGGCATCGGTCTCAACTGTGTCGATCGAGACGCCGACATTCGAGGCCAGGTGGAGTGCTCGTTCCAATGCCACTGACGAGAAGTCTGCGCAGGTGACGTGAGCGCCAGCGCGCGCCAAGACAACACCGTCGACTCCGATGTGGCTTTGCAGATACAGAATGTCGAGTCCGGCAACCTTGGAAAGCGCATTATCGAGCGGGGCTTGGGTCGCGCGTGCGATGACGCTCTCCTCAATAGGCGTCATCAACGTTCCGCCGGCGATGACACGGTCTAGTTGGTAGTACCGATCCTCGGTAGTTGTGCCATGAACTCCGGCCGCCTGCTGCCAGAAATCATGGTTACCAGCAATGAGGTCGTCGACGTTTTTGGGATTGCTCATAGAACGTGCACCGGACTTTCATCAGGGTCGATACCAGGACCATCGACGGAATGTACAAGCTCCTCGGCGTCGTTGGTGGGCTTTGACTGGGCGAGTTTGAGAGTCTCAGGGATGATCAGAGACATCAGGAATCCGACGCCAAGAACCACAGCACCGACAAGGAATCCGACGGAGAAGGAACCAGTCTTGTCAACGATCGCCCCAGCGATCAGCGGTGCGGCAACGGCGCCCACATCGCTCATCATTTGATAGGTCGAGACGATGGGTCCGCCACGCTTGCCACCCGTCATGTCACCGACCACAGCGGCCGGAGCTGACGCTAAGAATGCCGCGCCAAGGCCGAGGATTGCCATAGTGACGAGGAACAAGGCGAGCGAATTTGTTAGCGCCAAGACCACAAAACCGATCGTGGTGGCGGCTGTTCCGATAATGAGCGCTGGCTTGCGTCCACGATGATCGGCCATCCGCCCAGCCGGTAGAAGAAGAAGGCCCTGGACCACGGCCGAAACCAGGAGCCCATAACCTGTCCACTGCCTACCCAAGGCAAGAGCTTCAACGACAAAAAGCGGAATCAGTGCAGAACGTAATCCGAAGGATGCGAATCCATTTCCGAGATTGATCACCAGCGCAGTTAGGTAAGCGCGGTTGCCGAGGGCTGTGCGGAGCGAGCCGACGTCGTCATGTGAAGACTGACTGGTACCGGCTGCTTGGGGGACATCGCGAAGTTTCGACGTGGCCAGCATCGTGATTGTGACGATGGTTGCCGCCGTCAAAGTGGCCGAGTAGACGAAGAAGGGTGCCCGGATCGATACGCCGAGTACGAGTCCCCCGACTGCTGGACCAGCGATACCACCGAGGAGAAAGCCGCCCTGGTAGGCCGCGGACGCCCGGCCCCGCTGCTCGGGCTCGACCACCCGTAACAGCAATGCCATGGCCGAGACCGTGAACATCGCCGAGCCGAGCCCCCCGATACCTCGAAGAACGAGCAGGTGGGTGTAGTCACTCGCCATACCCGCAAAGGCAGATGACACAGCCACGATTGCCAAGCCGGTGGCAAGCACCCGCCGCTCTCCAAAACGATTAACTAACAGCCCAGCAGGGGTAGCGCTGATGAGCCGAAAGAATGCGAAGACGCTGATCACTGCGCTCGCTTGGAAAACGGTCACGCCGAATGACTTGGCAAACAGGGGAATGGCTGGAGCCACGATGCCGAAACCAAGGGCGACGAAGAACGCGACCGTCGACAAGACTGCAACTTCGCGCGGTAGGCCATTCAGCATGGAGGTTCGCCGGAGGCGTTCACCAATAGAACTGGCGACGCTCACGTGAGACCCCTTCGTTTGAACTCACCCCATCATGTCAGGATCGCGAAATTTAAGCCGTCTGACATGCCTACGCGGCCCTGACCGTGACTACACGGATCGAGACCGGCCTGAGCGGCGACGTAAGTAGTCACTGACGACGTAGTCGCCGAGTCGATCGCCCTCGGGTGCTAGGACTCGACCACCGTTCCGGCGCGCCATGTCGTCGAGGAACTGGGCGAGCCGGGGCTCATCGCCGAGGCGGAAGAAGGTCAGTGGGACACCGCGTTTGGTCATCGCGTCGACTTGAGCCACGGTGAGATTGATCGTTTCGGGCTCAGGTGGCCATGAGAACCACCAGTCACCATTGCGATCAAGGTGTGCGGTGGGTTCACCGTCAGTGATGACCATGACGACTGGTTCGGCGTCGGGATGCTTATCGAGGAACCGACCTGCCAGCATGAGTGCGTGCTGAAGGTTCGTGCCTTGAATCTCGTTGGCATCGAGGTCGGGTAGTTCATGTGGCGCGATCCGTCGAGCGAGATTGGCGAAAGCAATGATCTCCATCGCGTCGAGAGGAAACTG
>CANGPO010000029.1 GCA_947455705.1 Actinomycetota bacterium | reverse complement strand
CCATCATGCTCGAGGAGGGAGTGCCCATGACGGTGGTGTCCGCTCAGTTGGGTCACTCTTCAACAAGAATCACAGAAGACATGTACAGCCGAGTAACTGCGTGGCCTCAGCACGAGGCAGGAGCTGCAATCGAGAGGGAACGGTTCGATTCCCTCCGGGCGCGCTTAACTCACCACGGCGGGGGCTTGTGGACAGCCGAGGACGACAACTCCGAATCCCTCAGGTCGATAACGCGCTCCTCGTGCTGACGCAGGCTGATACTGGCCCGATCGGCACGCAGGTACGCACGATGGGCACGTCGTTGTGCGCGGGCCACCGCGCGCAGTTCGCGCGCAATCGCCGCAGCCCGCGATTGTGCCGCTTCCAATTCCCGTCGTGCCTGGGTTTCAGAAATCAGTGATGCATGAAGCATTCCGTACATAGCGATATCCAGATGCACATCGGAGTTTGTGGAATGGCATGGCATGGAAACCGTTCTGGCTCAATAACTTAGAGCAGTTGCAACGACGACGCGCCAACCGTTCGGTGGTCGAATGCGACTAGTTAGCCACCATCTGGCAAACCTTCGGTCGAAATAGATCATGGGCAACGAGGGGTTGCTAGCGTGCAAAAGCGGGCCGCTTTGGTTCGCGATGACGACTCAGTCGTTCACGTCAGATTTGGACAGTTTCGAGTTCGTGACATTGCACTCGAAAGTGTGTTCAACAGGGGGGAAACATCATGGGCTTCAGCATCGCCATGCTTTCAACGTATCCGCCAGCCCAGTGCGGAATCGCCACCTTCGCACATGCGCTGAGCAGCAACCTTCTCGAACAAGGTGGAGACGTCTCCATCGTTCGCGTTGCCCAAAGCCACGACGAGGATTGGCTTCTACACGAGCCGAGCCTCATCGCCGGCAATGTCGACTCAACGATGCGAGTCGCCCAATTCCTAAACCTGCACGATATGGTGATCGTTCAACACGAGTACGGCATCTACGGTGGTCTCGACGGCGCGGAAATCGTCGACCTTCTCAAGCTCATTCGCCGACCGATTCTTACAGTGCTGCATACGGTTTTGACCCATCCCAGCCCGCATCAGCACAGTGTGATGCGTCAGATCATTCAACAGTCAAGTGCCTTAGTCACCATGACCCAAACTGCGAAGGACCGCCTGGTCGACGGTTGGCATGTCGACCCGGTCGAGGTCACAGTGATCCCACATGGCGCTCGAGACAACCGACGTGCGGGCAACAAGGGCAAGCGGGACGAAGAACGCCCGGTGTTTCTCACCTGGGGTCTACTCGGTGAGGGCAAGGGCATCGAGTGGGCGATCAGGGCGCTGGGCGATATGCGCGATGTCAGCCCGGCACCCCGCTATCGAATCGTCGGAGAAACCCACCCGAGGGTTAAGGAACGACGCGGTGAGATCTACCGCGAGCGGCTGGTGGCCCTAGCGCAAGCCATGGACGTTGAACACATGGTTGAGTTTGAAGATCGCTATCTCACCTTGAACGAACTTCAGGACGAGGTTTCCAACGCCGACGTCATCGTGCTTCCGTATGACTCAAAAGAGCAGGTGACTTCGGGCGTCCTCATTGAGGCGATCGCTGCCGGAAAGCCCGTGATTTCAACGGAGTTCCCACATGCCGTGGAAGTGCTATCGGACGGTTCAGGGCTCGTCGTTCCGCAGGGGGATGCAGCTGCCCTTCGAGCGGCTATGCATCGCGTTCTTACCGATCCCGACCTAGCTCAACAGATGGCACAGGTGGCCCATCGACAAGCTGATGCTGTGCTATGGCCTAACGTCGCACGCAAGTACCTGTCGCTCGGTCGAAACGTCGCGTCGACCGTTGACCTTCGCGATCGAAAAATGGCATTGGCCCGTTCACATCCGGTTCGTCAAACCGTCTCAGCGGCAGATCGCCACAGCCCCAAACGAACTGAGGCGCGCATGCTCGTTGAATCCACCACATTGTTCGACGCTCCGCCGACAATCAGCTACCCAAGAACTGAGCAGGTTCATCCATTTCAGCACTTGTTCAAGCTGTCCACGCCTCTCGGTGTCTTTGAGCATTGCCTTGGTAGCGAGGTGCGCATTGAGCATGGCTACTGCCTTGACGACGTGGCCAGGGCGCTCACACTCACCGTTCGCACGCCCAATGACGCAGCCGTTGACGTGCTCACCAGCACCTACTTTGCCTTTGTGCTCAATGCCATTGACGACGACGGACGCATGCACAATCGTCGCGGAGTTGACGGGCTGTGGTCCGATATCCCAACCGTCGGCGATCACTGGGGTAGGGCGATTCGTGCACTCGGCAGTGTGGTCGTCGCAACGAGTGACGATCAGCTTCGCTACGACGCCGTTCAAGCCATCACGCGGGCTCTGCGTGCTCGATCACCGTGGCTTAGGTCGATTGCGGGCGCGATTGTGGGCTGCGCAGATGTATTGAGCGTCGATCCCTCTCATGAGCAAGCGATGGCGTATCTCCTCGAAACTCGTCCACTCCTGGAGCATTCACGAGCCGACCACACGTGGCCGTGGCCTGATGACCGCCTCACCTACGGCAACGCCCAAATCCCCGAAGCGATGATCGCGCTCGGACACGCCACCAACGATCACGACCTCGTTGAAGATGGACTACGGCTGCTGACCTGGTTAGTGAGTGAGCAAAGCGAGCCCGAGTGGTTGTCGATGGTGCCCGCCTCTGGTCGCGCTCCCGGTGACATGCACCCCGCGTTCGACCAACAACCCATCGAAGTAGCGACTCTGGCCGAAGCTGCTGCACGAGCGTTACAGATCACCGGCGAACCGCATTGGGCTGATGTGCTTGCTCAATGTGCAGCGTGGTTCCTCGGGGCGAACGATTCCAGTTTGCCGGTGTTCGACCTGACGACGGGCGGTGGGCATGACGGCCTAGAACCGAACAGTGTCAACAAAAATCAAGGGGCGGAATCGACGATCGCCGCACTCACAACATTCCAGTTGGCAGACCGACTTTCGGTTTGGTCTCGGGCATGAACCGGCCCCTCGTGACCCGGACGGCGTTGACCTTGCATCCGGATTCGTCGCGAGTGGTACCGATCATGTTTCTACCCGGCCAGGAGATCGCCATTACCGGCGAGTCGCGTTCGTCTGCCGTGCTCGCCCGAGTTCTCTCGCTCAACGAGACGCAAGTGAACTCGGGTTTAGCCAAGGTGTACGCCACCTTCGACGGACACCACAACGAACTGAGCGCGGTTTTCGAAGCGCACTTCGCGGCCGTCGAGCATCGACTCGGCGACCACGACGAGATTTCGGCCGAGCAACGCCAACTTATTGGGGCGTACTTCACCCAGGAATATTCCGTCGAATCAGCCGGCCTGTTCAATCCATCACTGGTGGTTCACCCAGATCAGACTGACGTGGCGCAGGGCAACCTTCGCATCGTCATGAGCGTGCGTACGGTCGGGGCTGGCTACGTTTCAAGTATCGGATTTCGAACCGGCATCATCGGATCTTCGGGCGAGCTTGAACTCGATGAGCTCACCCCTTCACTGAGATTGGCCACCCCCGATCAAGTCAGCTATTCGCGCAGGGCATTTGCACTACAACTCGCTGAACAGGGTGCTGAACGTGGCGACTACGACTTCGCTCTCGATGCACTTCCCTTGCGATTCAATCGGGACGATCTGGGACGAGCATTCGCACTTCTGGCCGAGGCACGAATGACACAGAACTCGGCAACCACCATCATCGAACGCTTCCGACGCATTGCCGCAAACCACTATGCCGTTACCTTCCCCGAAGGCACGTCCATCGACAGTCAAGTGATCATGCCCACCGGGCCAGCCGAGACCAAAGGTCTTGAAGACGTACGGTTCGTCACCATCACCCATCCCAATGGCAAAAGTGAGTATCGCGGCACGTACACCGCCTACGACGGCACCCACGTTGAGCCACACCTGATTCGAACCCAGGACTTTCGACGCTTTGAGATCACACCGATGAGCGGACCCGGCGCTAAGAACAAGGGCATGGCGTTGTTCCCGAGACAGGTGCGGGGCCGCTATGTCTCACTGTCGCGGGCCGACCGCGAAAGTAATGAAATCGCGTGGTCGGACGACGGTTACCACTGGGGAACCCCGTGGCTGCTACAGGTACCCCAAGAGCCGTGGGAGTTGGTGCACATTGGCAACTGCGGATCACCCATCGAAACCGAACGCGGATGGCTCGTCCTCACCCACGGCGTCGGACCCATGCACGAATACAGCATTGGGGCGATTTTGCTCGATCTCGATGATCCGAGCATCGTGATCGGCCACCTCGACGAACCCCTGATCAGCTCCGAGGGCGACGAGCGAACCGGGTTTGTGCCAAACGTCGTCTACTCCTGTGGAGGCATCGTTCATGGCGATTCACTCGTCTTGCCGTACGGATGCAGCGACGCGTTCATCAGAGTCGCAACGATCGACATGCCCGAGTTGCTCAAACAACTTGCCAACAGCGTGAAGCCGATCCGTCCAGATCTAGCCCCCAGTTGGAACTGACACCGGGATCACGACCTCATTGCGGCGCATGAACCACGGAGTCCACGGCGGATCGAACCGTGCGAACCGTGCTGGCCCTGACACGGTCAGCCCTGCGGCGCGAATCGATTCTGAAAGTTTCAGAACGCGATTGGCGTACGCAGATTCTGACCAGCGACCGGAAAACCTGGTCACAGCCGCGAGTTCCTCTGGAACAACGCGCACGCGGACCTTGGGATCCGTCGGAATGGGCGCATCGCCTGCAACCACATCTTCGGGTAGGACGAACGAAACGACATGGACGTCGTCGGTTGGCTGCTGGATAACCGGCGCTGTCATTGCTAAGCCCGTATTTGATTCATTCCTGCCACCGATGTACGAAACCAGCGGTCGGAATGCCGCACTGCCAGCGCTCTCAAACGATCCGGGCACCGTTACCTCAGCAACGACATGCTGCGGATACCGGCGAAGTTCGAAATCACTTTCGGTACGCACGACCTCATAAGCCTGCTGATCAGTCATATCTGTACTGTGCACGCGATTGCCACAGATTGCGCGCCCAATACTCATTTTGCCCGTCATCCACATGGCTCCAAAGCACGAACCTTCGGCGCAAAGACTCCACCCCTCAGCCGATGAATCTGCAACCCGTTCGGAGCAACGTAGTCCTTGACACGATGTTCGACAGGGGGAAACGAATGACGTACTCACTCAGATGCGCTGACACTGGCGCTAACTGTTCCGGTTCGTTCACGACGGAGAATCAGGATGAGCTCATGGAGCACGTAATGCTGCACGCACAACGTGCACATCCTGAACTCGTCGGAAACGAACAGCTCGGTGCAATGGTGAAAACCCTCATTAAGCAGGGCTAACCAGACGTACGCCTTGAGACCGCGTACACCGAGCGGGGCCCGCGACGATGACCATGAATCATCCTCGCGGGCCCTTTCACGTGTATCGAGAGCCGGTCGCGATCACCTAGCCGAGCAGGAATCCATTCGGGAACGGATCGGTGGCGTCAAGGTAGTACTGCGAGGTACCAGATACCCACGCTGAACCGGTGATCGTGGGAATAATGGCGGGCAGGCCAGCCACCGATGTTTCTTCAACGGCCACACCGAAGAATGGCCGACCCAGCAGCGATTCGTTCTCCAGAGTCGCCCCGAGCTCAAGCTGTCCACGTCGATGAAGCTGGGCAAGCCGCGCACTTGTACCGGTGCCACATGGCGACCGGTCAAAATAGCCCGGCTGAATCACCATCGCGTGTCGTGAGTACGTAGCCGTCGAACCCGGCGCGACGAGCTGCGCATGGTGACAACCATGAATCCCCGGCTCAGCAGGGTGAACGGGTGGCGCAGCTTCATCGATAGCCGCCATCAGCGCCATACCAAAGGACATCAGTTCAGTCGCATGCTCCTGACCAAACGGCACACCGACCTCGTCAAGTTCGACGATTGCATAGAAGTTTCCGCCATAGGCCATGTCATAGCGCACCGAGCCAAACCCCGGCACCTCTACGTGCGAATCAAGTTCGGTAACGAATGAGGCCACGTTTCTAATCGTCACCTTCTCGGCGCGGCCGTTCGAAACAGCAACGTCAGCGATCACCAATCCGGCAGGTGTATCAAGGCGAATCGTCGTTACCGGCTCCGTCACCGTCACCATGCCAGTTTCAACGAGAACCGTCGCAACGCCGATCGTTCCATGTCCACACATCGGTAGGCATCCAGCCACCTCGATGTATAGAACTCCCCAGTCACAATCAGGTCGGGTAGGCGGTTGCAGGATGGCACCGCTCATTGCGCTATGTCCGCGTGGTTCGTACATCAAGAACGTGCGCAGTTCATCCTGCTCAGCCATGAATCGTTGACGTCGCTCTTCCATCGTCGCACCGGGGAGAACACCCACCCCACCAACGACAACGCGCGTGGGCATCCCCTCGGTATGCGATTCAACGCAGTGCAGAATTCGACCAGACCTCACGACGACCTCCTGAATCCGCGACCAAGACCGCGCATGTTCACATTGCCAAAGCGTTGTGGCGACAAAACACCGACGTCGAACGACAGCGACTCACCACAGATAACTGAAGCTACTGCCTCACCTGTTCCTGGACCTGACGCTGTACCCAACATGCCATGTCCGACGCAGACCAGCACGCGATCGTCTGATGCCAGACGTCCCAGAGCTGGCAGGCCATCGGGAGATGCGGGTCGCAGCCCCGTCCACGGATCGGTTGGTGTCACGGTGGTCGGCAAGTTCAATACCGGGCGAGCGAGTTCGATGAGGGATGAAACCCGTTCTGGCGGGATCGAGCGATCTCCCGGTTGGGTCAACTCATAGCGTCCAGTAATGCGAAGGCCGCGTGTCATGGCCGTTACAGCGAGCCGTTGATCTACCAGCAGCAGTGGGCTTCGCGGCAGATCGGCGACCCCTGAAACTGTGACGCTGTAGCCCTTGGCGGGGATGATCGGCAGCCGCGCATCAAGTGAGGAAACCAGTGCCGGTGTCCACACGCCAGCCGCCACAACAACCTGAGCGCCCGACTTCGTTCCCGCGGTCGTCACAACGTTGATCCCGCTCGACGTTGGTTGGATATCTCGCACAGACGCCGTGATGAAATCGGCACCATGGGCGATCGCCTCGGCTTTGAGTGCGGCAAGCAGGAGCGCCGGATCGAGTCGTCCATCGTTTACGAGTCGAAAGCCTCCTGCAACCCCCCGCAGGGTCGGCTCTGATGCCAGAAGCTCAGAGGCAGAGAGCTCATCAACCTCGACGCCAAGACCGCGCATAGTATCGATCTCGTGACGGGCGCCTGTTAGGGATGCCGGGTCGGTAAAGACCTGAATGAGCCCGCCAGATTGGAAATCAAAGTCAGCTCCCTCACCGATGAGCCGTTCCAATTGTTGACGGGTCAGATCGAAGAGACCTTGAAGGGCGGGCGCCGCCTTCACGACATTGTCATCTGTGCACGCAGCCGCAAAGCGAGCCAACCACTCAACGCCATCGCGACGCAGGCTCGGGTTCAGAGCAAACGCGCCGTCTCGATTTCGCCACGACCGGAAGCCCGCTTCAACCATCCCAGGCGCAGCGAACGCAAGCACGTGACTGGGAACGAAGTGCCCAGCATTCGCCGATGAGGTCCCGTAAAGCGGCTCACCCGCATCGATGACGAGCACGGGCACACCGCGTCGAGCCAGCGACGAGGCAACGGACGTGCCAATGATGCCCGCACCAATGACGATGATCTGATCAGACGACATTGGTTACCAACGTACGCGAAGCCACGTGGTCTTGGTTTCGCAATATTGATCGAGTGAGTCGATCCCCTTGTCGCGTCCGCCAAAGCCAGATTGCTTGTACCCGCCGAAGGGAGTGGTGATATCGCCCTCGCTATAGCAGTTGATCGACACCGTTCCAGCCTTCAGGCGACGGGCGACGCGGTGGGCGGCGTCAATATCGTCCGACCATAGCGACGACGCCAATCCGTAGCTTGATGCATTCGCGATGTTGATGGCCTCCTCCTCTGAGTCGAAGGGGATAACCGCGACAACGGGACCGAAGATCTCTTCACGCGCGACGACGGAATCAGCTGGAACTCCGTCAAGCACCGTCGGCTGGAAGTACCACCCACCCGTTTGAGTCAGTGTGCGCCCACCACCGATAGCAACCCGTGCACCATCGGCGATGCCCTGGGCAACGAATCGTTCGCTGCGTTCGCACGCCGCTGGGTCAATGAGTGGACCGATTTCGGTGCGAGGATCGGACGGATCGCCAACGCGCAGATCCGCAGTCGCCAGAACGAGTCGTTCGACGAAGGATTCGTGCAGCGAACGATGCACCAAAATGCGCGATCCGGCCGAACAGTTCTCGCCCATGTTCCAGAACGCGGCACGCACCGCCTCGGCTGCGGCCTCGTCGAGGTCACGCACTGATTCAAGAATGATCTGTGGGCTCTTACCTCCACACTCAAGAGTGATCCGCTTGAGATTCGATTGGGCCGAATACTCAAGGAACCGTCGACCAATTTCGGTGGATCCAGTGAACGTCACCATGTCGACCTCTGGATGCAACCCCAGAGCCTGCCCTGCTGTTTCACCGAAACCGGGCACGACATTCAAAACACCCTTAGGTAAGCCGGCATCAAGGCCCAACTCTGCAAGTAGCAGAGCCGAAAGCGAGGTTTGCTCAGCAGGCTTTACGACGACCGAGTTACCCATCGCAAGTGCGGGCGCAACCTTCCAGATGAACATGAGTGTCGGGAAGTTCCATGGCAATACCGCCCCAACGACGCCGACTGGCTCACGTGTGATGCGGGCTACGACATCGACACCCGTTGGCGCTTGCCGGTCGTACACCTTGTCGATCGACTCAGCGAACCAACGCATCGTCTCAGCCGCTTCAGGGATGTCTCCATCTCGGCAATCAGTGATCGGCTTACCAGCCTCAAGTGAGTCGAGCCGCGCCAAGTCTTCGTTATGGCGCTCGATCAACTTGGCGAAACGAGTCAGAACCTTACGGCGATGTGACGGATGAGCCATCGACCAATCGCCACGCTCGAACACGTCGCGGGCGACGGTAACCGCGCGATCAATATCCGCCGCATCACATGCCGCCACCTCGCCGACCTCTTCACCAGTCGCCGGGTTGGTGATCGGCATCATGGCGCCACTTAGTGCGGGCACAAAACTGCCATTGATGAACGCATGCCTATGCATGGGCAACGGATTGGCGTCTGCGGTTCGGGCTAGATACTGCACCTGCGCCACCGGCTCGCTACCACCGAGAGCAACAGCCAGTCGGGAAGCAACCTCGGCACGTTCGGAATCGTCGCTCGCACCCAGGGGTGGCCGCGCAGGCCCAACGCGAACACCGCGAAGTTCCAATGCGAGCTTGACCTTCGGGGTGTATCGGCCACGCTCGGCACAACGCAGGAAGGGCAGAATCCGCTTGTGCACGGCCCACGCCGTATCCATATCTCCAGCGACGGCCGCGGCGAGGATCTGGACGTGCTCGGCAGGAAGCGCGTTCGCGGTTCCTGCAATCCATGAATCGACGCCCATCTCAAACATGCGCATTGCCAAACCGTCGGTACCACTCACGATCGGCACAGCATTGCCGTAACGACGACGAAGCCGACGGACCCGAGTCAGATCCCCCGACGCTTCCTTGATGCCGACGATTCGATCATCATGCGCAACGAGGTCAAGGGTGCGCTCAGTGAAGGAGACGCCCGATCGGTCTGGGTAGTCGTAGAGAACAGTTGGTAAGTCAGCTGCCTCGAGCACGGCCAGGATGTGACGGCCGAGTTCCTCGGGGTTCGGCAACACATAGGCAGGCGCCGCAACCATGAGTCCATCCACCCCGAGCTCGCGCGCCTCGCGCGCCTGAGCAACTGCCTCACGAGTGGCCATCCCACCAACACCAGCCAGGACAGGGACGCGACCACCAACAGCATCAATGACGCTGGTGATCACCGCTGCGCGTTCGTCAGCTGATAGGGCGTAGCCCTCCCCCGTCGTTCCCGCTGCAACAACGCCGGCAACCCCAGCGGAGAGCATGAACTCAACGACAGCGGGCATCGCATCGAGGTCGAGCGCACCGTCATCGGTGAACGGGGTCACGAGCGGGACAAGGACACCAGGGAAAGCCATGACACTCCTAAATCGGGGACGTGGCTAGATCGTAGACGCTCACACCGCAGCAGCGCGTCCCGCCAGTGTCATCACGTCGAGTCTCGATACGAGCCCAAAGGTTTTCAAATGGTGAAAGGGTCAGACAACCCGTAAGCAATCAAGCCTGTTGCTACCGGTGAACTGGGTGTAACGTCTGGCCATCGGTTCGTTCGGCCTTACGAAACGTCGAGGTTTCATTGAGTTCACAGCCAACCCTGATTCAGTCTGTGCAGCGCGCCCTTCACGTCATGGAAGCACTGGCTGGACGCAATGGTCGTGCCACCGTGAAGCAGTTGGCTCGCGATACTGGGTTGGCCCTACCCACGACGTATCACTTGGTGCGCACTTTGGCGCACGAGGGCTACATCTCACGGCTCGACGATGGGTCCGTCGTCATGACGAGCCGCCTTGGCGAACTTGCCCGTGATTCATCCCCGCAGGTGGCGCAGGTACGAGCGATCCTGGCCGAACTTCGCGATCTGGTCGGCGCCGCTGTCTACTTCGCCCGCCTCGACGACGGAGAGATCAACGTCAGCGAGATCGTGGAAAGTTCTCGCGCACCTCGAGTCGATCTGTGGGTTGGAATGCACGACGCGGCCCACGCCACCGCTTTAGGAAAGGCCATTCTTACCGCCCTGCCCGACGAGTTGCGCCGTGATTACCTCGAACGTCATCGTCCGCAGGCGCTCACGGCCAAGACCATCACGTCCGTGTCAGAGTTGCTCGCGCAGATGCACGATCATCAGCCAACGAGACGCTCGGCCAAGAACGCGTTAGCGGCCGATGAAGCTCGAGTAGTCGCGGTCGATAACGAGGAATACAGCTCGGGGGTTAGTTGCGTAGCAAGTGCCCTCGTCACCCCGAAGGGTGGCTTCGCGGCCGTTGGTCTTGCAGTGCCCACCCGTCGTCTCGGCCGAGAACCAGAGTTGCGACGGCACGTCGCGAGCACCGCGGGTCGCGTTGAGCGCGCTCTATCAATAGCTGGTTAGTTCAACGGCGCGCGTAGTAATGACTAGATCGGGTTGCTCCACGCACGATGCCCAGCCGTGTCGATCACACTGACGCGACGGTAAATCGACTCTGGGTGATTTGGCTCGATCCGAACCCGCGTGATCAAACCATCAGGACTGGTTTCTAGGATGCGACCATTGCGTCGGCCACCTCGACCAACGCTGACGCTCACTCCATACTCGCGCTCCATGTGCAAAATCACCGAGCGCGCAGGGGAACACGCGATTTCCACCGCATCCCCGTCCCGAACAATCTCATGGATCTGCGGCCCATGCGAGAAGTAAGCCGCACCCGTGCGCAACGCATCGAGTACCGCCGCCTGCGTTCGCTCCTTGACGTTCACCATCGTCCACGCCAGTCCGAGTTCGAACAGCGGATAGTGCTGATCGTCCGTACCGATACCGAACGGACGTCGGCCATTGCGCAACAGCACATCCCACCACGTAGACGAGTCACCACGACCGCATTCAACCTCAGCTGAGCCGTTGAAGACCTCGATTCCGGCGAAGCCCTCGGACTCCAACAGATCGTCAATCGACAACTCGTTCCAGTACGGATGAGCGATATACGCAACGGCCCCTTGGGAATCCGCCCACGTCATCGCAGTAGTTATGTCTGGGAAGGTGCGTGCCTCCCAGTTCTCCTCTTCATTGAACTGCCAATTGGCCCTGTTGCCACCAGGGTCGTCTGGCAGATCCGAGATTCCATACACAAGAAACTCGCCACTTTGCGTCGGGTAGGCCGGATACTTCAGGTCGAAACCCAACTCCGCTGACGGAAGGGTGATGAGCTCTGGTGTCGACGGAACCTCGGTAAGCCGCCAATGGTCAGTGATCGCAACGACATCGAAGCCAGACTCCACGTAACTGCGTAGCAGGTGCGCTGGGGTGAGGGTTCCATCGCTGACGGTTGAGTGGGTGTGCAGCGCGCACTTGAGCCACTCACCACCTGCGCCATACGGATAGACGTAATCGGTGCTCATCTCACTCCCTCGTTTGGCAAACCATTGATCGATCCATGCGTAGACAAACTCGACGAGGTTAGCCGCGTCGACGCAGTCTCGGGTTGAAAATCTCCTCCAGCGCATAACCGCACATCGTGAATGCCAAGGTGACGGCGATGATGCACAGGCCCGGCGGAATCATCCACCACCAGTAGCCGTTAGCCATCGCACCTGCGTTGAACGCCTGCTCGATGATGATTCCCCACGAGATGGACGTGGGATCACCAAGGCCAAGGATTGCCAGCGTCGTCTCCGAAAGAATGGCAACGGCCACCGTGAGCACGGCCTGAGCAAAGATCACCGGAAAGACATTGGGTAATACGTGATGGGTGATGATTGACGCATCGCTCGCACCGAGCGCACGCGCGCGTTCAACATATGGAAGGGTCCGCACACTCAGCGTCTGGGCCCGAACGATTCGAGCCGTCATGGCCCACGAGGTCACTGCAATCACGAGGATCACATTCAACAGCGTCGGTCCAAGAATCGCGGCCAGCACAATGGCCAAGACGAGCCATGGAATCACCAGGAACCAGTCCGTCAGCGTGCTAAGCACCCTGTCGATGCGGGTTCCACCGTAGAAGCCGCTGACAAGGCCAACGGTCGCACCAATGAACACCGCGCCGAGGGTGGCCGTCAGGCCAACGATCAACGAGACCCGAGATCCGACGATCAAAAGGGCCAAGACGGATCGCCCGAAGCTGTCTGTTCCCAGCGGATATCCAGAGATCGGAGGCGAGTTAGGCGGACCCGAGGCCATCGACGGATCCACTGCGTCTTCACTGACCAGCAGCGGACTGAATAATGCCAACAGGCCAAAGATGACCAAGATGACAAGCCCGGTCATGGCCTGACGATTGGATCGAAACACCGACCACGTTCGTCCAAACGAATCACCTCGCCGTCGCCACGCCAATTGTCGCGGTGACATCGAGCCAACCTCATCCGCGGGATCTCCTAGCGGAAGATGCGTTGCCATGTCAGACCCCCTCTACTCGAGGGTCCAGATAGCCGTAGGCGATATCGGCCACCAAATTCGCCAGAATGACCGCACCACTGGAAATCAAAAACACCGCTTGCAGAACGGGGTAGTCCTGATCGTTGATCGCTTGGTACGTAAGCAAACCCAAGCCCGGCCATGAGAAGACGGTTTCGACAACGATCGCGCCACCCAAAATGAAACCAACGCTCAACACGATGAGAGTGAAACTCGGCAAGAAGGCGTTTGGCACCGCATGGTGACGACGAATTGTCGCGTCGTTCAAGCCCTTAGCGCGTGCGGTCGTGATGTAGTCCTCTTCTTTCACGTCGATCATGGACGAACGCATCACGATGACAAAGGAGCCGACATAGCCCAGAGCCAACGTGAGCACAGGCAGAAAGAGGTGTCGAGCAACGTCACCGAAACTCGCAGCACCGGAACCGGAATTCGAGGCGTACCCGCCCGCAGGGAACCAGCCCAAGGTGCCTGCAAAGACGATGAGTAGCAGCATTCCGAGCCATCCCTCAGGAGTGGCGTAGAGCAGTAAGGATGAGTAGAGCGATCCGCGATCAAATCCGCTGTCGCGCGTCCAGCCGCCCTTGATGCCGGCAATCACGCCAATGACTGCGGCAATCAATGTGCCAAGCCCTACTAACAGCACTGTTGGCCACACCCTGCCTGCAAGAGTCTCCGACACCTCCGAACCCGAAATGATCGACACCCCAAGGTTTCCGGACAGGGTTTGCTTGAGGTAGGTCAGATACTGTGCCGGCAGCGGCTGGTCAAGACCGAACAGGTGGATCTGCTGCTGCAACGCTTCCGGAGAAAGACGGGTACTGCGGGCCAGCAGTCCGATGGGGTCACCCGGCATGATGCGGAAGAGGAAGAAGTTCGCCGAAAGCACGAACAGCAATGTGAGCAACGCCCAGCCGCACTTACGTGCGATGTAGCGCAGTCGCATACCTATCCCTTAATCCGCGGCGAGTAGTCAGATGTGTCGTCAGAAATCTAGTCGCGCTCGAACTCGTCAGAGCCCTTACCCGAACGTCGCATCGATAGGAACACTCCAACACCGATGGCGGCAATCGCCAGCGGCCACACCCATACCGGGATCCCACCAGATGACGATGACTCCGTTGTTGGTGGCTGCTCGGCGGGATGTGCCGACACCATGCTCGCGTAGTCGTAGCTCGTCGTTAGGTAGCCCACCTTCGCGGGAGTAGCGATAAGCCCTGCCACCTTGTCCGTGCGATACGCCTCGATGTAATTCGGGTAGACAAGCGCGATATCAGGGATCTGGTCGTAGACGTACTGCTGGGCGTCAAACACATCTTGTTGGCGCTTGGCTTGATCAAACTCGGTCTCCTGCTTGGAGAAGATCGCGTCGTAGGCCGGATCCTTCCAACATCCATCGGACAGGTGACCATCCCCATCACAGGCACTACTTGTAAATACAGAGAGCTGATAGTTCGGGTCAGGATCACCACTCCAGTACCAGATATACGCGTCGAACTCACCCGACTGCTGCAAGTCGTACATCTTGGCCGCCGTCGTCGGCTTCACATCGACGCTGATTCCGATCTGCTTGAGGTAACCGCGCACAAGCTGGCCAACATCGGAACTGCCATTGACGTCATCACTCGTCGGCAAGGTGATGTGCAAAGGCTGACCAGTCTTCGGGTCGACGCGAATTCCATCCCCACCCTTGGTGTAACCAGACTGATCGAGAAGTGCATTCGCAGCCGCCGGGTCGTATGTGATGGCCTTGTCCGCTGGAACGTTCAGGTGCCAGAACGTCGACAACGGCCGGATGATGGTGTCGCCCGGCACAGCAGCACCGGGGTACACCTTGTCGACGATGCCTTGCTTATCGATCGCCATCTCAATGGCCTTGCGGACATTGAGATCTTTCAGAGCGGGAAGCGGGTGCGCATTGGGCCCCTGGCCACCAAAGTTGAAAGCAAGACTCACCCAGAAATCCGATTCAACCTTTTGAACTGCGACATTCGGGATTGCGCTCAGAGCGGGAAGCAGTGGCCCGTCGAAACCATCAGCAATGTCGATCTCGCCATTCTTCAGCGCCTGAACCATGGCTTCCTGGTTCGTGTAAAGCTGGAAGACCACCTGATCGTAGGTCGGCCTCGTACCCCAGAAGTTGGGGTTACGCGAGTACGTCCAGTTCTGGCCCGGATTCGCCTCCGTCATGACAAATGGGCCTGACGCCACGTTCGGGAAAAGCTTCACGGCCTTGATTTGATCCTGGGTGGCATTGGCGTACTTACCCCAGATGTGTTCGGGAACGATGTAGCACCAGGCGGGACGCATGGGACCGATACCCGGCTTGGTGAGATGCCACACGAACGTCTTGTCATCAGGGGCCGTGAACGTCGTGCCCTCAGGGAAGTAGCTGTTGAAGTAATCGAATTGCTTGTCCCTGACGAAGTTGTAACTGAACACAACGTCCTTCGACGTGATCGGCTGTCCGTCACTCCACTTCAAACCGTCACGAAGGTGGCAGGTCCAGGTGCGATTGTCGTCACTCGGATCACATGACGTTGCAAGGCCCGGACTTGCGGTGAGGTCTGGCCCGAACTTCAACGCCATGTCGTACTGAATGACCGCCGAGCCCCATTCGGCCGCCGAATTAACCGCGAACATGTTGGGATTGTCGACGGAGGTCGTCATGCCGATCCGCAGAACCGTAGGAGCAGCGGCCGGTGAGGGCGATGCCGAGTCAGCAGCCGCCGACGACATCCCCGCCATGCCTGCGCCCGCGAGCATCGCCATCACCCCGGCGGTAGCTACGAGCCGCCGTGTGTAACGACCGACGAAGCGCTGAGCATGACTGCTCGACATGGGATCCCCCCTGATTGTTGCGACGAACGCCCCATGCGCCGCCTAACCGACATCGACCCATTGTGCCTAGGTCGGCCACGAATACGCAGCACTTTTCGGCGAATACTGAATGACGATTCAGTATCAGTCGGCAGCCGTGCCAGATAGGGCCGCCCGAACGGCGGTATCAAGGTGTCCGTTGGTTGCCATGAGTTTGCACCCGGGAGTAAGCCCCGAACCCGTGACCTCAGATAACCGGCCACCTGCCTCATCAAGAATCAGGCTCGTTGCCGACCAATCCCATTCAAAACAATCCGAGGCCTCAACAATCACATCCGCAGCGCCGCGAGCCACCAGTAGGTGCCCCCAGGCATCTGCGACCCCGCGCGATCCGCGCGCAGCTGCGGTGAGTCGCACGAGCCGATCAACCCCACCGTGCTCGGCGAACTCCTCAACCGACGCGTGCAGGACAAATGCCTGCGACAGCGAGCGCACATCAGAGACCTGGATGCGCTGATCATTGAGATAAGCCCCCTGTCCGCGCACGGCCGTTGTGCGCTCAAACAGAGCTGGCGCATCGGCAACACCCACTCGAACCTCACCATTGACGCGTAAGCCAATCAGCGTCGTCCACATCGGTAGACCCTCGGCAAAATTACGTGTGCCGTCAATCGGATCGATCACCCACACTCTGCCCGAGGTGCCCTTACTCAGACCCTCTTCCTCGCCAAGTACGCCATCTGCCGGGAATTGGGCCCTGATCGCGGAACGAATCACCCCTTCAGTGAGGCGGTCCGTGGCCGTGACAACGGAAAGGTCGGATTTGATATCGACCACCTGACGGCCACCAAAAGCCTCCATGGTGATGGACGCAGCAAGGTCGGCGAGGTGCTCGGCAAAGGCAAGGTCGGGATCCACCTGCTCAGCCTACGAGAAGGGCTCTGGGACGCCAGACGCACCCGAAAACGATCATGCAGGACTGAGCGGATCAGCAACGATTGGGTATCAATGCAGGTGGCGGCGGATGCGCCATCGTCCAAGGCGTGAGGTACTTACTTCATATGTGATGCGGTTCATCTCAACAGAGGTTACGGTGGACCACTCCCGAACGATTGGACAGTAATGAAACTACGCATGATGACGGTCGCTGCGTCTGCTGGGGCATTGACACTCGCCCTCGCAGCCTGTGGCGGAGGATCGACCCCAGCGCCCACGACGAGCGGTTCGGCTGCTGCACCGAGTAGTTCCGGCGCGGCAAACGCGGCATACGACCCAGCCAAGGCGGGGGGCGATATCACGCTCCTAGCCAAGACGGCTGGTGGCACACTCGATCCGAAGATCAACTACACCCTCCAGTACTGGCAGCTCTATCAAGCTACGTACGACGGGTTAACGGCGTTCAAGAAGGTAGATGGCGAAGAGTCATTCACCGTTGTTCCTGACCTAGCCGAGTCGCTCCCGACGCCCACGAATGACGGCAAGACCTACGTCTTCAACCTGCGCAAGGGAATCAAGTTCTCGGACGGCACGGACGTAACCGTGGACGATGTAGTGGCCTCATTCCAGCGCATCTTCAAGGTCTCCAGCCCGACCGCCGGTTCGTTCTACAACGGCATCGTCGGCGCCGATAAGTGCCTGGCAACGCCGGCCACCTGCACCCTCGATGGTGGTGTCGTCGCTGACGCAGCCAACAACACCGTCACGATCAACCTGACGTCACCGGATCCGGAGTTCTTCTACAAGATCTCCGTGCCACACGCGGCAATCAACCCCAAGACGGCACCGACCAAGGATGCAGGCACCACGCCGATCCCGACCACTGGTCCGTACATGTTCAAGTCATACGACCCGAACACCGCTCTCGTCATGGTCCGCAACCCGAACTTCAAGTCGTGGAACGAAGACGCACAGCCATCGGGTTACCCAGACACCATCACCGAGAAGTTCGGTCTCACGGTAGAGGCAGAGGTCACTGCCGTTGAGAACAACCAGGCTGACTGGATCTTCGATTCACCGCCTGCAGACCGCCTGGCCGAAATCGGCACCAAGTACGCACCGCAGGTTCACGTCAATCCGTTGACCGCCGTCTGGTACGTCCCGATGAACGTCAACATTGCTCCGTTCAACAACGTCAAGGCTCGTCAGGCAGTTAACTGGGCCGTCGACAAGAACGCAGTGGTGAAGATTCTTGGTGGCGAGAAGCTCGCTGCTCCGGTCTGCACAATCCTGCCGCCCGGCTTCCCCGGCTTCAAGGAAGATTGCCAGTACACCAACCCGGCTGGCACAACCTGGCAGGGCCCGGATCTGGCCAAGGCCAAGGCCCTGGTCACCGAGTCGGGTACCGCTGGTCAGGCAGTCACGATCATCACCACCGATGACGAGGTGAACAAGGCTGTTGGTGAGTACCTGCAGTCAACGCTGAACTCAATCGGCTACAAGGCGACCCTGAAGCCGATCTCCGGCAACATTCAGTTCACCTACATCCAGAACACCAATAACAAGGTTCAGATCAGCCTCTCGCAGTGGTACCAGGATTACCCGGCTGCTTCTGACTTCATCAACGTGCTTCTCGGATGCGCATCGTTCACCCCCGGTAGCGACTCATCAATCAACATCGCAGGCTTCTGCGACAAGACTGGTGTGCAGCCGATGATCGACGACGCGTTGAAGACCGAGCAGACAGACATGAATGCAGCCAACGAGAAGTGGGCCGCAACCGACAAGGCAGCCATGACGCAGGCCCCATGGGTTCCGCTCATCACGCCGAAGTTGATCGACTTCCTGTCGACCAATGTCAGCAACTACAAGTTCAGCAAGCAGTTCTACATGCTCGTTGACCAACTTCAGGTCAAGAAGTAATCGGACGCTGATTTCTTCATGGCTATTGGCACTACTGAAGTACTGAGCACGCCCGCCACGCAGTCCGCCGGTCCATGGCGGACTGCGTGGCGGGACTTACGTCGCAACAAGGTGGCGATGGGTTCGATCATCGTTCTCATCGTCATCTTCGCGGCGTGTTTGGCCGCCCCCATCTACGCGTCGTCCGTGATGCATCTTGATGCGTTCACCTCGAACCTCGACGGCACGTTTACCGTGGGCGGAGTGACTGGCCCAGTCATGCAATCTTCAGACACCGGTCTAGGGCTGGGTGTTAACCCCATCGGCCCGACCTGGCTCTGGAATAACTTCTTCCTTGGCGCTGACAATCAGGGCCGAGATGTGATGTCGAGACTTCTCTATGGCGGCCGTAACAGCCTGATCATCGGTCTCGTATCGGCCGTCCTGTGCTGCGCGTTGGCAGGACTCATCGGCATCATTTCGGGCTACTTTGGCGGAGGCCTTGACGCAGTTCTCTCGCGCGGCCTCGATGTCCTGTGGGCCTTCCCCGTCTACCTACTCGCCATCTGTCTTTCCGTGGTTCTGATTAATCAGTCGCTCACGATTGGTCCAGTGACGCTCAATTCCGGCAGCATCATCTTGCCAATCTTGATCATTGGCGTGATCTACGTTCCGTACGTAGCCAGGCCAATCCGTGGTCAAGTGATGTCGCTGCGCGAACGCGAATTCGTGCAAGCCTCGGTCGGAGCCGGTGCCACCGATGGCCGGCTACTTCGGCGTGAGATTCTCCCGAACGTTCTTCCGACCCTGATCGTGTTCCTACCGCTGATGACAGCCATCAACATGCTTACCGAATCGGCTCTGTCGTTCCTATCCATCGGCGTTCAGCCGCCGGATGCAAGCTGGGGCACGATCATCAACGACGGTGTTGGCCTGCTCTATACCCGCCCGATGGTTGCCATTGCACCAGGCGTCATGCTCGCTATCACCGCTGTTGCACTCAACCTGCTCGGTGATGGAGTGCGCGACGCACTCGACCCGAAGGCACGTCTGCGGGGTGCGGTCTAATGCTTCGCTTTGCACTCAAGCGTGCCGTTGCCGCGGTCCTCGTACTGTTCGCAATCTCGGTGCTCGTATTCCTGATCTTCTTTGCAACTCCGGGTGCAGACCCGGCCGCTCGTATTGCTGGCCGAAATGCGAGCCAAGAAACGCTTGCACAGGTACGCGCATCTTTCGGCTTCGATAAGCCGATCCCGGTTCAGTACGCCCTGATGATGCGCCACCTATTTATTGACCGGGATCTCACCTCCTTCGTCAATCGCGGAGTCGAGGTCATCCCGCAAATCAAGCAGGCCATCCCGATCACCCTCTCGCTCGTGATCGGTGCGGCAATCATCTGGCTGTTCTTCGGCATTTTGATGGGCGTTGCTGCGACTGCCGGCCGCGGTTCAGCGGTTGATCCGCTCATCATGATCATCGGCGTCATCGGTGTTTCTTTGCCCGTTTACTGGCTTGGTGAGGTGGTCAACCTCGTCAGCCAAAGCCGACTACACGACTCAATATTCTCGTGGGTACCACCACTTGGATATGCCCCGCTAAGTTCCGGGGTGTGGAACTGGGCCTCCCACTTGATCTTGCCGTGGATGACTTTGGCCGTGCTCTACGCAGGCATCTATGCGCGCGTACTTCGCTCGGAGATGGTCGGCGCAATGAACGAGGAGTACGTGCGCATGGCCCGGGCAAAGGGTATTAGCGAGCGTCGCGTCCTATGGCGGCACGCCTTCCGTACCTCGCTGATCGCGATCGTCAGCCTGTTCGGACTCGACTTCGGTGCTCTGATTGGTGGAGCGGCACTACTGTCAGAGGTCGTGTTCGGCCTACAAGGCGTCGGCAAGCTGACGTATGACTCCTTACAGAGCTTCGACCTACCAGTGATCATTGGCTGCGTTATGTATGCAGCTTTCTTCGTCGTATTCGCGAACTTCCTCGTAGACCTTGTCTATGCCCTCCTAGACCCGCGGGTGCGCCATGTCTGAGCCATTACTCGACGTGCGTGATCTACGCGTCTCTTTCCGAACTCGCAACGGCAAAGTTGCTGCAGTTGACGGCATCTCGTTCAACGTCGGTGTCGGTGAGGTTGTTGGACTTGTCGGTGAGTCAGGCTCGGGCAAGAGCGTCTCGATGCTTTCGGTTCTACGGTTGATCGACAATCCGAACTGTGTTGTCGAAGGTGAGGTCCTGTTCAAGGGCCGCGACCTGCTCAAGATGAGCGACGCCGAGATGCGCAAGATTCGCGGCGACGAAATTGCGATGATCTTCCAGGATCCGATGACAGCACTCACCCCCGTCTACACCGCCGGCTGGCATATCAGCGAACAGATCCGCGCGCACGAAAAGGTGTCCAAGCAGGCGGCCATGGATCGCGCCGTCCAGCTGCTTGATTCGGTAGGTATTCCTAACGCCAAGGAACGTGTGAACTCGTACCCACATGAGTTTTCTGGTGGAATGCGTCAACGGGTAGTCATCGCAATGGCGCTGTCATGTAATCCCGCGCTTCTGATCGCAGATGAGCCAACGACGGCGTTGGACGTAACAATCCAAGCTCAGATCCTCGAGCTCTTGCAGAACTTGCAGAACGAATTTGGATCGTCGATCGTGCTGATCACTCACGACATGGGAGTGGTGTCGCAGGTTTCTGATCGCGTGATGGTCATGTATGGCGGCCGATTGGTCGAAGCAGGGCCACGACGCGATGTGATGCGCGATCCCCTGCACCCATACACATGGGGGTTGATGGGATCGATCCCACCAACCGACGGAACCCGCGCTCCGCGGTTGGCCGCGATCCCCGGTGCCCCAATCTCCCCCAGTGATGCAGACCGCGATCGTTGCCTGTTCTCACCGCGCTGCCGCTTCGCGTCAGACTCTTGCCGACCGACACCACCATTGGTCATGCACACGCCAGGTCATATGGATGCCTGCGTCCTACCGCTGATCGAACGACCCGAACGTCGCCGCGAAGCACTTACCCCGGTGGAGGTGACCCTGTGACCAGCCCAACGCAGGATGCACTCATTGCCAACACTGGCGAGCCGCCGGTTTTGCTTGAGGCGAGAAATGTCGTCAAGCACTTCCCTATTCGCACCCCTGAGGGTAAGCAGCAGGTTCAGGCGGTTGACGGAGTATCCCTCAAGGTGCGGGCTGGTGAAACCCTCGGCCTCGTTGGCGAAAGTGGTTGCGGTAAATCAACATTCGGCCGCTGTTTGGTGCGCCTGATCGACGTGACCAGCGGGCAGGTGATCTACGACGGCGAAGACATCACGACGATGTCACGTAAAGAACTGCGAAAACGCCGGATGGACTTCCAGATGGTGTTTCAGGATCCGTACGCCTCACTGAACCCGCGTCGTCGTGCAGCGGCCACCGTTGAAGAACCGATGCGCACGCACGGGCTAGGGACGGATGCGGAGATCAAGCAGAAGGCAATTGATCTGCTTCGCGTGGTTGGATTCGATGAGTCGTTCGCCAATCGCTACCCACATGAATTTTCCGGCGGCCAGCGTCAGCGCCTCGGCATCGCCCGCGCTCTGGCTCTTGCGCCTCGCCTGCTGATCGCTGACGAACCGGTGTCTGCGCTGGACGTCTCAATCCAGGCTCAGGTTCTCAATCTGTTGGCTGACTTGCAAGACGACAACAAACTCACCTACGTCTTCATTGCCCACGACCTCGCCGTGGTGCACCACATCTCTGATCGCATCGGGGTTATGTATCTCGGTGAGCTCGTTGAGCTTGGCGAATCAACTGCGCTTTACAACAACCCGCGCCACCCGTACACCGAGGCACTTCTGTCTGCGATTCCCGTGATCGACACTGAGGCCGAGGTTCGCGAACGCATTGTTCTGACGGGCGATCTTCCAAGTCCGATCAATAAGCCACCCGGCTGCGCCTTCGCAGCCCGCTGCCGTTACGTCCAAGACATCTGCATCAAGGAAAAACCACTGTTGCAGATTCAGTCAGACGGACGGGAAGTCGCATGTCATTTCCCGGTGGGCGGATAACGAACCAAGCGCGACGAACCAAGCGCGACGAACGTCTAAGCAAAGACCGACGCGAGGTCGGATGCTTGCGCACGGATAGCGCCCTCGAACATGTCTAGATGCACCTCGGTGAACTGACCGTTCGTGGCAGTTGCCCAATCAACATGTGGGTCACCGCCTTGCAATACCGCTGCAACATCGTGGCCAACGCGGACTGCCATCGTGAGCGAATCACTCATGTGATCAGGTGCGTCGTGGTGACACGCCGCAGCACGAACGAGTGGTTCTGGGAAATGCCAGCGCAGGAAAGCTTCGCGTGTGATGTGCTGATGGGTAAGCCCATAGGCGGACATCTCCAAGGACGGCAACGAATCCGGATGGTCGGCTAGATCACTCAGGAGTTCGTAACCACCTTCAGTCACCTTGAAGAGCAGCGAACGGCCCATATCTGAAAGCAGGCCAGCACTAAACGCCTCTTGTCTAGGTGCCCCCATCTGCCACGCCACACTCTCAGCGGCGTATGCGTGCAGGAGCGAAAACTCGCTCCACCGCTCGGGCACTCGATCCCATGCCATAGCTGACGCCATGGTAAGAGTTCGAATCGAGGTGAAACCAACGATCGTGATGGCCGATTGCAGCGACGTAACCGATCGACTCATCCCATATGAGGCAGAATTCGCCAGCCGCAGCACGCGCGCTGACAAGCCCTGATCACGAATCAACAGACGCTCGAGGCGAGCCGCTGATCCATCCGGTGAACTCAACTCAGCCAGAATGCGACCGTATTGCGATTGATCGCTACTGACCATGCCAGCCTCGACAAGGATCTCCTCGAGGAACTGGGCAGCCTCATCGGACAGATCCGCGTTAGCCACCCCCGTGGCGTCCACATCGCTCATGGTGCACTCACCCAGTCCTCCCCGTCGTGTACTTGCCTATCGGCGGGCACACCGGGGTACCTGAATGAATTCAGCCAATCAGTGGTTACGAGTCATGTTTGGCCAAGAATGCCGAAACTACCTCGCGGAATCGCTCTGGTTCCTCGACATGCGGCATGTGGCTGGACTCTTCGAACAGCACCCACTCCGAGCCGGCAATCTCATTGTGGATTGTGCTGACGATCAGTGGGGTGGCCTCGTCGTACTTGCCAGACACCAGCAGAGTTGGTGCGGTGATCTTGTGGAGCTGATCGGTGATATCCCAGGTCTTGAGCGATCCGATGCAGTGGAATTCCGAAGGCCCATTCATCGTGTGGTAAACGGTCGGATCTTCAGCGAGCTTGGCAAACGAGTCCGTCACACACTGGGGCAACGGAACCCGGCACACGTGGTTCGCGTAGAAAACATCCATCGCGACTTGGTATTCGGGGGAATCGGTCGTACCGGCCTCTTCATGCTTACGCAGTGTCTCGTCCACGCCCGGCGGGAGTGCGGCCCGCAACTTGTTAGCTTCGGATACCCACAAAATCATGCTTGACGGAGAGTCACAGATTCCCAACGACACCAGGCCGGACGGCTGATCCAATGCGTACTCCATGGCGAGCATTCCACCCCACGACTGGCCAACAAGGCTGTACCGTTCGGCAATGCCAAGGTGGATAAGTAGTTGCGTCAGTTCGTCCTTGAACAATTGAGTCGTCCAGAACTCTGCCGGCGCATCCGGCATATGAGTTGAATTACCACAACCAATTTGGTCGTACAGCACACATGCTCGACCTGATTCGTTGAGCAGTTCAGCAATTGGGATCGTGTAGTCATGGCACACGCCGGGGCCGCCGTGCAGGACCACAACGGGAACCTGATCAGACGACGGATCAAGATCACCGACGATTCGGTACCACGTCTCCCCGTGCTCCCATGTCATACGTCCTTCACCGGTCAGTGCCATTACGTCTCCTATCACAGGGCCGTTCACGGGGTGCTTGTTCTGACGTCAGCATAATGTTTACAGACGTGTTTCAGACCCGCACCGGAACTCCGTTGAAGAAATAATTTCAAATACGTATGACCTTCCTCGAGACCCTCCCCAAACGGTGCCAAAACGAGTAATCTGCGCACCAGCGTCGGCTCATTCGGGTCGACGGCAGTTCCTCCGATCCCAGGGAGACACGAGATGACCCACATCTCCGCCACGGTCGACGGAACTCACCGCCAGGGCGAGGTGGAGCCGCGGCTCCTGCTCGTTCACTGGTTGCGTGAGAACCTAGGCCTCGTCGGAACACCCATCGGGTGTGACACGTCCAACTGCGGCGCCTGCACCGTTCTTGTTAACGGTAAGAGCGTCAAGTCCTGCAACGTCCTGGCCGTCCAAGTTGATGGTGCCGAGATCACGACCATTCAGGGTCTTGCTTCTGAGGACGAATGGCACCCGGTTCAAAAGGCGTTCAAGGAGTGCCACGGCCTTCAGTGCGGTTTCTGCACCCCAGGCATGATCATGGCCTCTGTTGACCTGCTGTCGGAGAACCCGAACCCCACGGAGGAAGAGATCCGTGACGGTCTGCACGGCAACCTGTGCCGCTGCACCGGCTACCACAACATCGTGAAGGCTGTCAGCCATGCTGCAGCGGAAATGAGTGGTTCCTGATGACTGACACGCTGAACGAAACCATGGGTGCGATCGGTCGTCCGATTCGCCGCAAGGAAGATGCTCGCCTCGTTACCGGTAACACGAACTGGACCGACAACATCCAGCTTCCCGGCACCCTGCACATGGCATTCCTGCGTAGCTCCATCGCACACGCCAAGATCACCCGCATCGATACCAGCGCTGCTAAGGCTGCCGAGGGTGTCGTTCACGTCTACACGGGTGCTGACTTCCCCGGTCAGCCAGGTTCAACCTGCGTTTGGCCGGTCACCGACGACATCGTGATGAGCCACTACCCGGTCATCTGTGAGGACGAGGTCAAGTACGTCGGCGACGTCGTCGCCGTCGTCATCGCGACCGAGAAGTACCTCGCCACGGATGCCCTCGACCTCATCGACGTTGACTATGAAGTTCTGCCAGCGATCGTTGACATGGAAGCCGCACTTGCCGAGGGCTCGCCCCTGGTCCACTCCGACAAGGGCACCAACCGCTGCTACACCGCCCCCGTTCCATTCGGTGGCAGTTATGCAGACGTCAAAGCCAAGGCTGATGTCGTTGTATCGCGTCGGTTCATCAACCAGCGCCTCATCCCGACGACCATGGAGCCACGCGCGGTTGTCGCTGCACCCATGGGCATGGCGGACGAGATCACGCTGTGGACTGCGACGCAGGTGCCACACGTTCTGCGTGTGCTTCTGGCGCTGCTCACGGGCATTCCGGAGAACAACCTTCGCGTTGTCGCTCCCGATGTCGGCGGTGGCTTCGGCGGCAAGTTGCAGATCTACCGCGAGGAAGTTCTCGCCGTACTGCTGGCCAGGAAGTTGGGTCGTCCGATCAAGTGGACCGAGACCCGCAGCGAAAGCATCCTCACGATGCACCATGGTCGTGACCAGATCCAGGACATCGAAATCGCTGCAACCAGCCACGGTCAGATTCTCGGCATGTCCGTGAACCTGCTCGCCGACATGGGCGCCTACCTGCAGATCATCACCCCAGGCACGCCACTGCTCGGCATGTTCATGTACTCCGGTATCTACAAGATGGAAGCACTCGACTTCACGTGCACCGGTGTTTACACGAACAAGACTCCAACCGATGCCTACCGCGGTGCGGGACGCCCGGAAGCAACATTCGCTGTCGAGCGCATCGTCGACGAACTTGCTGCTGAGCTCGGCATGGATCCGATGGAACTTCGTATGAAGAACTGGATCAAGCATGAAGAGTTCCCCTACACCACAGTCGAAGGCTTGACCTACGACACCGGTAACTACGAGGCAGCAACGGCTCGTGCA
This sequence comes from Actinomycetota bacterium, assembly GCA_947455705.1. Lineage (GTDB taxonomy): Bacteria > Actinomycetota > Actinomycetes > S36-B12 > CAIYMF01 > Longivirga. Next base: position 4,062 of record CANGPO010000029.1, on the reverse strand, counting down.
CTTGAGCTCTTCGGAATGGACGAGCTGCGTGCCGAGCAGGCTGTACGTCGTGCAACCGGCGACCCGGTTCAGCTCGGTATCGGTATCTCGACCTTCACCGAAATGTGTGGCCTTGCACCCTCCCGTACCCTCGGCGCACTTAAGTACGTCGCCGGTGGATGGGAACACTGCACGATCCGCGCCCTACCAACGGGCAAGATCGAGCTCGTCACGGGAACCTCACCTCACGGTCAGGGTCACGCGACGGCATGGAGCCAGATCGCCAGCGACATCATCGGTGTTCCTGTCGAGGACATCGAAGTTATCTATGGTGACACTGGTCGCTCTCCGTACGGCATGGACACCTATGGCTCACGTTCACTGGCCGTCGGTGGTCAGGCCATCAAGGTTGCCGGTGAGCGGCTCGTGGAGAAGGCACGCATGATTGCTGCCCATCAGCTCGAGGTAAGCCCAGAGGACATTGAGTTCAACGCCGGTACGTACTCGGTTAAGGGTGACCCTGAGAAGGCAACGACCATCCAGGCCATCGCCTTTGCCGCGTTCCAAGCGCACAACCTGCCAGACGGCGTTGAGCCAACTCTGTCGGGTGAAGCAACCGTCGACCCGATGGACTTCTCCTACCCACATGGCACGCACCTGGCAGCCATGGAGGTAGACACCGAAACGGGTAAGGTCACGCTCCGCAAGTACGTCGCTGTTGACGACTGCGGTGTCCAGGTCAACCCGATGATCGTCGAGGGCCAGGTCCATGGTGGCCTTGCCCAAGGCATTGGTCAGGCGATGTACGAGGGCGCCGAGTACGACTCAAACGGCAACCTGCTCACCGCCTCCATGGGTGATTACCTGATCCCAAGTGCGGCGGATCTACCGTCGTTCATTACCGATCGCACGGTCACCCCGTCAACGACTCACCCGCTGGGTACCAAGGGCATTGGTGAGGCTGGCGCCATCGCGTCAACCCCGGCGATCGTCAATGGTGTCGTCGACGCGATCCGTCACCTCGGTGTCAACAATGTCCTCATGCCGACGAGCCCGCAGAATGTTTACCGCGCTCTTAAGGCCGCAAACAATGGTGGTGCCGCATGATTCCCTCCGCCTTCGATTATGTAAAGGCCACAACGGTTGACGAGGCCGTCGCAGCACTTGTTGCGGCGGGCGAGGATGCCAAGGTTCTCGGCGGTGGGCAGTCACTGCTTCCCGTCTTGCGCCTACGTCTCAACAACCCGTCGACGATCGTTGACATCAGCACGGTTGCCGAAATTCGCACCATCACCGACGAGGGGACATCCCTCCTGATCGGAGCCGGTGTCACCACCGACGAGGTTGCGAACAACCCACTTGTGAAGGCTCACGCACCGTTGCTGTCAATGACAGCCGAGACGGTTGCTGACCGAGCGATCCGCCACCGTGGAACGTTCGGCGGCTCATGTGCACATGCTGATCCGGCTGGCGATCTGCCAACGGCAGCTGCCGCACTTGACTGTGAGTTCGTCATTGCTGGCCCGGGTGGACGTCGCACGGTTTCGGCCGCCGACTTCTTCGTCGACTTCTTCACCACGGCCGTTGGCGCTGACGAGGTTCTCGTCGCCGTTCGCGTCCCGAAGATGGATGGTTACGGAGCTCACTACGAGAAGTTCAACCGCACCGCACAGGCGTGGGCGATCGTGGGTGTTGCCGCCGCTGTCAAGGTTGAGGGTGGAGTTATCACCGATGCCCGCGTTGCGCTGACCAACATGGGCCCCAAGCCGATCCGCGCCACCTCCGTCGAAGCAGCATTGAAGGGTCAGCCCGCAACGGCTGACGCGATCAAGGCTGCGGCTTCCTCGGCGGCCGACGGCACCAAGCCGACGAGTGACGTTCATGCTGATGCGGAGTTCCGCTCCCACTTGGCACGAGTCCTCACGGGTCGCGCAGTTGCTACCGCCGCAGGTGTGTAAGCACTAGAACAACCGAAGGGTCCCGTCGCATCGTTGCGGCGGGACCCTTCGCTATTACTAACCTGCGTAGACCTCCAGTTCGGTGGCCTTCGTCGAGAGCCACACGGAGGTATCTCGTACGAGTCCAAGTTCAACCACAGCGCTACGGGTGACGTCCACGACGACAGAAGGAGATGCCGATACCGACACCCGAACGCGATCACCCACTGGCTGGATGTTGTCGACGACTCCCTGCCAGACGTTACGTGCACTGCCCTCGGGTCGGTGCGCATGAAGTGAGATAGCGGCTGGACGAATGGCCACCAGCACGGGACCGACTGTCGAAGCGTCCGGGGCCTGCAACTCACCACCATCGTCGAGTTGGACGATCCCTGCCAGCGCCTTACCTCGTAAGAGGTTCAGCCCCATGACGGAGGCCACATACGGAGTCGAGGGTCGCTGAGCAACCTCGTGGGTGGTTCCTTCCTGAGTCACGCGGCCGCCCTCGAGCACCACCACACGGTCGGCTAGAACGAGCGCGTCGAGCGGATCATGGGTGACCAGAACGGTTGGCCCGGCGAACTGCCGTAGATGACCGGACAGGTGAGTGCGAACATCTTGCCGAGTGGCAATGTCTAAGGCCGACAACGGCTCGTCGAGAAGTAGCGCACGAGGTTTCGTGGCCAATGCCCGAGCGAGTGCAACGCGCTGCGCTTGGCCGCCGGACAGCTCCCCTGGTTTACGAGCACGCAGAGCGGCGAGTTCGAGCCGGTCAATCCATTCCTGACTCGCAACCTGAGCCGCTTGCTTACCAAACCCAGCACTGCGCAGCCCAAAGGCCACATTGTCCTCAACGGTGAGATGAGGGAAGAGGCGATACTCCTGAAACACCACACCGATACGTCGCTTGGCGGGCTCGATCAGGACATCAGCATCTGGATCGTCGACCACCACATCATCGAGGCGAATGGAGCCCCGATCAATGGGAGTGAGACCTACCAGGCCGCGCAGCAAAGTCGATTTTCCGGCACCGTTCGGGCCCAACACTGCAACGACTTCCCCGGGTGCAACCGTCAGGGACATGTCGAGAGTGAACTCGCCACGATCGATCCCTATCGTGGCGTGAATCCCCTGCGTCGAATCGTCGGTCATGACGCCGACCCCGTTCGAAGCCACCGATCGCGTAGCCCAACGAGAACGGCGATCGACACCAGCAGCAAGATCAGGCTTAGTGCAACAGCCTGATCGAGATCACCCTCGAGGCCAACGTAAACCGCAAGTGGGAGTGTTTGCGTCACGCCCGGGAGATTTCCGGCGAAGGTTATGGTTGCGCCGAACTCACCAAGTGCGCGGGCAAACGTCAACACTGCACCTGCGATCAGTGACGGCCCGATCAGCGGAAGAGTTACGCGACGAAAGATCGTCCACCGGCCGGCACCCAGAGTGGCTGCAGCGTCCTCGAGTTTGGAATCGAGCCCACGCAATGCACCCTCGACAGTGATGATGAGGAACGGCATCGCGACGAAGGTCTCGGCCACGACAACACCCGGTGTTGTAAACGGCAGGGTGATGCCGCAGCACGAGTCGAGATACTGCCCGACTAAGCCACGTCGCCCGAACGCGAGCAGCAATGCAATACCGCCGACTACGGGTGGCAAAACCAACGGCACCGTCACAAGTGCACGGGCCAACCTTCGTCCGACGAACTCGGACCGAGCTAGTAACCACGCCAGCGGAACGCCAACGAGAAAGGCGATAATCGTTGCTGCAATTGACGTTTCAAGGGATAGTCGAAGTGCATCGAGGCTCGTCTTTGACGTGAGAATGTCTAGTAGATGTCCCCATGGCGTGCGGACGAGCAGCCCGATAACGGGCAGCGTCAAGAAGGCAAGTGCCAGTACAGCCGGAAGCGTCACCGGCCACGGAGGGCTGGTGGCAGGTCGACGGCGTCGACTCACGGTTGGGCGAATCCTGCGTTACCGAGGATCGTCTGGCTCGCTCGCGAGAGGACAAAATCGACGAAGGCCTGCGCCGTTGCTGAGTTTTGGCTCTTGGTGATCGGAGCGATCGGGTAACGGGTTTCGACATTCTGGGCGGCCGGAATCTCAACGCCCTTCACCTTGTCGGCGGCTGCCTTAACGTCGGT